>QJWJ01000209.1 GCA_003235365.1 Deltaproteobacteria bacterium
TGCCGTACCGGGTCCGCCAGCCTTTCCAACCACCTCGCAGCGGCGTGCAGCTGGCGCAGACGACGAGACACCCGGCGCCGGATCAGCGCCGTGTTGCGGTACTCGAACCTCGGAACTATGCTCCGCGCCCATGGCGACCGTCCGCACCCTTTCCTGCCAATCCCCCGATTTTTCGGTCAGCGTGGACGACCTGTGTTCACGGCTGCACGGCGGCAACCTGGTGAGCGCGGGCCAATCGAGCGTCGACGTGCCCCGCGTCGTCGCCGACATCCTGCAGCAGGTGCGAACCGGCGGTGATGCGGCCGCCGCGCAGTTGGCTTCCAAGCTCGACAAGGCGACGATCACTCCGGCCACGTTGCGTGTGCCCCAGAGCCAACTCGACGCGGCGCATGCCGCCGCCGATCCCCGATTTCTGGCGCTGATGCGCCAGGCGATCTCCAACATTCGGGAGTACCAGCAACACATTCTGTATCAGGCTCCCCCGCCCTTGCTTCGCGGCGGTCGCAAGCTCGGCGTCCGCTACACGCCAGTCGAACGTGTCGCGGTCTACGTCCCCGGTGGCCAGGCGCTATACCCATCGACCGTGTTGATGACCGTCGTGCCGGCGCAGGTTGCAGGCGTGCGCGAGATCGTGATGGTCTCTCCACCCACGGGCGGCGAGATCAATCCCATGGCCCTGGCCCTCGCCAAAGAACTGGGGATCGCCGAGGTCGTTCGTCTGGGGGGCGCAGTGGGGGTCGCTGCAGTGGCCTTCGGTACGGAAACCATCGCCAAGGTCGACAAGATCGTCGGCCCGGGCAACGCGTTCGTCGCCGAGGCCAAACGTCAACTGTTCGGTCGCGTCGGCATCGACTCCATTGCCGGCCCGAGCGAGGTGTTCATCGTCGCCGACGATTCGGCCAATCCCGCGTGGGTTGCGGCCGACATGCTGGCACAAGCGGAGCACAACCCTGGCTCGGCGATCTTGGCCACCCCTTCAGCAACGCTGGCTGCGGCAGTGAGCGACGAGGTCGATGCTCAGCTGTCACGGCTCGAACGCGCTGAGATCACTCGCCCTTCGCTGCAGAACTACAGCGCGATCTTGGTCACGGAAAGCCTGGAGGCAGCCTGCGCTCTGGCCGACCGCTTCGCCACCGAGCACCTACAACTCGTCACGCGAAATAACGAACGGTGCGCCGCGCAGATCAACAACGCCGGCGCGATGTTCATCGGAGCATACAGCCCCGTCCCCGTCGGCGACTACTACGCGGGCCCGTCGCACGTGTTGCCGACTGGCGGTACGGCGCGGTTCTTCGGCCCACTGTCTTGCAACGACTTTCTCAAAGCCACCAGCACCATCGAGTACGACGCGCGCGGTCTGGCCGACGATGGCCCGGCAATCATCGATTTTGCCGGACGTGAAGGGCTCACGGCGCACGCCAACTCCGTGAAGGTGCGTGGCGGAAGCTGAAGATGCGGCTCGTCCTCGAAGGCGGCGGAGTACGCGCCGCCTACTCAGCAGGTGTGTGCAAAGCGTTGATCGACGAGAACGTCGCGCGGCACGCCGTGGTCGGCAGCTCCTCCGGCTCGGTCAACGCTGCGTTCTTCGCCTCCGGACAGACCGATACTCTCGTGAAGCTGTGGACCGAATTCGTCCCTGGCACGTACTTCATCAGCTGGCGACGTCAGTTGACGCCGTGGGCCGGTCCGGGTCTCGGCATCGACCTGATGCTCGACGACGTGATCCTCGAAAATGGGTATCTCGATTTGCACGCCGCCACCCGCGGAGATCCGGCGTTGTTCATCACGGCGACGGACGTCGACGGCTGCATGGCCAAGGTCGCTCGTCCCAACGCCGACAATCTGATCGAATGGATGCGAGCTTCGCTGGCGCTGCCCGCCGCGTACAATCGAATCATCAGCGTCGACGGCGGGCACTACATCGACGGCGGTGTGGCTTCACCGGTGCCCTTCGACATCGACGAACTCGGGCAATTCCCAGGCCCGACCCTGGTGATCCTGACCCGCCACATCACGACGAAGAAGAGAGCCACCAACTGGTACGAGCGGGCGTTCATGCACACCATCGTGCCTCGCCGAGCTCGCAAGGCCACGCTCGCTCAGCATCAGCTGCACAACGCCACCATGCAGCGCCTTTCGGAAGCGATGGCGGCCGGGTCGGTGATGGTCTCCAACCCGCCGCCGAACATGCCGATCTCGCGACTGACGAAAGACCGCGTCGCGATCGAAGAAGGCGTGCACATGGGCATCGCCGAAGGGCGACGCTTGGCGAAGCTGCTCGCGAGCGAGTGAGTCCGCCAAGCGGCGCGCATCAGAAGCGCGCTTCGACCTTGAGGTTGGGCAGAAAGATGGGGCCGACCGTCGTATTGGTGCACTCCTCAGGTTGGGCCGGATTGCACACGCGCCGGATCGTTTCGCGGCTGAACGTGGCGTTGAGCAGCTCCGCAACCACCGACAGGTAGGAGTCTCCCTCGAAGCGAAAACGACGCTCGAGCCGAAGGTCGGCGCGCACGAATGGTGGTGCGCGCCCCTGATCGAACACGCGACGTTGCCCTTGCGCTTCGAGCCGACCCGGAACCCCACTGTAGGCAACTCCACGCGCGCCCAGTCGCCAGTTCGGGCCCAAAGTGTACATCCCCGCGAGGTTGACGACGTGGGTTCGATCCGAGCCCGCCAGCGTCGTGAAGGTGTCGAACGTGCGCGTGGAGCGTGACAGCGTGTAGCTGAGCAATGCTCCAAAGCGACGCGTCAAGGGCCGACGCACCGACAGTTCGAGGCCGAGTGAGCGCGCAGTAGGTCGTTGGCGGGCCTCACTGGCATTGATGGCGAAGCTCTGCGTCGAAGAAACCGGGTCGGTGACGTCGAAAATGACGTTCTGGAACACTGACGCAACACCAAACAGGTCCCAGGGCAACTCGGCTTCGACGCCGGAGCTCGTGTGAACCGCCGTCTGCAACCCGCCGGACAGGCCCGCCACACGCGCGCCGGGAACGTTGGGAACGTAGTTCGGCGTCTGATGCGAGATCCCGACACCGTGAACGGTCTCAACGCCGTCGGTGACGCGTAGCCTGGCCGTGATGCGCGGATCGATCCCCACTTCGCTCTCTTCACCCGAGCGATACAGATCGACGCGCACGCCTGGCACGACTGTCACCCAGCGGTCGGGTTGCCAGGAAAGATCGGTGAAGCCACCGTAGGCACTATCTCCGCGACTACGGAACAAGTCGCGCAGATCGGAAAAATCCGCCGAACGCGAATCCAGCTCCAGATCGAAGCTATCGACACTGAAACTCAAACCCGAGCGCCACAAGAGCGTCGGGTCGATGCGATGCTCGACTCTCAAGCGCCCGGCGATCATCTTGTCGAGCAGCTTTCCCTCGGCCCAATGCGTGCGGTCGATCCCCAGCGTCACGCCAGCGCGCGCGTGCGTGTCGGAGTCGAAGTCGTGCCGGTAGCGCAGATCGACACGGTGAAACTCGGTCCCGAAGAAATCGTCGAGCTGGTCCTCGAGGTAGTCGAACGCACCGAGGACGAATACGCCGATGGTATCTCGAGGTGACAAGTCGTACTCGATCAGGCTCTGGTAGTTCCAGAATTCGAGAGAAGTGGGCGTCACCGCACTGACCAACGCGCCGAGATAGGAGTAGCGCCCACCGATGAACATGTTACCCTGACCGTCGGCGAACGGCGTTTCGACATACCCACCGGAGTCGAAGATGCCCACCTCGACACGGTAGTCCGGCTCGTAGCGTTCGGTGCGCAGGTCGGCGGCCAGAATTGCACCCGCAAATCTTCCATAGGACGCGGGGTAAGGCCCCGGGTACAGGGTCACGCGTTCCATCAACTCCGGGTGAATCACGCTCGGCCCCAAGAATGCGTGGTACAGCAGCGGGATGCGCACCTCATCGATGAAGGTGCCCATGTTGGCGGGGGGGGCCCCGCGCACGTAATACAAGGGAAGGCCCGACAGCGTGGGACTGACGCCGGGCATGGTCTCGACGGCGCGCAGCGGATCACCCAGCGCGCCGGGAACCTGCCGAGCCTCCGCGCGGGTGAAGCTCACGGCACCAGCCGGCCGCTCTCCTTCGACGGTAACCTCGACGGCCGCAGCAACGTGCGCTTCCGCGGTTCCTCTCGCCTCGCTGGGGGTAGGGGGTTGTCCCCCTTCGGGCGGCTCGAGATCGGGTTGGTCGGGCGCCTTTTTGGGTGGAGCACCGGCGGGAGCAACGAACCGAACCTCGAACTGGATCTTTGCGGGAACGACGTCGTCACCTCGACGTGCCGGCTCGAAGCGCCAGGTCGCCGACGCGGTAACGGCTTGAGACGCGAAGGGTTCGTCCCCGGCCAACACATCGACGTCACGCACCGACCCGTCACGATCGACCACGAACTGCAGTACGACGACCGCGTCCCCTTCACCACCGATGGGATAGTCGACGCCCGTTTCCACCGCAGCGGGTGGGACGACCTTCAAACTGCTGGCCGGCGCTTCGATTGTCTCACCATCCTGCGCCCACGCCAAACTGGCAGGGGTGCTGCAGACGCCACCGACGACGACGAACACGAAGGTGCGCGCAAAGACGCTTCGTTGCACCAAACTGCTCACTTTTGTGTTCGAAAGTCCCTGGACGCGGGCTGCGCCCAATCCCAAGCTACAGGGCCGTCGACGAACCTCTTGTGCATCGACGCAAACCTATCTCGAACTCGCCCCGAAATCTCGGAGAAAGAACGCGGGACTCAAAGGCTCCAAACTCATGAACGCGCTGCGCCAAGCTCAACCAGCATCCATCCCAAGACGTCCCATGGGCGGTAGCCCCGGCGCACCCCGACCAAACGCGCCTCGAAACCGCCTGACGTCGTTGCTGTCGGTGACTTCGACGAGCGTCGCGCTGTTGTGTGGGTGCGAGATCCGCAACAGCTTTCAGGAGGCCGCGCAAGAGTTGGCCAATCCCGATCCAGAAACCGTCGAGGAAGGTGGACGACTCGTCGTCGAGGGTTCGTTTCGCAACTTGCGCTTCGACGGGAGCACGGCGGACGACGCGTTCGTGGTCGCGATCGAAAGCAAACAAGAACTGATCATCACGCCGTTCTCTGGCGCCAAGGGCTGCAGCGCGGGTCCCGCGACACGCTTCGTGGAATCGGTCAGTCGCACCAACGACGAAGATGCACACCTCGATTCCCGGATCCCGTTCGAGGTTCCTGCCACCGACGATGAACCGCGAACTCTGCGGTTCACCAACTTCGCCTGCGACCTCGATTCGGTGTCCGTCCCCAACGGTGACCTTCCACTCGATCGTAGCTTCGCCAAAGAGCCGGGAGTGCTGGTTCAAAATCGGGTGGACGGTGAACTGTACTTCGTCAGCCCGTGGGACGACAGAAAGACCCGCATCGCCTCCAAGCTCCAGCCGATCTACGGCGGGGACCTCGGCTGGATCGCTCCTGGAATCGACAACAAAACCTGGCTTTGGACTCTCGAAGACGGACAGGTCGTCGCACGCGACGCAAACTTCGACGAGGTACTGCGCGTCGGAAAGGACGTTGCCTCGATCGTCCTCAGTGCGGGTGGCGCGGACGGCCCCATGCTCGGGTTGCGCCAACGAGACGGCACACTGTCGTACACCCTCGCCGGCGATCCAGACAAGTCGACCGTCGTCGACACAGACGCCTGCGGCGTGCAGTTCAACACGGGTGCGCACGGTCGGGAGCTGGTGTACTTCTCTCCTTGCGGCGACCGCAACCTCAACGTGTTCGAGCTGGAAACCGATACCCACCGCACCATCCGGTCGGGGATCGTCGACTACCGAATCGTCGGCGACACGGAAACGGGACCGGTGTTACTCTACGTCACTGAACCCACCACCGAACCGGGGATCGGAACGGTATGGGCTAGGTGGGGCCAAAACGAGCCCATCAAGCTCGGGGAGTCTGGCAACCTGCGCCTGGCGCGGTTTTCGAGCAGCAAGCGCCGCGCGCGGATCGTGCTCGATTGGAGCGGCGAAAGCGGAGCACTGTATTCAGGGGTTCTCGGCGAGGAGATGGAAAAGATCGCCGACGCCGTCGCCTACTACGGCTCGGCGGGTGTCATCACCGACTTCGATGGCAACAACGGCGACTTGTACGCCCTCGACGACGACGAGCTCACTCCGATCATCAAGAACGTCTCGACTCGAGGGATCCGCACGGACGCCCAAAAGGACCGAGCCCTATTTCTCAGTGACTTCGACGGCGTCGAAGGGCAGCTGACGCTGGTCGAATCAGGCGTGGTGCGACGAATGACCAAGCGTGTCCGGCCCGGGGCGTATCAGTTCACCGCGTTGCTGCCGATGGTGACCCTGCTGAGCGATCTCGACGAAGAGACGAACACCGCGACCTTGCGGCTGCATCGCACCGATCGCGACGAGGTGCTGCACATCGCCGACGGCGTCGTCGAAACGGTCGAAGTCGCCTGGCCCACGGAGGGCCTGCTGTACAGTGCTCCAGCGGCGGATCCACCGGGCATCTACTTCGCGCGCGCGCTCTGACGCGCGTCGCCACGCGCCGGGGCGCCACGGGTCTGGCCGCGGGGCCGCGAAAGGCCGCTCACCGGGCGACGTCCTGCAACCCATTCCCGGGTCGCCGATTTTCGGGGGCCCGACTCCCAGAACGCTCGACGCCGCGAGACCGTGCAAGTATCAGTGGTCGAGACCGACCGTGTACCTCCGCGCCACGTTCAACTGGATCCCACGACGCTCGAGTCCGCTCCGCGGCGCCGCCGCGCACGCCGAGCCGACGGCGACATCGCAGCCTGGAGAGACCCCGTGACCCTGAGAAACACACCGAAGAAGAACGGGGGACCCAAACCCCGCTCCGGGAAATCGAAGACGCGCACACCTCGAGGAAGATCCGTCGCGCCGGCCGCGCCGACCACCGCCGAAACGGACAGAGCTCGCGAAAGCCTGCGTGTGCTGCTCGGCTACATCGGCGACGATCCCGAGCGTGAGGGATTACTGGAAACCCCCGACCGCGTGCTTCGCTCCTACGAAGAGCACTTTGCGGGGTACAAGCAGGATCCAAGCGAATACCTGGCCAAGACGTTCAGCGAAGTGGAAGGCTACGACGAGTTGGTCCTCGTCAGCGACATCGAGGTGCTCAGCCATTGCGAACACCACCTCGTGCCCTTCGTGGGCAAAGCCCACGTCGCGTACATTCCCGACGGTCGCGTCGTCGGCCTCTCGAAACTGGCGCGCGTGGTCGACGTGTTCGCCAAGCGCCTACAAGTGCAAGAGAAGCTGACAGCGCAAATCGCTGGCGCCATCCAAGAGCACCTACGTCCACTGGGCGTCGCGGTCGTGCTGCAGTGCCAACACTTCTGCATGTGCTATCGCGGTGTTCGCAAGCCTGGTTCCTGGACCACGACCAGCAAGCTCCACGGCTTGTTCCTGTCCGATTCGGCGTCGCGCATGGAGCTGCTCACGTTGATCGGCCTGCACCGTGAAATCGGTGGGGCTGGCGGCGCCTGAACGCCGACGAACCCCGGTGTCATCCAGGCATGCCCAATCTAGCAGCAATCGACATCGGCACGAACTCGATACGCCTCTTGATCGAAGGTGACGGCGGCCGTGAGCTGACGCGAGAAATGCACATCACGCGCCTCGGACAGGATGTCGACGCGACGTCACGACTCCAGCCGAGCGCAATCGATCGAACACTGAAGGTATTGGCCCAGTACGCGCGATTGCTCGAAGCCAATCAAGTGGAGCAAGTGCGAATGACTGCGACGAGCGCCGCTCGGGACGCCGTCAATCGACAGGAATTCTTCGACGCAGTGCGAGCCGTGATCGGCAAAGAACCGGAGCTGTTGCCAGGCGACGAAGAGGCACGCCTGTCGTTCGCTGGCGCGACGGCAAGTCTCGGCGATACTGGCACACCCCGTGTGGTATTCGACATCGGCGGTGGCTCGACGGAGTTCGCACGCGGTTGTACTCAGCCGGAGTCGTTCATCTCGTTGGACGTGGGCAGCGTGCGTATCACCGAGCGGTTCCTCGAAAGCGATCCACCAGCCGACACTGAACGCGCAGGGGCGACACGATACGTCAGTGACTTGCTCCGACAGGCAAACCAGAGGTTGAGAGCGGACGGTCACGAGCAGTGGGTCGGCCTCGCTGGAACGGTGTCTACCTTTGCCGCCGCCTCTGCAGGGATCTCCCACTACGACCCACAGATCACGCATCGATTCGCGCTGCGGCGGGACCACGTCGTCCGCTTCACCGACGAGCTGTTTGCAGTGCGAACCCAACGAAGGGCGGGGCTGCTGATGGAGCCTCAACGCGCCGAGGTCATCGTCGGTGGTGCAGTCATCCTCACGGCGATCTTCGACGTGTTCGAACTCGATCGAATAATCGTGTCAGAGAGGGACATCCTCGACGGACTCATCGCGTCGCTCAGAAGCTGAATCGAGTCTGCCCACCCCAGCGGCGGGTCAATCGGGACGCCACCACCGAGCACTTCGATGGGAACAGCGGCTACTGCATGTTGCGAGGGTCACGCAACGCGAACGGAGGGATGGCGACGTCGAACACGTCTCCCCGTTCCGTCGTCATTTGGTAACTCCCCTGCATCGAGCCGAACGGCGTCTTGAGTGGGCACCCCGAGCTATAGCGAAATGTCTCGCCGGGTCCGAGCACTGGCCGTTCACCTACCACACCCGGTCCTCGGACTTCTTCGACCGCGCCGTGTGCGTCGGTGATGCGCCAGTGCCGCGTCAGCAACTGGACGGTCTGCTCACCCTGGTTCTCGATCTCTACATCGTATACGAAGAACCACAACCTGCGCGCAGGGTCGGAGTGATCCGGTGCATGTCTTGCTTGCACGGACACACGAACGTTGCGCGTCGTCAGACTAGCCAAAGCGACACGTGCTTAGCAGGCAACCGCACAGCCGATCTAGTCCCAAAACGAATCGATTCCGTTCTCGCTAGGACGGGTTCTCTGTGTTGCGATGGAACGGAACTCGCGCGAGCCCGATCTTGGGGGTAGAAAGCAACGGAGAGGGTCGTAGACCCGACAGAACAGCTTCTCATGCCCCTGTCTTTTGGTACTACATTCAATCGATGGTTGCCTGCATTTCACCCGCGAGGGGCAGCCGCACTACTTCTCAGCCTGTTCGCGTGCACGTCAGCGGCGTGCAACGAACTTCCCGCGCGCGCGGCGCACGACGCGCCGCGAGTGCTGAGTCCAACTCAGCGCGAGCGAGCGACCGAGCGCGGTCGGATGTTTCGTGACCCGGGCGGCGAGGGCCCTCGCGCTCATCGCTTCGAACACCTGACTGGCCATGGCGGCCCCAGGATCCACACCGACTCCCACACGTCGATCTTCGTCGTGACAGGTCGGACGACGATCATGGTCGATGGACACTCCATCCTGCTGCGCCCCGGCCAAAGTGTCGACATCCCCGCCGGACACTGGTACAGCGCCAGTACCGTCGGGCCTCCCGGTTCCTTGTATTACGTCTTCGTCGACACGCTCGCGCCGGTCGCCGTCAACAGCCCGAGGTCACCCTTCTCCCTACCCTGATCGAACATGCCCGAGTTGCCCGAGGTCGAAGTCACTCGTCGCCGACTCGAGCCGTTCTTGTTGGGTAGACGCATCGACAGGGTTGCCACGACGAGCGACAGCTACTTCTTCCTGACTCGTCCGCAACAGTTGCGAAGGAAACTCGAAGGGCGCTGTGTGACGGCCTTGGTACGGCGCGGCAAGTACCTGCTAGCGGAACTCGATGACGAAAGCAGGCTCCTGCTGCACCTGGGCATGACCGGGCAACTGTTCACACAGACAGCCAAGAGCCCGCGCCTGCTCAACAGCACCGCGGCTGGCGCGCTGCAGACCAACACCAGCGCTCGCTTCGAACCAGACTCACACACCCACCTGCAGCTCCATTTCGCAGATCATGGGGAAAGCGTCTTCTTCCGAGACGTGAGGAAGTTCGGCAAGGTGCGTTGGCTCGGTGTCGGCCAGTCCGATCCACGCCTCGAGAAACTGGGTATCGACGCCTTGAGTGCCGGTGGTGCCGATTTGCACGCCGCCGCCAGCAGTCGTCGCATCCCCATCAAGAGCCTGCTTCTCGATCAGTCAGTGCTAGCAGGGATCGGCAACATCTACGCCGACGAAGCCTTGTTCGGAGCTGGCGTCAGACCCAAACGCGCCGCTTGGCGAGTCAGCCGTGCGAGCTGCGAGCACGTCGTGAGCGAGGTGAAGCGTGTCTTGCTGCGCTCAATCGAAACGGGAGGTTCGAGTATCAGCGATTACGTCAACCCCGACGGCAGTGACGGTGGCTACCAGGACGAGAGGATGGTCTACGCTCGCACCGGCGAACCGTGTCGACGATGTGGTTCGTCAATCAAGCGGATCGTCATTACCCAGCGCAGCTCCCACTACTGCCCGAGTTGTCAGCGGTGACGATCACGCGACCGCAACCCTCGAGGCATCAGCGCGACCCACGCACCCGAGCGCTGAGCATCTGTTCGACCTTCGCGGCAAGTTCGTCGTTCTGGATGGGTTTCTGCATGAACGCGACGCCCTCACCCAAAGCGGACCGCCGGGTCAAGACCCCATCCGCGTAGCCCGACATGTACAAGACACGAGCGCGAATACCCATCGCGCTGAGCTGCTCAATCAGTTCGACACCGTTCATCTCAGGCATGATTACGTCCGTGATGATCAAGTCGACGTTGGGTTTCTGCTTCAAAATGCGTATCGCCTCTCGACCGCCGGTCGCCACCGTGACGTCGTAGCCCATTCGCCGCAGCGTGCGCCCGAATGCATGGCGGACCAACGGCTCGTCGTCGACGAGCAGTACCGAACCAGTGCTGGCGCGTCCTCGAGCGCTAGACGGCGGTGGCAGCGTGCGCACCGCCTCCAACGTTCTGGGCAGAAAGATCCGAAACTCGGTTCCAATCCCCACTTCACTGTCGAGCTCGATGTGCCCGCCACTCTGGCGAACGATGCCGTACACCATTGCCATGCCGAGACCGGTTCCCGCTTCGGACGTCTTGGTCGTGAAGAACGGTTCGAAGATTCTGCGCTGAACCGACTCCACCATGCCGACGCCATCATCGCTCACGACGAGCACCACGTACTCGCCGGCTTCGAGGACCGACCTGGTACCCGCAGCGACGGAAGTATTGCGCGTCATCAGCCTCAGACAACCGCCGTCAGGCATCGCGTCACGCGCATTGACCGCGAGGTTCACCAGCACCTGCTCCAGTTGTGTCGCATCGGCCTTAACCGCGTACAGATCCGCGTTGAGGTGCGCCTCGATGTTGATGGTGTGACCCAGCAAGCGTTTGAGCATCGGTACGATACCCCGAACCGTCTCATTCAAGTCCAACGGCCTCGCATCGAAGACTTGGCGTCTGGAGAACGCCAGCAACTGCCTGGTCAATCGCGTCGCACGGTCCGCCGCACGCTGAATCGTCTCCAGGTCAGCGCGGTGAGTCGATTCTGGACTACACTCGGACAACACCGCTTCGGAGGCAACACAGATGGCTGCGAGCATGTTGTTGAAGTCGTGCGCAATCCCGCCCGCGAGGCGCCCAATGGCCTCCATCTTCTGAGACTGACGTAGGTCTTCTTCGAGGCGCTCGCGGTCGCGCAACACGTGCGCCAACTCGAGTGCGATGGGGACTTGTTTCGCCAAAGCCCGCAACACCTCGGTGTCCTGCTCGGAGAACGTCCCGCCCAAGGCCGGGCCTTCCAAGCAGACCGCGCCGACGACCTGATCTTGCACGGACAGTGGCAAAACCGTGGTCCGCATGCGACGACCGCCTACGTCCACGTGCTCGGAGACGGTCATTTCAGCGCTCCGCAGGACCCCCTCGACCCGCGACGTGTCGCGCGAATGCGGATCGGGATCGTCAATCCTCCCGCCTTGACGCGCCGCCAACAAACGCAGTTGTGCCGTCGTGGGCGACAATCCTCCGCGGGCGCTGAGCGCACCATTGAGGTAGAGTGCACCCCGCTCCGCGCTGAGCACCTCAATCATCTCGTCCAGCACGAGCTGAGCTTGCTTTTGCGGGTCCACTTCCACGCTGGATGCTCGACTGACGTTGAGAAACGCGCGCAAATGCCGTTGAGTCCGATCGTGGCCGGGTGGAGCCCACGCCAGATGCGACGCGTTGGGTGACGCGATGTCGAACTCCGAAACGATCCAACGTTCCCAAGCAACGACACCATTCTCCCTCGCCGTCGCCAGCGCAGCGCGAGCTTGTTCGAGTGCCGCCATCGGCCGCCCTTGCAGGCGAAGCATGTGGGCTCGACCTCGGGCTACGGCGAAGGATACCCAGGGAGCCTTTTCGTCGATGGCCATCCTCTCAGCCTCGTCAAACTGGGCTGACGCTCGGGCCATCCGTCGACGGAAGAGTGAACCGAAAGCCGCGATGACACGCGCGTGCGCTTGCAACAATGGAATTCGCGCCGCTGCGTTCAGGTCAGCCGCGGCCTTGTCCAACGCGCGAAGAGCGGGTTTGTCGATGTCCTTCAGACACGCGTTGACGCGCGCATGCGCGATGACGACGTAGTACTCGGAAAAGGCGAGGTGCACCCGTCGGGGATTGAGCCCTTCGGCTTCGACCGCCGTAACGAGGCGTTCCAACAGCTGTGGATCGCTGTTGCCTTCGACCAGGGTACGTGCAGTCGGGCCGGGGATCCAAGCGTGGTATCCGCCCTGCTGCGGCATTTCGAGACATACGGAATCGAGTCGAGCGAGCGTTTCCGCGAGTTCGTGCTCCGTCCCCATGCGGACGGCGAGAGCCCTGGCCCGCAACGCAAAAACCTCGGGCAAGATCGGGGCTCCCTCGTACTGCTCTGCTCGAACGATCACTGACCGCAACCACGGCCAGGCCCGTCGCGCGCGCCCCCGCACCGTTTCGATCATCTCCTGATTCATCGCCATGAGCGCCAACTCGGACGGGATCATCCAAGCCTGAAACTGGGTCATCGCCTCGGCGCCGAGTTCGAGCGCCGAATCGATCTGGCCACGCCACGCTGCGACCCCCGCCTGGTGGGTGAGAATGTGTGCGATGACCGAGGAGTCTCGACTGCGGCGCGCAATTCGAAGCCCTGCGTCGATAGCCTTTTGCGCGAGCCCTTTGCGCTTGAACAACGTCAGCAAGAAGGCTCGCCAAGTGTGAGCCCTGGCCATCGCGGGCGATTCGCCCAAACTCGAGGCGACATCCAGACAGCGCGCCGTTGCATCCAACAAGCGCCCAATCTGCCCTTTGAGGATAGCCAAGCGGTTGAGCTGCGAGTAGAGGCTGCACAACAACTCGGAACGGCGCCTGGTCGCGTCCGACAACACTGACGTCTCGGGAACTCTGACCGACCTGAACAGCAGCCGCACGACCCCCGGCAAACGCGACAACGTCAGCTTCGGGACCGGCTCACCGAGCTCATCGAGCGCCTTTTCCAAATGCGCGACGGCGCCAGCGCTGTCGTAGTTGGCCTCACAGATGCACGATAGTCGTGACCGCACACGCGCCCGGTCCATGGGCTGTTGGAGGTGAACCAACTCCGATTCGAACATCTCGCTGCTGGAGCGCAACAAGCCGAGGCGCAAGCGTGCTTCAGCAATGTCCAGTCGCAGGTGCGAGCTTCTCCTTTGTTCTTCGCTGGCAATCACGTCCGCGAACTCGAGAAACGACAGCGAGCGCGCATTGTCGTAGGCGGCAATCGCCCGCTTGCCCGCTTCGATGTTCGCCTGGCATGCAAACGCTCGATCACCGAAGCTCCCCTGCAGGGACGCGTGATTGGCCAACTGGAACACGACCTCGGCCGGCAATGAATCCAGCGAACCCGGTTGGATCCGGCGCAGAGCCTCGACGACGCTCCCGTGTATGCGCTGAACGTCCTCCGTGCTCAGCGGCGCGGTCAATGCATCGCGCACGCATTGGTGAACGAAACGAAACCGCTCGCCCTCGCTTCGCTCGACCAGGTACAAGCGACGTGCTTCGCCCACTGCGTCGGCCACATCCGCGTCCGTTCGTTCGACCGCAACCCGCAGGGTCGCCGCATCGAATTCCTGGCCGATGATGGCGGCGACGCGCAGGAGTGAAATCTTCTCCGGCTCGAGCGCGCTCAGTCGCTGCGCCATCAAGTCCGTCGTTCGGCTCGGCAGGCGCAGCAACGCCACAGCGGGCACGTCGAGGCTCCACCGGTCCCAGTTGGGCAGCAACAACCCTGCGTCGAGAACCGAGCGAACCACCTCGATCACGCTCAGCGGTGATCCGTCACTCAGCACGGCCAGAGCGCTGGCATGCTCGGGAACCACGACGAGCGAGCCGAGGTAGTGAGCAGCAACGCTAGCGGCCTGCAACGGCTCCAGGGGTGCCAAGGTGTAGTCCCAAAGTAGCGTCTTCTCTGCAGCTATCAGAAAACGCTGCGCTTGCCGTTCGCTGTCGGGGTCGTTGCGCGTGGTAGCAATCAGCAGCGTCTGCGCAGTCAGGCGTTCGAAGACTCGCTTGAGCACCTTTCGGCTTGCCTCGTCCAGCCAATGAACGTCTTCCAATACGATGACGCTGGGCTCCTTGCCGAAGACTCGCCCGAGCAGCTCGGCGAGCCCTTCCGAGTAAACGTCGTCGGCCCCCTCGGAGTCGGGCACGTTCCCTCCCTCGGGGAAGGCCTCGGTCAGCAAAGGCGAAAGCGGTCGCGCGAAGCGCGTCAACTCGCCGACCGTTTCGGATATCGCCTTCACCCGCCGCGGGCAGAGTGAGCCGTCGTTGGACACCAGCGCTTCGATCAGTTGGCGCACCGCCCCCAGTGGCGCCACCTCCCAATTCCTGCACACGGCCCATACGGCCCGCGCCGCAGCGACCTCGGTGAATGCCCGAACGAGATGGCTCTTGCCGCTTCCAGCGCCGCCGCGAATCACGACGGTAGCCAGCCCATCGCGTTGGTCGGAGGAATAGACCCGCCGCAATTTCGCGAGCTCCGACTGACGAACGACACCACCTGCAACCGCCTCGACGCCCGTCGATGCCGCGCCGTTCATCGACGGCATCAGCGCGTCGAGGCGTTCGAGGAACTGGTGTTGCCCCACGCCCCGTTCCTCAGATCCGCGCCCTCGCAGCTCGAGAACCAGTGCCGCCATCGCCGGTTTGATCGACTCGAGGCGTCGAGAATCGACAGCGCCCGATTCCTGGTGTCGCAACAGACAGGCTTCGAGAACCGACGCCAGGGCGGCGTAGTCCGCGGCTTGGTGCGACGCGAGTGCCTCGATCCGCCCGGCGTCGTTCACCGGGTGCAGACCGGGGCCATAGTCCAAGAAACGCCAACTCCCGCTCTCGTCGGCAACGATGCTCTCGAGCGAGACGTCGCCGTGAAAGTCCCCGGTGGAATGCAGACTCTCCAGGGCAACGTAAACATCGCGGGTCGCGCCCAGCGCCATCTCGTCAGTGAGAGCGCCACGTCCGATGTACTCCGCCAACGAGGCACCTCGAGGAGCGTCGACCACGACCGCCGCGTGCGCTCCCCCAACTTGCAGAAAGCGGACCTGCGGCAAACCCGCGAGCGCGTCCCTGGCCAACTGGCAAACGCGCTTGCGAACCCGCTCGGCACCGTAGTTGGCGTCGCCACCAAGCGAGAGGACCTGAACGAGGTACTTGACCCCCTCCAGTTCGATCTCCGCGCGCCGATCACCGGGAGAGCCGCGCACGAACCGCGCCCCGGGGACGGTCAAACCAGCTGGCAACATGACGCCCGAAGGCTATACCCCCGTTCGCACTCGGGGAAGAGGGAGCCTGTCTCACCGCCGTAGAGCAGTCCGCGGGCGGGCTCTCGGCTACCCCCCAATCCCGCTGATTTCGCCCCGGGGAGGTACACCCGAGGCACCCCGATCTGGCCGAACACCGAACGACCGAAGCCGTGGATTGTCCCGACATGCGGCTAGTCACATGTGCGGCGAAGTATTCGGAACGAGCACAATTGCGGCCTGTCCGCTGCTCGCGGTCCTCCCCTCGACGACGCCAGCCCCCGCAAGAATCTACGCGACGTCGCGGGGTGGCTCCGAGACCCAAGCTTCGTTTTCCGCAGACGGCGCTGCAACCGCACCGTCACGTTCCGCCTCTGCGGCAACCTCAGAACACAGCTGTTCGAACAGGTCCATGGATTCATGGATCACCGCGGCAATGTCCGCGAACGGCAACGAGTCCGAAAGCAAGCGATCGACGTAGGCGAACCCCGAATCTGTGTGGTCCTGGTCTGCCTCGATGTGCTCAGCGATGACCGTCAGTGCGGAAACGGGAGCACCACTGCCTGTGGTCAAGGCGTTCAACCACGCGGGCCCAGCGGAAACCATCAAGTACTCGTTCGTCAACATGTAGACGAGATACAGTTGCGGGTCGCGGGCGATCAGGCCTTCGATGAAGTCGACTGTCGCAAACGCTGCCGGCAAGGGCTTCCCGTGCAGCTCGACGCCGTAATGGTGGGACAGCGAGCTGAGGTCAGCCTCCGCCCACGCATCGTGTCCGGTCTCCTCGACGAATTTCCTCGCGAAGTACTCCGCCAAGTCCGGTCGACCAGAGTCCACAGAGATCTTCCTGGCCTCATCGAGCCGAGGCACGGTTTGCTGAATCAGGAGCAGCGTACTGCCGATGTACCTTCCCAACGCCTGTGGAGGCAAGCGGCCCTCCTGCGTGAGTTCCAGCAGGGGGTGGTCACGAAACGCACTGATCCGAGCGTCTAGCAATTCACGTATCTTCTCCGAAAGCATTCTCAATCCCTTTCCCATGCGTCTGGGGGGATCCCCCCCGGGCATCCTCCCCCCGAAACGTCTCCTGGCACGTGTCAACCAAACACAGCCACTGCACATCAATGCGTGATAAGGGCAAAGCGCTTTTTCACTGGACCACTCCTTTCTTTTCAGTTGTCAATTCCAGAACTTACTACGAATGCCTCTGGCGCTGGTTCTGCGCTTCGTGAACGTCACCGGCACAACAGTATTGCCGCAAGAAGACAGCCTTTGGCCCCGCGTGCAAGTGGCGAGTAAACTTCGTCACTGCGCCCCACCGATCCGTCAGAGCATTCCCCGACGCCACGAACCGCTGCCGCGTCAACGCCATCACGCACTGTAGGTTCGACGGCGCCGTCTCCGCTTCGATGCGCTCTACCCCCGCGTCCGCGAGAACCTCAAACAGCGTCTTGAGGAATCGCTGATAGAGGGCGCGACCTTGATACGCCCGAACGAACGCTGTGCTGCGAATGTAATACGTCGACCAATCCACGGGATTCCCCAGGAACAGACCCACTGCCTCGCCCGCATCGCGGAACACGAACACGTCACAGACTCGTTCCAGGTAGCGTTCACGCGCGTCGGAAGAACCCCCAGTCCAGAAGCTGGCGTCGGCTGAGGTCCCAAAGATGCTTCCGTAGTGGGCAGCCATGAACTGCTGCGCGTCTTTCACATCCCCGATGCCAGCCGTCAACTCATCACCGAGGGAGAGAGGGAAGTGCTGAGAGTAGTTTATCCCCCAGAGTATCTCACTCAAGCGCGAGGGAAGGCCCACTGCCCCGCAGTCGGGCATGCGTCTTCCTGCGCCAGCAATCGCTGCTGACCATTCCTCCACCATGAAAGACCAGCGTGGCACTTCGAAACGCACGGCGCAAACAAAACAACACTACTCAACGTCCAACGAACTGAACGAACGCTAAATGGCGACATCGTGCTTTGAACCGCGGGTGGAAGAGCACGGGTCGTTCCGATACGTGCTCGCACGAGTTGGAACAGCCGCAACATCATGTCGGTAACCAAGCACACCAATCGTTCAGTGAAAATATGAACACAAACTGAACCTTCACGTTTCACCGCAGACAACTGTCGCGACCTGCGCCCCGTCGAGCGAGGCGACGCCTCAGGGACCACTGCACTTTCAAGTGTTTGCTACCGCTCGAAAGGCGGGACATGTTTGCGCAGAAGCGCCTACAACGCCGCACGCATCAACCCGGTATCAGCGACGGGAGCGCCGACTTGACGAAACATTCGAAATGTTGAGCGCTAGCGATGAACCATGCCAATACCCTGCTGGACACCTCTTGCCCACGAATCGGCGCACGGGTTGCCGCGGTCGCCACGCGGCGTGTCAAGTCAATCGGTGCGGGTGGGCACATCGGGGTGCGCCCGGCAAGGGGAGGCACGGACCTGACGGCCAGCGAACGAATCGCCAACGTCAGGCAGCAGCACAGCTCTCGTAACCGCTACGGATTAACGTCCTCGTTCACGTGTCGGTCGGGACGACACGCGCTCTGAACGCTCCGATTCGACCTCCTCTTCCCAGACTCGGGAAGGAACGCCGTCGGGTAGCGTGGGCATCGCCGGACGTCGTTCCATCTCTCGGCGGTCACTGTCCGGGGCCTGTTTCGCGGGCGGCCTGCTGTCCGCCGCAGGCGCGACCATCGTCTGCGCTGGACGTGGGGAGGATAGCGTGTCGGCGCCAGTCCACGCGTTTGCCAGAGTCGTTCGTACTTTGCCCAACAACTCGAGGTCGACCATCAACCGTGATGGTACACGACGACGCGCTGAAATCATCTAAATCAACCGGGCCTACCGGGAACTGGGTTGGTAGCTCAGTCGATTTTTCCGGGCGACTGAGGCCGAGTCCACATGGCTGCGAACTGGACTGCCCCAATCGGGATGATCGGCGAACAAGTGACACGTCCGGCTGCAAAGCTCCCGCTCTGCCGTCTCGCCGCAGAGCTCACCCATCGCCGTCGGACCGAAGCGATGGGTCCGACGCGAACGCTGATCATTTGTCTATTGTAGGGAAGCGTCGCTGAGCCGATGGGCGCCGAGGCACTCATTCCCGCTGGGATCCCATGAAATGGCCTTTCGACTTGCCCGCGGGGGCCAGCGAAGGATATTGGGGCGTCAGCTCATGTCCGACTCCCCCGAACCGAAGAATATCGGCACTTTGTTGATCTCCTGCCCCGATCGGCGCGGAATCGTCGCCGCGCTGGCGCAGATTCTCCACGGACACGGCGCGAACATCCTCAGTGCCGATCAACACCGCGACAGCAGTGCGGGACAGTTCTTCCAGCGAATCGTGTTCGACACGACAGAGCTGCTGACGGACCGGATCAGCTTGGAACACGCCGTACTGGAGGCAGCCGATCGGTTCGACATGCAGGTCAGCCTTTCCTACGCCGACTACAAACCGCGGATCGCGATCTTCGTCTCCCAGTACGATCACTGCCTGTACGATCTTCTCTGGCGACATCAGAGCGGAGAGCTCAGGTGTGAGGTCCCCTTGGTCGTGAGTAATCACGAAACCTTGAGACCGATCGCTAGACAGTTCGGAATTCAGTTTCAGCACGTGCCCATCACGCGGGAAACCAAGCTCGCTCAAGAGCAGAAGGAGCTGGAACTGCTGAGCGAGCACAACGTCGACCTAGTGGTCTTGGCTCGCTACATGCAAATCCTCTCGCCCGAATTCACTGCGAAGTATCCGTATCGAGTGATCAACATTCATCACTCGTTTCTCCCTGCCTTCATCGGTGGCAAGCCCTACCATCAAGCGCACGAGCGGGGAGTAAAACTGATCGGAGCAACGGCGCACTACGCGACGGCGAATCTCGACGAAGGACCGATCATCGAGCAAGACGTGATTCGCGCATCCCACAAGGACGACCCTGCAGACCTGGTTCGCAAGGGACGAGACGTCGAGCGAGCGGTGCTGGGACGCGCAGTCCGCTGGCACATCGAACAGCGCGTTTTGGTCTGGGGGAACAAGACAGTCGTCTTCGAGTGAGTTCACCGCCTCGATGCGGTTGACCCGGCAGGGGGCCGCGCCGACGTTTCCGCCGAGCTCAGTTCAGTCCACCGCTCTTCGAGCCTTTCTGCGGCGCCAGACCGAATCGAATCAACGCATCGGCCAGCACGGCAGATCCGGTCCTCGCCCAACGTTCATAAATCCCCAACACCTCCGACTCGTCACGCAACGCCTCTGCTATCAACGAATCCGACACGTGCTGGAGAAGCGCCACGTAGCCAGCGAATCCATCCGCGAGTTCCTCGAAGACGATCGGGGTCTTACCGGCGTGACGTCGCAAGATGTCGGCAACGCCGCCATACGCCACCCTCCCCAAACCCGAAACGTAATCGAGGGGGAGCCCGCGATGTTCCAGGTAGTCGGAGTAGAAGCCGCTAATGAACAGCACATCGTCCCCGAGCGTACGCAGACGCTCGAATCGCTCTCCTCCTGAGGCGTGCATGGCTCGCGCCAACCGCACCCCAAATGGCTCGTCCACGTGATGCAACGTCGGGCGCCGAGCGTGGTCGGCGAGCAACGCAACCAGGTACACCTGCGAGTCCCGGCTCGTGGTCAGCCCTCGAGCCTCGACGGCGGTGCTGACTACATCGGAAAAGAACTCTTCCGCGGGGCAATCGATGTTGAGGCTACCTACGTCCGAAGAATCACTGCCAGTCATGGTGGAGACCATGGAATTGTTGCTCCCTGAGGTGCTTCGCGCAAGCGCGGCAAGCGTCAGACTCGTGCAACAACACGACGAAACACTTCGGTTTCACAGAGGAAATGCGCTGCCCCCGCTGACGACACCCAGCGCGGACATTCACGGTGTGAGCAGCGCGTGCGGTCCGATTGCTCTCGTCGCTCGAATCCACATCGGGTATGCTTGCGCCCCTTCTCGCGCAGTACCTGGCGCGATTACTCACGCTGAGCTCTGGGAGCCACGATGCAGCCATACGACAACGCACAAATCGAGCAGGCTTTGCGAGAACTCGACGGCTGGCAGTGCGTCGGGAATCACTTGGCAAAGACGTACACCTTTCCGAACTTCGTGCGCGCGTTCGGATGGATGGCAAGTGTTGCTCTTTGCGCGGAGCGCTTGAACCATCATCCCGACTGGAAGAACGTCTACAACCGGGTGGAAGTACAACTCTCCACCCACGACGCAGGCGGATTGACGGAGTTGGACTTCAAGCTCGCCAAACAAATGGACGGCTTGTTCACCAGCTGAACACCCTTCCCAGCGCGAGTTCCGAGGGGCGCGCCCCCCTTCCACGAGTGGACGGCCGCGCGACGCCTGCTTGCACGTGCAAGCACCGCGCGCGCCTCAGGCTACTTCTTCAGGTCTTTCTGACGCTTCTTGAACTGCGCCTTGTTGTAGCTATCCACTTGTTTGGCGTATTCCGGCGTGAGGCCTGACGTCAGCTTGCGTGCGCGCTTGTCGTGTTTCTTCAGCGCGTCCTTGTCCCGCTCCTTGTCGTCGAGCTTGTCGTACTTCGCCCAGACGGCGGCCGCCTTGTCCATCGCCTTCTTTCCGGCCTCGGCCTCAGCCTTGGCCTTGTCCTCGATGGCCTTCTGAATGGCCGCTTCCTTGTCGAGGATGGCCTTGTCCAGAGCTTGGAGCTCGGGGCCGGCGCCACAAAGCTTGCCGGCGTGCTCGCGCCACTGACGGGCAAGCGCCATGTCCAGGAAATCGTCCTGCATCGCCTTGCGGGCAGTGCTGAGCGCTTCGTCACACTTCTGCTGGTCCTTGCAGCCCACCGCACCGGCGGCACAAATCCCGGCAATCAACAGGCCTATCGATACGCTTCGCTCAATCGCTTGCATGCTACGTCGTTCCCTCGTCGTCGTGGGGACACTCGATGTCCAGGCCCTGTATAGCACCAGCACGCGCAAGTGCGCGATACCCCAACCAAAGCCAGGGCGTCGACAGCTGACCACGGCATCGGGCTCGCCCCGCGCCCCTGCCCCCACCCCCTCTCACCTCCAGCGTCGGACCGCGCCGGCAGTCCGCTTGGATTTCGGGCACCTCGCACCCCCCGGAAGGTCGCCCGTGAAGCCGAGCGCACTTCCTCCTACCCGGCCATCGGGTAGCCCTCACCGAGGATGGCTCACGGCCAGCGGCGACTGCAGGCGCCCCGTCCGCGGGGCCCGACCGCCTGAAGAGAGGTCACAGAGTGGCAGACGCGCGAGCAATCGAGCCGACGAACGAAACGTGCTCGAGTCGGATCGTTCCCAGGGTCGAGCCACGCACGACTCGACGCGCAGGGCGTGTGATTAACTACAAGCCGCAACTCAGAAACGACCGAAAGCGGCATCCTGCATCAGGCTGGCGGAGGTCCCAGCGCCGACCGTGGAAGTCGCGTTCGAACCGAGCCGTGTGCGAGAGGGCCACGCGAAACTCGACCACCCGTCGCCGGTACCGATTTGAGGGCGATCATTGCCCATCCCATTGACCGGATCACGATGCACCGCCGGCGTGCCAACGGTGCTATGCAGCACGGATGGGCAAGCCGTACGCCGAACTCGACGAGCATCTCCAAGACTTCATCCGCGCTCAGCGCCTGTTCTTCGTTGCCACCGCGCCGTCTGGTTCGGAGGGCCACGTCAACGTTTCCCCCAAGGGACTGGACTGTCTGGCGATCTGGGGTCCGCACACGGTGGGCTACGCGGATTTCGTGGGGAGCGGCGCCGAGACGATCGCCCACCTGCGCGAGAACCAGCGGATCTGCATGATGTTCTGCGCCTTCGAGGGTTCACCGAAGATCCTGCGTCTACACGGACGAGGGGAAGTGATCGAGCCATCGGACCGCGAATTCGAGGAACTGGCCCAGAGCTTCCGTGCAAGCGATCTGCCGCCACTTCGGTCCATCATTCGCGTGAGCATCAGCCGAATCCACGACGCGTGCGGGTTCTCCGTGCCTCGCTACAGCTTCGAGGGCGACCGGCGCCAACTGCACGACTTCTGCGAGCGAAAAGGTGCCGACGGGCTGCAAGAGTATCAGCTGGACAAGAACAGCCGGAGTATCGACGGGCTGCCCGCCCTACGTTGGACCGAGCGCGATTGACACGAGGCCACAGCCAGCCTCAGGTTCTGCTCCGATTGCAGCCAGACGAAGACCATGAAGAACGACTTGGAACTGGACCACATCCTGATCACCGGAGCGTGCGAGCACAATCTGTCCAACGTCGACGTACGCATTCCCAAGAAACGGCTCGTGGTGATCACGGGTGTGTCGGGGTCAGGCAAGTCGAGCCTCGCCTTCGACACGTTGTATGCTGAAGGACAACGCCGCTACGTCGAGTCGTTGTCCGCGTATGCGCGGCAGTTTCTCGGGCAAATGGACAAGCCTCACTACGAGACGATTCGCGGCCTGGCACCGACCATCTCGATTGAACAGAAGACGACCGGTACCAATCCACGCTCGACGGTCGGCACGATCACCGAGGTATCCGACTACCTGCGTGTGCTGTTCGCTCGAGTTGGCAAACAGCACTGCCACCAGTGCGACAAGCCCGTCCGAGGGCAATCGGCAGAGCAAATCGTACGCGAATTGTCGATGTTGCCCGAGGGAAGCCGACTGCTGCTTCTCGTGCGATTGTTGGAGAACCGCAAAGGCGAGCATCGAGAACTGCTCGAAGAGTGCCGCAGGGATGGCCTGATCCGCCTACGGATCGACGGCGAGGTGGTACGCAGCGAGGACGTCGTCGCGCTCGACAAGCGCCGCAAACATACCGTCGATGCCGTCCTCGACCGCGTGGTCGTCGGCTCCACCGAACGCCAACGCCTCACCGACTCCGTCGAAGCGGCGCTACGCCGCGGTAAGGGTGTGCTTTGGGTGCATGACGAACGAACCGACGAGGAGCGCGTCTATTCTCAGCATCTGGCTTGCGATGCTTGCGGGATCTCGTTTCCGGAGCTGACTCCGCAAGGCTTCAGTTTCAACAGTCCTCAAGGCATGTGTTCGGCTTGCAACGGCTTGGGTACACGCGTCGAAATCGATCCGCGCCTGGTAGTCCCGGACGAGTCGCTGAGCATCGACGGCGGCGCGATCGCACCCTGGGGCGAAGACGTGTCGGAGAAGACGACCTGGGACTTCCGCAGCCAGATCCTCGAAAAGCTCGGGATCGACACGAGCAAGCCCTTCAAGAAGCTACCGGCAAAACAACGTCAGCAGTTGCTGTGGGGCACCGGCGAAACCAAGTACGAGGTGACGTGGAAGGCCAAGAGTGGCAAGGGACAATTCCAGGTCAGCTGGGAAGGCATCGTGCCTCGCTTGATGCGGCGCTTCCGCCAAACAGCCAGTGAGCGCTCCCGTCAGTGGTACTCCCAATTCATGGCAGACGCGGCGTGCTCCGAATGCCGCGGCAGCCGCTTGCGCCCGGAGAGCGCCGCCGTCCGAATCGAGGGCAAATCGATCGTGGACGTCTCGTCGATGACCGTCGCTGACGCGCACGCGCTGTTCGACTCGATGCAGCTCGCCGGCAACGACGGCGAAATCGCAAAGGAGATCATCAAGGAACTCGAGAGTCGACTCGGTTTTCTGGTGGCGGTCGGCCTGGATTATCTCTCTCTAGACCGAGCTGGCCCCACGCTTTCGGGCGGTGAGGCCCAGCGCATTCGCCTCGCAAGCCAGGTGGGTTCGGAGTTGACCGGCGTCATCTACGTCCTGGACGAGCCGTCCATCGGACTGCACCAGCGGGATAACACCAGGCTGCTGCAGACGCTTTGCAGAATGCGTGACATCGGCAACACGGTCGTGTGCGTCGAGCACGACGAAGAGACCATCCGCACCGCGGACTACGTCATCGACTTCGGGCCGGGTGCGGGGATCCGCGGTGGCAAGGTGATGTACTCGGGCACGCCGAAAGGGCTGCTTTCCTGCAAGGATAGCCTCACGGGGGCGTACTTGAGCGGCACCAGACGCATCGATCGCCGGCCACTGCGTGAGCCCAGTGGCTGGCTCGAGGTCGCGGGTGCTCGCGAGAACAACCTGAAGGACATCGACGTGAGCTTCCCTCTGGGGGTGCTCGTCGCGGTGACGGGCGTGTCGGGAGCTGGCAAGTCTACGCTCGTCAACGACGTGCTCGGACCGGCTCTGGCCAGGAAACTCAACGGTTCGAGCGAACGCGTCGGCGCCCACGACAAGATCACGGGGCTCGAACGAGTCGATCGAATCATCGAAATCGACCAACGCGCGATCGGCCGCACCCCGCGTAGCAACCCCGTAACCTACATCAAGGTGTTCGACGACATTCGGCGATTCTTCGCGGCGCTGCCCGAAGCGAAAACGCGCGGCTACGAACCGGGCCGCTTTTCCTTCAACGTCAAGGGCGGTCGCTGTGAGCACTGCGAGGGCGACGGCGTTCGAAGGATCGAAATGCACTTCCTGTCCGACGTGTACGTCCGCTGCGAGCAATGCCAAGGGCGCCGCTACAACGCCGCCACCTTGGAGGTCAACTACAAGGGGCACAGCATCGCCGACGTGCTCGACATGACCGTGCGTGAAGCACTGGAGTTGTTCAACGCGCACCCGAGCATCTCCAAGCCACTGCAGTTGCTCGACCAAGTCGGATTGGACTACGTTCACCTCGGGCAGCCCTCCCCCACGCTCTCGGGTGGCGAAGCACAACGCATCAAGCTGGCCCGCGAGCTTTCGAAACGCGACACGGGCCGCACGTTCTACATCCTGGACGAACCAACGACTGGGTTGCACTTCGAAGACATCCGCAAGCTACTCGAAGTGCTGCACCGACTGGTCGACGCGGGCAATACGGTGCTGGTGATCGAGCACAACCTGGACGTGATCAAGTGCGCCGATCACATCGTCGACCTCGGCCCGGAAGGTGGCCCCCGTGGCGGTCGTCTCATCGCCACAGGAACGCCGGAAGCGGTGGCCAAGGTCAAGGCGTCGTTTACCGGCCAGTACCTCGCTGCCGCTCTGGCGTCGACGTCCATCGATGGTGAACCGCGAAGCGACGGTCTCTCTTCCAAAAGCCCGAGAACGAACGGGCGCAAGACTCCGCGACGCAAGGCTGCAACCCCGGCGAGTTCCCGGCGCAGCAAGCAACCCAATCGAGCTACGCCCCGCCGCACGGGCTGAGCGCCGGCACAGCACCCCGTGCACCTGAAACGCTGGGCGACGCGGGGCGCACATGCGCCTTCATCCAATCACCCCTCGGGCGTTTCGCCGGAACAGCTGGCCCCGTACGCCGCCGGGACACGTCGCTCGCGAGTTCCCCGTACAAGGCGCGTTTTCGAAGCTGATCGCCGGCATTTGTGGCAAACCGAAGGGTGTTGGCCGAGCGCCACCAGTGCCCGCCATGTCATCCGCGTTCTCCAGAGTCGATGGACTAGCGATTCGTCTGCAACGGTTAGCCGAAGCCGCCGCAGACTTCTGGATGCGGTGTGGCCCCGACGAACAGTTTGGTGGCTTTCACGGCACGTTGGATGTGAACGGGCGACCGATGCCGCCCGACACCAAGAGCGTGATCCAGCAGAGCCGCCACCTTTGGGCAATGTCGACGTGGTACCGACACGGCGCGGCGTGCCCACGTGCCCGCGCGTTGGCAGACGACCTTTATCAACTATTGATGAACAGATTCTACGATGAGAACTGCCACGAGTTCGCCTTTTCCGTCTCTCGCGACGGAAATGTCGTCGACGAAAGCAAAGTACTCTACGCCCAAGCCTTCGCCATCTACGGCCTCAGTGAATACGCTCGCTGCTTCGACGTGAGCGAAGCGGCAGGAACGGCCATCGCGGTATTCCATGCCATCGACGATAGAGCTCACGACTCACGTTTCGGCGGATACGACCAACGCGACGACGCCCCGTGGATGGCAAAAGGTTCACAGAAGGAAACGAACACTCACATTCACCTGCTCGAAGCATACACGACGCTGTTCGAGGTGACAGCTGATGCACGAGTCGGGTGCCGGTTGCGCGAACTGGCCGACGTGATCACGTCCAAGATCATTCAACCGGCGGGCTACGCTCACAAGGATTTCACCCTGAACTGGACTCCCGTCGGGCCGGCGACCGTCAGCTACGGGCACGACATCGAAACGTTCTGGCTGCTCGGCGAGACGGCGCGCGCGCTGGGCAACGCGGACGCGCCATCAATCATGAACGCGGCTGAGGTACTCGCCCGCAATTCCGCCGAGTGGGGGTTCGATGGCGAACAGGGGGGCTACTTCGAAGAAGGTCCGCTCGGTGGAATGCCAAACCGACGAGAGAAAGTCTGGTGGGTTCAAGCCGAAGCCATCGCCGGCCTGTTCCGGTTGTTTCAACGCACCGGCGAGGAGCGATACCTAGACCGTCTCGAAGCAACCCTACGCTTCGTCGAGACACGTCAGCTCAACGCCGCAGCCGGCGAATGGTTCTGGGGGCTGCTCGAAGACGCAACCCTCGGGCCCAAAGGCCCCACGATGGGCGAAGCCTGGAAGACGGGCTACCACACGCTGCGAGCCTTGACCTACACACAGCGCTGGATGCGCGATTGGCAGAAGACGACTGCCAGCGATCAAGGCGCGGACGGCCCGCCACCAGTCGCTTCCGACCTCTCGGGGTAGGCCCGCTCAATGCTTGCGACGAAACATGCCCGCTGGCGGCGCGTCGCCGTGAACCGGTGCCTGGACGGGCGCCGTCTCCTGACTCTGAAGGAGCGGAGCCTCTGGCTGAGGTGCAGGCACGGGCGCCGTCGGAGAAGCCGGCGCGACCGGCACAGGTTCGTCTCTTGGTGGCGTCAAGCCGAGCTTCTTCTGCAGTGCGAGACCGAGGCTGCCCATGCCGGCGCTGGCCGCCCCGCTCTCTTTCGCTGAGAAGTCGCGGTAGTTCTGCCGCTCCTCGACGCCAGCGACGCGGCCGATGCTGAACGTGATCTTTCCGCCGTCACTCGCCACGAGTACGACCTTGACCTCTTTGCCCACGGGAAACAACTTGCGGTAATCGGCGCCGCGGGGGATCCCCAACTCGCGCGATGGGACCAGACCATTGCCCTTCGGCGTATCGACGAACACGCCGAACGACGTCAGTTTGCTGACGGTACCGGTCAAGACCTCACCCACTTCGAGCTGAGGTGAGGCAGGCGCCTCTTGCCGAGCCTTGAGCGACAAGCGCAACTTGGGGTGAGGCCCCTTCTCCGCTGGTTCTAGCGCCAGCAAGCGCACAGTTACCTTTTCGCCGACGCTGAGCACGTCCTCGACGCGGTCGACGCGGGAGTGAGCCAACTCCGAAACGTGGATCAGCCCTTCGACGCCGCCACCCAGATCCACGAATGCTCCGTATTTCTGCACCGTCTTGACCACACCCTCGTAGTCGTTGCCGACCTTCAGCGTGCTGAGCACTCGCTCGGCGTCGCGCTTGCGTTCGGTCTCCAGCAGCGCCTTGCGCGACAAGACGACGCTGCGCCCCGCATCTTTGACCTCGATTACTGCGAAGGTCAGCGATTGTCCGACGAACTCCGTCAAGTCGGCGATGTAGGCGGTATCGACCTGGGAAGCTGGACAGAACGCGCGCACCCCACCGACTTGCACCTCCAGACCACCTTTGACGGCCTTCTGCACGGTGCCCGTGACCGGCATCCCCGATTCTCGCGCATTCTCGAGCATGCTGACGTCGACGCCACCCTTGGACTGGCTGCGTCCCAGTGCAACGGATAGCACGGGGCCATCGACGTCGTGATTGCTCAACACGGTCGCGCGGATCGCGTCGCCTACTTGAACGCTGAGCTTGCCCGATTTGTCCTCGAACTCGCCACGGTCGATGCGGCCTTCGACGGTCGTGCCCACGTCCACGAACACGCTGTCCTTGCCGATCTGAACGATGGCCCCTTCGACCACCGATCCGACGCGCAAACGCTTAGCTACCCGAACCTGAGCCGAAGCGCCGGCGGACTCCATCAACGAGGCAAAATCACCATCTTTGGCCATAGGGGCGCACCCATACTGCAAAAGCCAGTACTGGTCCACGAGTACCGGCCCCGGGAGGGCGTCGACTCCGTCCGCAGCGAGAGAGCGGATGGTTCGGAACGGCGCTCCGCCGGGGATCGGGCGGTTTTGGACGGGATTTGGAGCGTCCCGGCCCGTCCCTTCACGGGCGGGTCGCGCGCCGGGCAGCGCCGCTCTCGAAAGCCGTTGGCAACGTCGCGCGCGTGACCGCAATCACGTGAAAAGCCTGGCAGCGAACAAGTATCCCCTGCGCAAATGCAGCCGAGCGGACTACATCTTCCCAATGCAAGCGGTACTTCTTGTCGACCACGGCAGCCGGCGCGCCGAATCGAACGAGCAGCTGTTCGCCATCGCCGAGCTGGTGCGTCAACGCCTTCCAGGGTCGGTCCTGGTCGGAGCCGGACACATGGAACTGGCGGAGCCCAGCATCGAGACCGCGCTCGACGAGTTGGTTCGACGCGGCGCCATGCAAATCGTGGTCGTGCCCTATCTGCTCGCACCGGGCAGGCACGCCAGCACCGACATCCCGAACCTCGCCGAACGCGCAGCGTCCAAGCACCCGGGGCTCCGCGTGGTCACGTCCGAATGCCTCGGCGTGGACGACGTACTCGCTGACTTGGTGATCCGTCGAGCGCGGGGAACCGGACTGCAGCCCTGACGCGTCGCTGCGCGCGCATGCCGTTCCGGGGGCCTCGATGAGCACCGTCGCGCCAACGACCGATGGGCACCGCTTGTCAAGACACCGCAAAGTGCTTATCTCCTCAACCATCCATGTGGGCTCAGTTCCTGAACGAAACTTGCCGCTGCGTATCCCCGGACCGCACGCGTCTGCCCGCGGCAATTCGGCACCCGACGGGCCCGTCCGAACCGGAGCGTGAAGGTTCGAATTCGAGCGCGTTTTTCGCCGACTTCCCGGTATTCGTGGACGCGCAGACCGTTGCGCGAATCGAGGGCGTCGTGGCCGCGGTGGATGCGCTCTGCCGTCTACCTGCTTTCCAGACGCAAGCGCTCGCGGCTTCACCGCAAATCGCGGGCTTCGATCAGGGGACGAGTGGGCTCCTCCACGGCTTCGACTTTCACCTGACGGAGCAGGGCCCCCAGCTGATCGAAATCAACACGAACGCGGGCGGGGTCCTGCTCAACGCGGGGCTCGCCGATGCTCAGCGAGCTTGCTGCGATGCGGTGCAGCCGTTCGTTTCTCCCGCAGGAGCCTGGGGCGCAACCCGCACGCGTCTGATCGACGCCTTCAGAAGTGAGCTCGTTGCGGGTCCCAGCGCGGCAGAGGAGAATCGTGAACTGCGTGCAATCGCGATTGTCGACGAGCAGCCGCAGACACAGTTTCTCTTCCCGGAGTTCCAACTCTTCGCCCAGCTGTTCGAAGATCACGGCGTCGCAGCGCGCATCGTCGATCCGCGGCAGCTGGAGCACCGAGACGGCAGGCTGTGGTGCGGCGACACCGCGATCGACCTGGTCTACAATCGACTGACCGACTTCTACTTCGAGTCGGATGCGACCCGAGCGCTTCGCGACGCATACCTGGCAAACGACGTCGTGGTGACGCCGAGTCCCCGTCACCACGCCCTGCTCGCGAACAAGCGGCACCTGGTCACGCTCAGCGACGCCGAAGCCCTACGTCGAATGGGGCTTTCGCGGAGCGCCATCGACGAGCTCGTGCCGTTCGTTCCGGCGGCTGAACTGGTCGAGCGTGGCAACGGTGAAGATCTCTGGCGGCGCCGACGAGGGCTGTTCTTCAAACCATTGACGGGCTTCGGCAGCCGGGCCGCCTACCGTGGGGACAAGCTGACGCGTCGGAGGTTCGACGAAATCCTCGCGGGGGAGTACCTGGCACAGCGCATCGTCGCGCCAAGCGAGCGCACCATCGTCGTCGACGGCGAACCCGCCAAGCTCAAGCTCGACGTTCGGGCTTACGTCGCAGAGCGACGCATCATCTCACTAGCCGCACGCCTGTATCGAGGCCAGACCACCAACTTCCGTACCAGCGGAGGGGGCTTCGCGACGGTGCTTGCCGTCCCCGAGGTGCTCGAGCACCTGACCCCGGCCCCCTTCCCCCCAACGCCGAGGTGAAGGACAGCCCGTGAACTGGCCGACGGGAGTCGACGGCTCAACGACCGATGAAACGTCGCGCAAAATCGCCGAGGCGCAAGACAGACGGTAACCCCTCGCGCGACTGAAACGTCAGGTCGGACGCGAAGTTCACCTTGTCCGCGGCATTGTAGCCAACGTAGGCACGGCCCGCTGGCGAATTGAGAAGTTGGTTGACCCGTCCTTCGTAGGAACCCTTGATCTTGGCAATGCGCGCCTCTCCCTCCGCCGACAGGCGAGCAGCAACCGCATCCGCCTCCGCCACGACGCGTCGGGAGTACTCGGTCGTCTCGGCTTCGACGTTCTTGATGCCCAACAGGTGAGCGTCGGTGATCCGCGACTCCTCGACGCCAAAGAGTTCGGCGGCCTTGGTGACCAATTCCGCGCGTTGTTTCTCGTCCAGAGAAACCAACTCGCGCCGCGCCGCCCCCGGCGAGCGGTCCTCCTTGGTATCGACGAGACCGACTTGGTAAGCGCGATCGAGCTGAGCGATGCGCTTGGCCCACTCTTGTTCCTTGGAAGCCACCATGGCATGCGTCTGCTGCACGAAATTGTCGAGTGATTGCTGCCTGGTGGCAACGGCTCGCTTGGCGCCGTCGAGCAGCTTCTGCTGTTCGTTGAACTGGATCTGCGCCAATTGGCTTTCGTACTCCTGGCGGAAGTACGCTGCGCGGATCAACACGGTGTTGGCCTCCAAGTGGTAGGGGGCCAACTTCTCGTTCAACGCGCTGAGCGTCTCGTTCCCAACTTCGAGGCGGCGATCGGTGTGGTAAAAGTCTTCACTCCGAAGTTGCGCCAGGTGTCCGCGCAGCACGTCGGTGACGGTCTGCTCGGCGAAACGCTGAAATCGAAAGCGCTCAGGACCGTCAGGCAAGTGATTGCCAGCGTCCATGATCGCCCACGCTTCGCCGGGTTTGACCCGATACGGAATCGATAGGTCGACGTTGACCGTGTTGTTGTCCTTGGTCCGGATGCTGAGCGAGTCGTCCCCCGTGTGGTTGATCAGCAAGTACCGCGACGGCAAACGCCAAACTTGCTGCAGGCCGAGGATCTCGAGGTGATAACCAGGTTCGAGGTCCTCTTTCTGCAGACCGAGGGCGTTGTTGTATCGAACTCCCACGGTCCCCACTTCCACTTCGGTCAGTGCGACCGACCGAAACAGCGCGAAGACCACGAGCACGACGAGATAGATCGTTGCAAGACGCGCCGGCGAGAATTTCGTTGGCGGAGCGGGAGCAGCTGCGCCGTTACCCGCGGGCTCCTTCTTTCGTGCACTCATTGCTGTAGCCCTTCGACTGACACCCGCGACGGCGTGGCGTCGGAGGCGTAGGGTTCGATGTGGATCGTGACGTTCTGCAGACGGGTTGCGAGCTTTTCCATGACGCGCTCGACGGGCTGTGAACGAAACGCATCAATCTCCGACTTGCGCGCGAGATACTTTGCCTCGAGCTCACCTTCGAGCTGCGTCGCCGTGCCCTCGGCAGCGCTGAGCGCGGCCTGCCCGGTCGCGATCTTCTCGATGTGGTAGGTGTCGGCTTCACGCTTGGCCTGAGCCTGACTCGTGACGGCCTTTGCCAAGTCACTTTCCAGCGCCGCACGGCGCTCCTGGATCTGATGATTCTGCTCTTGGTCCACTTCTGCCAACCGGCGTTCCCGTTCGGTGCCAGCGCGATCGAGATTGCTCTTGATCACTTGTTCTTGATTGCCGAGAGCATTGCGTTCTTCGATGGCGTGTTCGTACGCATCGTTGAACTTCGGCCGGGGCGTGACCAACTGCGAGACGCTGATTCCATGTGGATTGAGCACCTCGTTGAGACGATCTTTGGCTCGCTGCGTCGCCGCCTCGTACGTCGTCGGATCGGAGACGTCGATGGTGCTCTCGCGGCCGAACTCGTCCCGGAGGATGGACCGCACGTAGGGTCGCAACCAGGTCAAGAAGCCATCGCCAGGACCACTGTCACGGACCGTCGTGACCGCGTCTTGAGGCCGGAGCTGGAAGATGATGGTGGTATCCTCGAAGTGAAAGTTCGACCCGTCACTCGCACGCACCGTCAACTGTTGAACGTGCATCTCGTCGATTTCCTGGTCGCCCTGCATGCTGAACGTGTGTGGTGCCGCATCCAGGACGTGAACGGTATGGATGAACGGTAGGCGCACGGTCCACCCCGGCGTCGTGACCGCGGCTTGCTCCCCCGTCACGCGATTGATACGGACCGCTGCTTGCCCCGGTTCGATGTCGACCACGGAGATCGCCATCAGCCCCAGAGTCACCAGCGCTGCCGCCGCCACGCTGACGCCGCCAAAGGACTGCGTCACTTTGGTCAGCGACCTGAGCTTGTCATTCACTGTTCACCCCGTTTGTTTGGGTCCACGAACTTCGGTAACTCTGGCACGTCGATACCCTCCTCCTCGCAGGCCACTCGGATCCGGGTAGCCAGGTCGTTGTACTCCTGGGTGGTGTACAACCCCGCTTCGAGCCCAGCCTTGAGAGCGGCGATGTCGGCTTGGATGCGTTTGGCCGCGGCACTCGACGCGCTGGCGCGCAGCGCTCGCGTGATGCCGTAGACGACACCGAACACGACCGCCAGCAGAATTCCCAACCTGACCACGAGCCCGATCACACCCATTCCTCCGCGACCGGCAGCATGCATCAAGCCGTTGCCCAGGCGAAAAAAACGGCGTTTCCGGAATCGATCGACGGGCGTTCGCCCTCAACCCAGAGGTCCGCGCCAGCGGAGGAAAACGGCACCGCCGGGTTCCGACATGCTCGCGTGCGAAATCGTGTACCGAATTGCCCTCCGACGGCGTCACCGGGTCAGTCTGGGCAGCGTTGGTTCGCTTGGACCGAAAACCAGCCAAGTGACTGTAACAAAAGCGACATTTCCACAACGACAAGGCGTTGGCGCGGCACTTGGCGATACCGTTTTCGAAGATAATTGGACCAATCGTGGCGCGCAGCGGCTCGAAGGACGACAGACGAGCAAGCAAAAACGTCGGGGCATGCAACGCGTTCGACTTTGACCTAAAGTGTCCGCGTCGACTCAAATCAGTCGGCCCTGGCCGCCCCCCGAGCACCAATCCCGCATCCACCAATGATCGCCCAACCCTCGCCGCGCAAGTTCGATCCCCCCTCAGCTTCCATCCACCGAGCGGCAAGAGTTGGGCTCTGCCGAACGACGTGGGTGTTGCTTGCATGCAGCACCGCTGGCGCGTGTACTGGGGATCGCTTCGACACGGTAACCGGCGACGATGCAGGATCGCGTCCCGGAGCAGCAAAACCGTCGTCTGCCGAACCGTCCAACGTCGCCGCTCATGATAGTGGGCCCCAAGCGCCCACGCATGATGCGTCGCGTACCCCAGGGCCTACGCCAGACCCGCCTGCGCCGACGTCAGACGGGCCCAACGGCAAGCCGGAGCCCGTCGACACATCGCCGTCCGCGCGCGATGCAGGTTCAACCGGCGCCCCCACGTCGACCGCAAACGACGGGTCCAACGAGCCAGTCGAGGCGGGACCGGTCTCGGTGCCGACCGTGATCCAGTGCTCCGACGCTGGCGACTGCGTCGGGCCGCCCCGATTCGATGGCGGTGATCCTCTCGGCGCAGGCGGTCTGCCCAGCGGACTCCCCACGGGAACGGCGGGGCCCGACGCGGCGCCGCCCGACGAGTGCCCCTCGGTGGCAGATCAAACCGAGCGGGGCGCCTGCGGTTGCGGCTTCGTGTCCACCGTCGAGTGTGAATCGCTCGAGATGCATTTGGTCCACCGCTACTCGTTCGACGGCACCGGGACCGCCGTGACCGATTCGGTCGGCGACGCGGACGGCGCCGTTCGCAACGGTGAGCTCGACGGCAGTGGAAGCCTCGAACTCGATGGAGATCAGACCCATGCCGAGCTGCCGGCGGGCATCGTCTCGGCATTGGACAACGCCACGCTCGAGGTGTGGGCACGCTGGGATGGCGGGGAGCCGGACCAACGCATCTTCAACTTCGGTACCCCTTCGGCCAACGACGGACCACCGATCAGCTACATCTCGCTATCGCCACGCGGTGGAACGGACACGGGCGTCGCGGTCAGCATTCGTCCGAACGACGCGCAATCGTCCGAGTCAATCCGCTTGGACGATTCGTTGCCGACTGGCGAAATGCAGCACCTGGCCGTCACCTTCGACAGCGACGCCAATTCCGTCGTGCTGTACATCCAGGGTCAGCGCCGGGATTCGGTCAGCACGCAACAAGACATCTCCGAACTGCAGGATGCATACAACTGGCTCGGTCGCCCGCTGTATTGGGGCTACCCGAACCTCGACGGCGCACTGTTCGAGTTTCGCATCTACGATGCCGCGCTCTCATCCGAAGAGATCGCCCAGAGCTTCGAATTGGGTCCCGACGCGACGTTCTCGGCAGAACTCTGAGGTGGGGCGCGCCCGCGAAATTGTGGGCTGCCCGCGCCAGCACTTGCGCCGGTGTAGCCGCGACAGGCACGGTGTTCCCTCGCCTACCGAGGCTGACCGCGTCACGCGACGACGTCATCGCAACTCCGCGTAGTCCCTGGCCCAGCTGAGGCCGCGCATCCGTCCGAAGTACGCGCCGCCGCAGCGGTCGACTCGTTGCTTGACGGTATATGCATTTCCATGCATATACACACTCATGCAACTAGACGTGTTCCAAGCGCTTGCAGATCCGACTCGTCGTCGCATCGTCGAAACGCTGCTCAGCGGAGAGCAGCAAGTCGCTGACGTCGTCGCCAAGGCGGGCATTCACCAGTCCGGCGTTTCTCGTCACCTGCGCCTCCTGCACGAATCGGGCTTCGTCTCGATGCGCCCCGAGGGTCAGCGCCGATACTACGCACTGAGAGCAGCGCCCTTCAGACAGCTCGAAGACTGGCTGGAGCCCTACCGGGAACTGTGGGCGGCGCGACTCGACCGCTTCGGCGCGGCGCTGGAAGAAAGAAGCGCCCGTCGGCGCTCCAACGAGACCCGAAAGACGAACGAAAGGAAACAACGATCATGAATTCGACAAGCGACGCCCAACGCAAAAAGGTCGTCATCGAACGGCAGTACCGCGCGGCAATACGAGACGTCTGGGATTTGTGGACGACGAAGGACGGCTTCGAGTCGTGGTGGGGCCCCCAAGGTTTTCGTGCAGAGGTCACTGAGCTCGACGCTCGCGTGGGCGGAGCACTGCACTACGAGATGATTGCAGACAGCCCGGAGATGATCGCCGCGATGAAGCAAATGGGGCAACCCACGTCGCATCCGACACGGTCCCGCTTCACTGAGCTAGCCCCCTACGAGCGGCTCGTGATCACCAACGTCATCGACTTCCTGCCCGGGGTGGCAGTCTACGAAAGCCACATCGATGTCCAGTTCGTCGTATCAGGTCAATACGTGCGAATGATCGTCACGCTCGATGCCATGCACTCCGAGGACATGACACGCATGCAGCAAGAAGGGTTCACGAGTCAGCTCACCAAGCTCGACCAACGCTTCAACTCCGTCGCGTAGCCGAGCGAAGTCGTCCGCCCCTCACACCTGCTGGGGTGGCAACTCCGAACCGGTCGAAATCTCCCTGCGGAGGGATCGATCGTTCATCAAGGCTCGTAGCCGAGGTTCGGCGCGAGCCAGCGCTCGACGTCTTTGACGTCGGTATGGGTTCGCTGCGCATAGTCGCCAACTTGGTCCCGGTCGATGAGGCCGACGTTGAAGTAGCGAGCCTGTGGATGAGCGAGGTAGATACCGCTGACTGACGCGCCGGGCATCATCGCAAAACTCTCGGTCAATTCGATTCCGACGGCGGGAGCGCCGAGCAACCGGAACAAGTCGCCTTTGGGTGTGTGATCGGGACACGCCGGGTAGCCGAAAGCCGGGCGAATGCCTCGGTAGCGCTCCGCGATGAGCTCCTCGTTCGTCAGATCTTCCCCACTTGCATAGCCCCACTCGCGCCGGGCACGCTGGTGCAGCAGCTCGGCAAATGCCTCCGCGAGGCGATCGGCCAGCGCCTTGACCATGATTGCGTTGTAGTCGTCGTTGTCGTTCTCGAAGCGTTCCGCCAGCTCGCGTTCTCCGATTCCGGTTGTGACCGCGAAAGCCCCCACGTAGTCGAGGACGCCACTATCCTTCGGAGCGACGAAGTCGGCGAGACTCGAGTATCCCTGGTCCCCTTTGCGCTGACGCTGCTGACGCAACATCGGGAAGCGCACTAGCTCTCGGTCTCGCGAATCGTCGTGATACAGGACGATGTCGTCGCCCTCGCTTGCGGCGGGCCAAAAACCGTACACGGCATTGGCACGCAAGAGCTTCTCATCGATGATGCGTTGCAAGAGCGTCTGACCGTTTTCGAAGAGCTCACGAGCTGCCGGACCGATCGTGGGGTTGTCCAGGATGCCGGGGTACCTGCCGCGCAGCTCCCAAGCCGAGAAGAAGTACGTCCAATCGATGAACTTCGAAATCTCGGCGAGATCGAAGTCGAGCAGTTGGCGCACCCCGGTGAACTCGGGCTTGCTGACGACATCGGCGTTCCAGTCGATCTTCAGGCGCCCGGCCTTCGCCTGTGCGTACGGAGTGAGAGGAGCCTGGTCGCGCGTTGCGAACAGCTCCCGTTGGCGCTGTTGAGACGCAGTATTGTTGAGAAGCAACGTCTTGCGACGTTCGGGATCGAGCAGATCGGAAACGACGCCCACCACACGTGAAGCGTCGAGCACGTGAAGCACCGGCCCCTCGTAGCCCGGGGCGATCTTGACCGCGGTATGCTGGCGGCTGGTCGTCGCACCGCCAATCAGCAGAGGTTGACCCATGTCGCGACGCTCCATCTCCTTGGCGACGTAAACCATCTCGTCGAGGCTCGGCGTGATCAAACCGCTGAGACCGATGACGTCTGCGTGGTGCTCGACGGCGGCATCGAGGATCTTGTCGCAGGCCACCATGACGCCCAGATCGATCACCTCGTAGTTGTTGCAGCGCAAAACGACGCCCACGATGTTCTTTCCGATGTCGTGCACGTCGCCCTTGACCGTCGCCATGATCACTTTGCCGTTGGCGCGCGGGGGGCCGTCCTTGCGCTCCGCATCCATGAACGGCTCGAGGTAGGCGACGCCACGCTTCATCACGCGGGCGCTCTTGACGACCTGAGGCAAGAACATCTTGCCTTCACCAAACAACTCGCCGACGACGGACATCCCGGACATCATCGGTCCCTCGATGACGTCCAGTGGCCGAGGCAACTTCTGCCGCGCCTCCTCGACGTCGGCCTCGATGAAGTCCGTGATCCCCTTGACGAGCGCGTGTTCGATGCGCTTCTCGACGATGGTCTCGCGCCACGACAGATCCTCTTCCGTCTTGCGCGCACCGCCCTTGACCGTTTCGGCAAAGGTGACCATGCGCTCGGTCGCGTCAGGTCGACGGTTGAACAGCACGTCTTCGACGCGCTCGAGCAGATCTTTGGGGATTTCCTCGTAGACCTCGAGCTGCCCGGCGTTGACGATCCCCATGTCCATTCCGGCCTTGATGGCGTGAAACAGGAACGCGGAGTGAAACGCCTCGCGAACCCGGTCGTTGCCGCGAAACGAGAAGCTCAGGTTACTCACGCCACCGCTAATCTTCGCGCCTGGCAAGTGTTTCTTGATCAGCTTGACGGCTTCGATGAAATAGATGGCGTAGTTGTTGTGCTCTTCGATGCCGGTCGCGACAGCGAAGATGTTCGGATCGAAGATGATGTCTTCGGGATTGAACTCGAGCTTCTGGGTGAGCAGCTCGTAGGCGCGTTTGCAGATCGAGAACTTCCGTTCGGTGGTGTCGGCTTGTCCCTGTTCGTCGAAGGCCATCACCACGGCGGCAGCCCCGTACTTCTGGCAGAGGCGCGCTTTGGCCAGGAACTCGTCCTCGCCTTCTTTGAGGCTGATCGAGTTGACGATGGCCTTGCCCTGCACGCACTTGAGCCCGGCCTCGATCACCGACCACTTCGAGCTGTCGATCATGACCGGAACTCTCGCGATTTCCGGTTCCGTGGCGATCAAGTTGAGAAACTCGACCATCACGGCCTCACTGTCGAGCATGCCCTCATCCATGTTCACGTCGACCACGTTGGCGCCGTTGCGAACCTGAGAGGCGGCGACCTCGACAGCCGCCGCGTAGTCCTTCTCCTTGATCAACCGAGCGAAGCGACGGCTGCCCGTCACGTTGGTTCGCTCGCCGATCATCGTGAAGGAACGGCCGGATTGGATCTCGTAGGGCTCCAGACCGCTGAGCACCGCCGCCTGCGGCGGTTCGGGAAGAGCGGCACGTGGTGCCACGTCACGCACCCGTTCGGCGATGGCCTGGATGTGCGCGGGCGTCGTGCCACAGCAACCGCCGACGAAGTTGACCAAACCGCTTCGCGCGAACTCACCGAGAAAATCGCCGGTCTGCTCGGGCGTTTCGTCGTACTCGCCGAATGCGTTGGGCAACCCCGCATTGGGATACGAGCTGACCAGCGTGTTGGCGACGTTTCCGAGCGAAGCCAGGTACGGACGCATGTCTGCCGCTCCGAGCGCACAGTTCATGCCCACGCTCATCGGCCGGCTGTGACCGACCGATGCCCAGAAGGCTTCGACGGTCTGGCCCGACAGGGTTCGCCCACTCTTGTCGACGACCGTGACGCTGAGCATGATCGGCAAGCGCATCTGCTTGTCGGCAAAGACGTCCTCGAGCGCAAACAGCGCGGCCTTGGCGTTCAAGGTGTCGAAGATCGTTTCGACCAACAGAATGTCGACTCCGCCTTCGAGCAGACCAAGCGCCTGTTCGGCGTAGGCTGCGCGCACCTCGTCGAAGGTCACGCTGCGAAACGCGGGATTGTTCACGTCTGGAGACAAGCTCAGGCTGCGGTTCATCGGGCCGATCGCCCCGGCGACGAAGCGCGGCTTCCCGGGCGTCTTGTCGCTCCACTCGTCGGCAACTTGCCGGGCGATTCGAGCCGCCGCGACGTTGATCTCGAAGGCGGTGGCCTCGAGCGCGTAATCGGCTTGCGCGATGCGCGTCGCCGCGAAGGTGTTCGTCTCGACGATGTCCGAACCTGCAGCAAAATAGCTGTCGTGGACGTCGCGAACCACGTCGGGGCGCGTGAGTACGAGCAGGTCGTTGTTGCCCTTGAGCTCACTCGGGTGGTCTTTGAAGCGGTCGCCGCGGAAGTCGGCTTCGCTCAGGCAATGCTTCTGGAATTCGGTGCCCATCGCGCCGTCGAGCATCAAGATGCGAGATTGGGCGAGCGTTTCGATTTCTAGTTGTTTCTCTGACTTTTGCATGAGTGGTCGTGCGCTGAGGGCGGGAGCACAGCGCAGAGTGCGGCACCATAGGGCAAGCGGATCCGGATGTGCAGTGGCCGCAGGAACTTCGGATCCGAAGCCGGCGAGTGCACCGGCGCGGTCCCACCGCGGGGAAAGTGGGCTTCACCTCTGAGTATCACAGGCGCGCCGCGCTGCAGCATACACCTCAGAGTCACTGAAGCCCACCGATGGCTCCCTGCCGTCGCGAGCCACCAACCATCGGTCGATTGGCCTAGCTTCCAGGTCACTTTCGACAACACCGGAAAGCGTAGACGCCGCCGTTACGCCGCGTCGGGGCGCGCGCGCTCTGGCCGCGTGATGCGGCGACTGATGACGGCCGAGACGTAAACCCAAACCAAACCACCTACGGGGACGTGTGGCCGTTTGGATGCGTTCGGATCCGACACGCAATGCGATCGTATCGCTCGCATCGGCTACGTGATGAGAACTTCCGGCGATTGCGCAGCGTTGAACGCGACGAACGCGCGGTGAATGTCCAGCGCCGGATCGAGGTTTTCCGCGAGCTCGGAAGCCCGATAGCCGCTTCGAATCTCCACGACGGTCACCAACTGCCCTTCTGCGACGAACACCGCGCGCCACTCTTTGACCGCGAGCAGGTACCCTCGAGCCAAACGCTTGATGCGCCGGTAGTGGGGTTGCTCAGGTCCCAACTTCAGAATACGGCGCAGCGCCTCCTCCAGCGTCCGTCCCTGTTCGGCCAGGAACGACAGCTGCGCGCAGACCCGTTCGCTCAACACGACCTCGAACGGCGCGATCGGATCCGGGGCGGCCTGCAACCAGCCGTTTTCCGTTTCGACCAGGGCGTCGGTGTACGCGACGTAGGGCTTGAGATCGAACACCGGTGAGCCATCGAGAATGTCGATACCAGAGACGTGCAAGATCAACCCGTTGCGTCCTTCGAACTTGACGACGCTCAAGCCGAGCGGGTTGGGCCGGTGGGGCGAGCGCGTGGAGAACACGCCACGCCGTCGATCGCCGCGAGGAGGCCGCACCATCGGGCGCCACCCGCTGTTGAGGTGGAACCAGAACAGCACCCACAGGTGGCTCCATCGTTCGACGTCCGAGAGCGCTTGCTCGAATCCGCGCCCGCCAAACAACTCGATGCGGCCGCGCACCTCGGCTGCCGCCACGGGCTGTCTCGGCGCTTGCTGACGTTCGACGAACGGTGAATGTACGACGCCGATCGGTTCCAGCGTCAGGGACGGATGTTTGTTCGATGCCACGAGCTGAGCGCCGGCGAGTTACTGCATCGGCTCGCCTGGGGCGAGTGTCTGCGCCAACCGGGAGCTCCAATCGCGCAGCTCCGGAGCTCGAGTCCACTGCGCCGCGATCTGACTCACCGACAGCAGGCGCACGGCTTCGCCCGGTGTCAAACGATTGCCCGTGCGCTCGATGTCGACGACCAGCGAGTCGACCATGGCACAGATCGTCTGCCCAACCGCGTCGCGCTCGGCGCCACGACTGCCGCGCAACAGCAGTTCCTCCGCCAACTCGAGGACGTGCCGCTGAGCGGTGGCCAACGGCTCTTCCAACGTATCGTCGACTTCCAACGCAACCGGTTCACTCAACGTTTCGTGCTCGACCACTTCGGGATGCAGAGCCGCCGAGACGATTACCTGCAGGCTTTCCGTGCCGACCTCGATCACGTCTCCGTGTACCAACGGTTGCAACCCGCTGACGATCGACCCGTTGACCCGGGTCCCGTTGCGACTGCCCAAATCCTCGATGAACAGCTGACCGCGACGCACTCGAACACGGGCGTGCTGCCGCGACGTGCGCGGCCCCGTGAGCACCAACCAGCACAAAGGTCCCCTGCCGATCAAACAAGCCCCCCGCTTGACGGGGAAGCACGTCCCTCGATGCCGCAACCAATGATCTACCACGCTCGTCTCGTCGCCTCCGCACGGCACGTTTCGTCACCCGCGCCGCCTCCCGATACCACCTTCACTCGTTTCCCTCGGAACCAAGCGGTGTTCCGGCAGGCTTGGTCTTGGGGCTCGCCTCGGCGGGAACGCTCATCACCCGCACTCGCCCGCTGGCGACCAGCCGCTGCTGCTCGTCGAGCACCTCGGCCTCCCACAGCTGGGTCGTGCGCCCGCGATGGACGGGCCGCGCGATCGCCCGCAGCGTGCCGCCACGGACGGGTCGCAGAAAGCTGGTGTGGTTTTCCACGCCGACGATGAGCTGCCCCGATGGCACGTTGAGGTGGGCGCCGTACGAGCACACCGTTTCGACCACGCCACAATACACACCTCCGTGGACCAGCCCAAAGGGCTGCAGGTGCTGAGGGCCAACCGTCCACGACGCCTCGACGCGCTCGGGTTCGACATGGTCCATGGAAATCGCCATGGCCGCGAGCCACCCCGAGTTGAATGGGGGCATTTGTCGGCCGTCTTGCTCCGCCATCGATCGGCCGCGACTCATACCACGCCACAAATCGTTGAAAAGCCCCAATTCTGCGTCCGGCAAAGCAACACGACGCCCCGGAGCGGGTCGGGCCGCGCTGTTTCCGGCGTGGGTCGTCGTCGAACGAAGAGGCAGGCTTCCGGTCCGAGAAACGGGGTTGACAGGGCGCGAGCGCCGGCCCATTTGGCGAGCATGGATCCCACGTTGCGCGAACGCATTCAGGGTTTTGTCGACTCCCATCAGGTCGTGCTGTTCATGAAGGGCACCCGCACCGCGCCGCAGTGCGGCTTTTCGGCGACGGTCGTGCAGATCCTGGACTCGATGATCGAGGACTACGAGACAGTCAACGTACTGGCAGATCCAGATGTCAGGCAGGGCATCAAGGATTACTCGGATTGGCCCACCATCCCACAACTGTACGTGCGAGGTGAGTTCGTCGGAGGTTGCGACATCGTCAAAGACCTCTACGAAAAGGGTGAGCTGGAAGAAAACCTGGGTGTCGTCGTTCCCGAGATCGCGCCGCCCCAGGTCACGCTGAGCGATGCCGCCATCGCTGCACTGGCGGGTGCGCTGCAAAAGGACGACGAGTTCGTTCGCTTGGAGATCGACTCGCGCTTCGGCCACTCGTTGTCGATCGGCGGCCGCGGTCCAAAAGACTTGGAGGTCGTCGTCGGCCCCTTGACGCTGCTGGTCGATCGGGGGAGCGCGCGGCGCGCCGAAGGTGTGAGCGTCGACTACGTCGATACCCCGAACGGCAAGGCCTTCAAGATCAACAATCCCAACGAGCCACCCAAGGTGCAGACGGTGAGCGTCGAAGACCTCAAGGCGCTGCTCGACGGCGATCAGCCGATCGAACTGTTCGACGTGCGTACCCCCAACGAGCAGAAGATCGCACAGATCGCAGGCGCCCGGCTACTCGATCGCCCAGCGCAAGACCACATCATGAGCCTGAGCAAAGACACGCCACTGTACTTTCACTGCCACCACGGAGCGCGCAGTGCCCAGGCTGCGGAGTTCTTTCTCAACCAGGGTTTCAAGAAGGTCTACAACGTAGCCGGAGGCATCGACGCTTGGTCGATGCAGGTCGACCCCGACGTGCCGCGCTACTGAGCGGCGTTCAGCGTACCGTCCATCGACGACACTTGCCGAAAAGTATTCCGACATGCGCCTGGGCACTCTCGACGACAACATCAACGATCGCATCAAGGCGGCAATCTTGGACGCCATCCCCGACGCCGCCGTGAGCGTCGAAGGCGGCAGGGGTCACTTCACCATCGAGGTCGTCTCCGACGTGTTTGACGGGAAGAACGCGGTTCAGAGCCAGCGGCTCGTGTATGGCGCAATCAAGCACTTGATGGCCGGCGACGGGGCCCCCGTCCACGCCGTGGATTCACTCAAGACCCGCACCCCGAGCTGAGCGCGGCGTCAACCACGCCGCCCAGGGAGCAGACGTCGCTTGCCGCTCGACCCGGCTCCGACACCCTTGCTCAGGACGAGTTCGCGGCCCGCGCGCTGTCCCGCCGCGTGAGCGTCCGTACGGCTGCTGGTCGCGTAGCGCACCGTACGCACCCGGGGGAATCGGCGACGGAAATAGCGGGTCAACTCCTCGTCCCCCAACCACACCAACCCTTGCTGCTGGTGCTCCACACGTTGCGCTTTCAGCTTGGCGTGAAAGCCTGCCATGACTCCCGCTACGAACTTGCGCCGATCGCGGTTGCCCCCGATGCGGTGCTGCTTCTTGTGAGCCAGCCAAAGCCGCTCCGCCGAGGAATTGAGGAAGGAGTGGACGTACTGAGCCATTTCCACGTTCGCGTGGGTGCCGCACACCTCGAGCACGCTACCGCGGCGCCCCTCGAGAGCGCGGTACACTCCAACCCAAAGCGTTTCGACGAAGAAGAAGTCACGAAGCACCGCCGCGAGACTGCGCTGACTCTCGTCAACTCTGCCGGACGGCTTGCCGAGGTGCGCGTAGCAGTAGTCTTTTCGCTCGAGCTTGGACAGCTCACTGACGTTGTGTTTGAGCATCAGGCGCTGGGCCGCGGCGGCGGCGGCTTCCGCCTCGTGCCGCTGATCACTTTGCGCCAGTGCCAACAGGTGCACCACCTTGTGCACGACCGAGTCACTCGCCCCGGTGGGCGGCGACTGGACGCCAGCGGCGCGGGCGTCGATACCGCGATCTTCGCAGACCTTGCGAAACAGTGGGCCGTGCGCCTTGGGCTCGGCCACCCCCAACACCTCGGTCACGAACTGGTGAGCCATCTCGTGCTTGAGCACTTCAGCAACGCTGCCCCACGGTTGGCTGATCACCAGTTGTCGCGAGATGCTGATCGTCGGCGGCTCGGCTTGCCATTGACCGAGCCGCCCGCCCCCGTCGCAGAACGTCAGCGTCGGAAGGCGGAGTTTGTCCGAGAACAACGCGTAGTTGAGCTGCTCGTACTCCTCCAGCAACGCGCGCAACGCTAGTCGTTCCAGCTCTTGCGTCCATTCGACGCGCGGCGATTCGGTCACGGGGGGCACGAGTGGGTTGGGGTGCTCGAAGGGAGGGAAGCAACCTATCCCAAGATCCTCGGACATGGATCAAGACCAAAGAGGCCTGCGCCTTTCGTCATGCACCCCGCTTGACGTGGATCTCTCCCCAAGCGGCCGGGCAGCGACTCGAAGCGCCCTGCCCGGCTCTGAATGAGCGTTGGCGGTGGGGTCAACGATCGTCGCTCTCGTCACTGCCCGCACTGGGCGCGGCAGAAGCCAAGCTCAAGAACACGTCCTCCAGCGACGGGCGACCGATCGAAAAGCGGGCGATGCGACAGACCCCGAGCAGGTCTGAAACGACCTGTTGAGGGTCCTGTCCCGGCGCCAACGACAGCATCGCGCGCGCACCGCGCTGGGTGACGGCAGTAACCCCCCGGAGCGAGATCCCGGCCAGCTCTGTCGGGGTTGCCAGCTCCACGACGACGCCATCGGTCTGCCCCCCGAGCGCATCTCGCGATGCATCCAGCACTTTACGTCCACGATGAAACATCAGGAAGTGATCGCACAGGTCTTCCGCGGCGCTCATGTCGTGGGTCGAGAACACCAGCGTCTTTCCCATGTCCGTCAGGTGGACGATGGCGCTGCGCAGGGTTTGTCGACTGAGCGGGTCGAGCCCGCTGAACGGCTCGTCGAGAATCAGCAGCTCGGGATCGTGCAGCACCGTTGCGACGAACTGAATCTTCTGCGCCGTGCCCTTGCTCAACGCGCGGATCTTGTGCCGTTTGAAGCGGCCGATCTCCAAGCGCTGCAACCAGTCGTCAATCGAACGCTCCGTCGGCTCCGCACCTTTGAGCTTCGCGTAGTACCGCAACAGGTCGATGACGCGCATCTCACGGTACAGGCCGCGTTCCTCTGGCAGGTAGCCGATGCGCTCCGATGTAATCGTCCCCGGCGATTCACCGAGAACACGAACGCTGCCCGCGTCGGCGTGAAACAGACCGAGCATCAACCGCAGCGCCGTGGTCTTGCCACTCCCGTTGGGTCCGAGCATTCCCAAACGCGCACCCGGTCGCACGACGAAACTCACACCGTCCAGTGCCCGCACTTTCGCAAAATCCTTACTCACCCGCTCGAAACGAATCGCCTGCCTCTCGTCGGGCATGTCGAAGAGCATACACGAAGCGCCGTCCCCCCTCCCCAACTCTCAGGCCGAGAAGCTCGCTCCTGTGGAGGGCAGGCGAAACTTGGACCACCCGCCGGGCGCCTCGACGGATTAGGCTCGCCGCATGCCCCCCAAGCACGGACGGCACTCGCTCCACCAACCGCCGACCACGGATGTCGCAACGGCCCCCGCAAACGATCGAGCCATGGGTCGACGCGCATGGCTACTCGGCTCACTGCCTCTCGTTGCAGGTATCCCCATCGTGCAAGCAGTCACGGGTTGTTCCAAGCCCCCACCGAACTGCATGGACGGCGCAACGCTTTCCGCCGAAGAACTCGAGCAGCGCGCGAAGATTGGATACACCGAGCGGGCACCGAAAGCGGACCTGACCTGCGTTCGCTGCGCACAGTACGTCCCTGCCCAAGCGGGCGACTGCGGAACCTGTCGAGTCATGCCCGGCCCCACCAATCCCCAGGGTTACTGCAAGCTGTTCCAACCCAATGCGAGCTGAGACGGTCACCGTGAACGCCTGGTCGCACCGAGCCCCACACCATTCGTCAGCCGCTCGGCCCAGTGGCCAGCGATCACGCGACGGCTCGGTGCCGGGGTTGTTTGGGCGGACGTGACGAAGGACGCTCGCGGGGTGGTTAGTGCCGTTGCATGGCCCAAGGTCTGGGCGGTCGCGTCGCGCGAGTACACAGCCACGGTTCGCACCAAAGCATTCCTGATAGCGATCGTCTTGATGCCCATCCTGGCAGTCTCGGGCGTATTGCTGCCAATGCTGGCGAGCCACCTCGGGCCAAACGAAACCCGAACCTGCGCCGTCATCGACGAAACTGGCGTCGTGCTTTCCGCGCTGCAGTTGCGCCTCACCGACGACGCCCGAAGCCCCCGGGAACGCCCGGGCTCGACGCCGCTCGACGTCGAAGGCACGCCCACAATCGCGCTGGTCGACGCTGGCCGAGCGGCATCTGATGCGACGTTGCTTCAGCTATCCAACCGGGTGCGCTCAGGTGAACTGTTCGCCTTCGTCCACATTCCGACGGCGGTACTCGATCCAGGCAGCGACGCACGCGTCGTGTACACCTCCAACACTCCGAGTGGTCGCAGTGTGAGGCGCTGGCTGGTCGAATCGATCGAAGCGGAGGTTCACCGACGGCGATTGATGGCTTTGGGAGTCGATCCCCAGAGCATTCGACGAGCGCAAATGCCGTTGCGTGTCGAGGACGGCACCCTCGCCAGCATTCCCGGACGAGAGTCCGCGCCTACCCCGGACCCGCTGCGTGACGTGGGCGTGCCTTTGAGCGCCGCGATGTTGCTGTTCATGTCACTGATGCTCGGCGCTACGCCGTTGATGCAAAGCACACTCGAAGAGAAGATGTACCGAATCGCCGAGGTGCTGGTTTCGAGCGTCGCGCCGTTGCCATTGATGCTCGGCAAGCTCATCGGTGCTGCGCTCGTGTCGTACACCATCCTCGGGCTGTACCTGGGCGGCGGTTTACTTGTCGCCAGCCAGTTCGCGACCGAACCGCTGATCACGTGGTCCCAACTGGCACTCGTCGCTCTCTTTCAAGGCATCGCCTTCGTGACCTATGGATCGATCTTCCTGGCCGTGGGCAGCGCCTGCAACGACCTGAAGGAAACGCAGTCGTTGATGGTCCCGGTAGTGTCTTTGATCAGCATGCCACTGCTGTTGCTGGCGTTCGTCATGGACGACCCCAACGGGGTGGTGTCCACGTGGCTGAGCTTCGTCCCGTTCTTCACACCGCCGCTCATGTTGTTGCGGGCCCTGATCCCGCCGGGTGCTGCGCCGTGGCAGATTGTCGTCGGCACCGTCGGCAGCGTGTCGACGGCCCTGCTGTGTCTGTATGCGTCGAGTCGAATCTTTCGGATTGGCTTGTTGTCCCAAGGAAGCGCCCCGAGCTATCGCCAACTCTGGCATTGGATTCGGAGCGCATGACCCAGCTGGCCATCGAGCGTTGCATCCCAGGCGGAGACGGCATGGGCCGCATGCCGGACGGGCGAGTCGTGTTCGTCGAAGGCGCATTTCCCGGCGACGTGGTCGAGCTGCTCGAGACTTCCGAACACCGGGGCTACGTACGAGCAACACGCTGGCTGCTGTCGACACCGGCGCCATCGCGACGCCCCCCACCGTGCCACTTCGCCGATCGTTGTGGGGGGTGCGATTGGATGACGGTGAGTGAGCCCGTTCAGGCGGAGCTGAAGTTGAAACTCGCGGAGGACGCACTGCGACGAACCGGAAAGCTCACCACACTCGGCGACGCGTGGGGTCTTCATCAGGGATCGGCGCTGGGCTACCGAAGCCGACTTCGCCTGCACCTCGACGCCGAGGGGCAGCTCGGCCTGCACGCACGTGGCAGCCACCAGGTCGTGCCGATCACGCGCTGTATCGTATCCAGCGACCGAGTGAACGCCGCGCTGCGGACGCTGCGCGATGAGTTCGAAGCCGTGGAACCACGCCATCGCCAAGCGTTCGCCGGGCGCTTTTCCGGTCTGGAGCTCCGCTGCCTGGCCGCGCGAGACGAACTGTTCGTTCATCGTCGAGAGGGTCGAACACCCAAGAGGCACGCCGACGGCGACGTGCTGCTGGCTCGCCTCGACGTCAAGTTCGAAACACTGATCGAAGGGAAACGGGCACGCCCATCGCAGCACCAGCCGCTCGCACTCGATCTCACCGGCGAGACGGTGCCGGACGTCAGCCTGGTGGCGACACCCGGCACGTTCACCCAAGTCAATTGGGAGATCAACGCTGCCATCGTCCAGTCGTTGGTTGACGGCTGCAAGCACCGGAACATCACGTCGTTCGTCGACTTGTTCTGCGGCATCGGCAACTTCACGGTGCCACTGTTGGCGGCGGGGTTACCGGGACTCGGTGTCGAGAACAACGCCGGATCCATCGAGTGCGCCCGCTCCGCAGCGCAGCGATACGGCGGGAGCGTCGAATTCGAGGTGTCGAACGTCGCCATTGCCGCGAATCGATTGGCACGGCAGGGTCGGCGTTTCGACCTCGTCGTCGTCGACCCACCCCGTGCGGGACTGCGAGACGCCGTCGACGATATCGCGACGCTGTGCGCGGGCTACATCTTCTACTGCGCGTGTGATCCCGTCAGCTTCGCAAGAGACCTACATCGCCTGACCCGACTGGGTTTCGAGCTTCAACGGCTGGAAGCCTTCGACATGTTTCCGCAGACACATCACGTCGAGCTGGTCGCCTGGCTTCGCAAGAACCGAAGCTGAAGCCGAGACCCAGCACACCTCCGAACCACGTCCCGGTGCCGAGCATCCTTGACACCTTCGCCGCGGCACTTAGAACACCAGCTGATGCGAGTCCCCTCCGCGGTTGTTGGAATGTGCATGGCCTGCAACGCGCCGACCAATGCGCTTGCTCCCGGCACTCAGAAATCTGAGTCGGCCGCGAGCGATCCCGCGACCATTCGGCCCCAAACGGCCAAAGAAACGTCCAGCGAAAACGGCGAGCTAGCGCCGGGCACGCCGGCTCCCGACGTCTCGCTCATTCTGCACCACGGCAAACAGCTGAAGCTCTCCGAGCTACGCGGAAAGCGGGTGGTGCTTTTTTTCTACCCGATGGACGACACGCCCGGGTGCCGCGCCGAAGCCCAGGGCTTCCGTGATCACTTCGCGCAGTTCCAAGACCGGGATGCCGTGATTCTGGGAGTGTCGCTCCAGAGCGCGGAGTCGCACAAGGCATTCATCAAGAAAGAACGGCTTCCGTACGATCTCGTCGTGGACGATCGAGCCCTGGTATCAGCGGCGTTCGGCGTGCCCGTGCACGGCCAGGTCACTGCACGCCAGACCTTCCTGCTGGACGAAAACGGGGCAATCTCCCACGTTTGGCGCAAGGTCGCGCCGCGCTCCCACGCCACCCAGGTGCTCGCGGCGCTGGGTGGCAACTGACCTGGTCACACGACGACCAAACGACGGGGCACCGGACTGCGCAGCTCAGCCCTGCGGGGCGCCGACGCGCTGGCGAACGATGGCCGCCACGTCCACCCCCTCGTGCTTGTGGCGGAGCTGGAAGTAGACCCGAAACTGAATGAACGTGAGCAACGGTGTAACCGCCGCGGAAAACATCGGCGCCCACACCGCCGCAAGCGCTGCCCCCAGGAAGGGAACGAACCCCAAGACGACGCTCACCACGACGTTGATCACACCGGCAGCAATGCCCGCGATCAATGCGGGGACGATGGCAAACGCCCAATCCTTGGACGCCAAGTCGTAGCTACGCTTGTTGACGTCGAACCCTCGCACATCCTCGATCATGTAGACGGGCAACAAGAACAAGCCAAACAGGATGACGGTGATCAGACAGCCTATTGAGGAGATCAGCGCGGGAACGATCAACCCGATGAGCCAGGGGAACATCCTTCCCAACTGAAGCTTCCATACCGTCGGCGCATCAACGTTCATTCCAGCCGCCAACCGCATTGCGTACTCCGCTTGGGCACCGAGCCCGAACACCATGTACAGCACCCAGTAACCCAAGCCCCCTACCAACGCCAACAGCCAACCGACCAGAGGGATGTAGGCCGATACCGCATTGAGCAGACCCAGGGGAAGCGCCAAGATCCCGAGCACCTTCGTCGCCTCGGCGAGGTGCGGCATGTACGCCTCGACACAGGATTTGAGGAACCCGATGGGGTCGGTACTGCCGGAAGGCGCCGCGACGAGCGGACCACCGGCTGCGGCAGTGGGTGCACCCGGACCGGGAGGGTATCCGCCCGGCCCTCCCCCACCTGGAGGCGCGCCTGCAGGAGCGAATCCGCCCGGCATCGGGGCGGCGGCCCCAGGGGGCGGATAGCCGATGGGTGACGCCGGCTGGGCGTATGCCCCCCCGTGCGGAACTCCCGGGGGACCCGCGTGCGGCGCGTAGCCGTGCGGTGGCTGACCGGGCGCGTGAGGCATGCCTGGCTGCGCAGCGGCCCCGGGCGGGCCCCCGCCATAACCTCCGGGCTGGGGAGCACCAGGATAGCCGGGCTGCTGCGGCACCCCGTACCCGCCACCGGGCGGTGGACCGTAGCCACCGGCGGCGCCATAGGCCCCCTGCGGGTTGCCGTAGCCAGGCGGGGGGTACCCCGGTGGGGGAACGGGCTGACCGTATTGAGCGGGGGCGCCATAACCGGGCTGCCCCACGCCGGCTGGGGGTGGGACTGCGCCGGTCGGCGCGGTCATCGGTGGGGGCGGACGGCTCTCGTGCTGTGCGAGCGCCGCCATGGCCGTGCCCTGCGGAGGCGGAATGTCGACCCTCGGCGCGTTCGGCGCAACTCCGGGGCTGCCGGCCAACGCCGTTGCGGCCAAGGGATCGTCGCCACCGACGGAGAACTCGGACATCACTACCGTGCCGCGCGGCCCCGTCCTCGCCGCTCCATCGACGGAGATCAGACAAATGGCGCTCGACCCGATGCGCACGACGGTGCCCGGGGTCAAGGCGATGGGCTGGGTGATGCGCTGACCGTCGGCGAGGTAACTGCCGTTGGTCGAGCGCAGATCGACGTAAGTGACGTGAGTCGGCGTCACGTTGATCTCGGCGTGCTGGCTCGAGGCCTGGGGATCCCCCAACACCACGTGCCCCGCCTCGCGCCCGATCGTGATCTTCGGCTGGGCGAATTGCCGAACCTCCGGAGCTCGCCCAGCGTACCGGATTTCCAAAGTAATGCTCGCCATCGTGCCCTCTGTCGCCTGGTCTTACCCGCCAGGCGACGAAATCCCAAGCCAGATCTTGGCTTCTCTGGGCACGCCCCCGCAAGTGCCCGCAGGTGGTCTCCCAATTGCCGGGTCGTCGGACGAGTCAGTGGTCGTGGTGCGATTCGCCGGGGACCATCGCGACTTGGTACACGTGGATCCCCACCAAGATGCAGGTGAGAAACGGGGCGAACGCAAACAGTACTTGCACGATGAGTCTCCAGCTCCGTCCATCGACGACGGTCGCGGGCATGATGCAGCCGGCCTCCCCAAAGGTCAACCGGCGGCGGGTGCCCAGCACGCCGAGACGTCGGCAGCCGACGGTAGGGACACCGGCCGAGCAACCGACACGGTCAGGTAATCAACGACATCGCGCTGTGGGGATTCCCGCGCTCGACTTCTTCCAACGCCTCAGTGGCTCGATTCCCGTGAACCGAAACATCCGGGTGAACGGCGTGGGGAAACGCCGGTCAGATCTGTTGCATGATCAACGCCCAGCGTACCGCGCGCTTCTTGGCCTGGGGTGTCAGGGCGCATCCCCGTCCCGTCCCATAAGCGGCAAAGACGCGAGCCATACTCGCTTCGCTAGCGCTCTGTGCTCTGCAGTAGCCCGCTTGGGCCGCAAGCACGCGCATCGTCGCACGCGCACAGAGTCGGGTCGCTTGTAAATCCGCGCCAACCATCAACTCCCACTCTTGTCGGGGAACGATTCGACTGACGTGAATCTGTCCCATACATCGCGCCTTACCCAAGTCTTGCGTCCAGCGACTCTTTCCGAGCGCATGGACCTCGTACGCAAATCGGGTCTCGCCATACCACACGGTCATCGTAGCTGCCGCTAGTGCACGACGCCCGAGGCCCCAGTTGGAGGCGACCTCGGACTCGACGGCAATCGCCTCGGCGATCGTGTCGAGCCGCGCTCGGTACTGGTCGAAGCTTTCGGGGTTCTGCCCCGGTGGGTACCAAGGCGGCGCGAACTTCAACGCCGCCGCGAGCAAAAGTTCTTTCAAAGCCATGAACGCGGGTGGGGTAGTGCGCGCGCCGCCAAAGATCAAATCGGCGCGGTGCGAACGCGGCGCGCAAAAGTCGACCAACGTTCGCCCATTTTGGAAAGGCCCATCAGTAATTCTCGGTTTTCACGCCACAATCGCTACCTGACCGGCCAGCACAGCACCCATGACGACTTTATAGTCGTGACGGAAACACACCCCGACATTCACTCTCGGCAAGTCTGACACTCGGCCTTTCACAATTGCAAGGCCACCCACCAGAAGCACGTTTACCCAGGAGCGCAGCCGCCCGATTACCGTTCGGCGAAACGTCGCAGTGTCGTGCACCGCTCGTGCCTGCAGCCTGCAGGAGGCGCCGCCCCCTTGGTGCAGTCAGCGCCCCCGTATTGCTTGGGTCAGCGGGGCCACCGCACGTGTTCACTCAACGCATCGGGCACGGGCACGCTGCGTGACACGAGCACGCCGTGTGTTTCCACAATCACTGCCAGCACGCTCTCTTCACCAATCTGCAAAAGGCCCAGTTCGTGATCCTGACCCAACTCAGCCAGAACGCTACCATCGATCCAAAAGTTGAGAACACGTGGCGGCAGTTCGTTTACCTTCAACAGGGCCGGGACGCCCTCACCGTTCGCCTCCAATTCCAATGCCCCCCCGGCGTCGGGCGACGGCGCTTCCCCGTTCACTTCGAGATGGGGGGACAGCCTATCGTCCGCCAGGTCGCGTGCAGCGAACGTCGTTTCACCCACGACCAACACCTCGATCGGGTACATCAAGCCATGGCTCTGGCGATGACCCCGCGACAACCGATCGCTCCCATCACTCAGACGGCCCCAGTACCAACGCACGGGGGAAGAAAAGACGAGACGAAGCTTCCAGCGGTGGTAGCGATTAAAGATGAACAGTGAGCCGAGGGTGATGATCCAGTACGGCCACGGGAATCGGAATAGCGCACCAACAGCCGCCACCAAAGCAGCTGCGCCTCCCGGAAGCCACCAGCCGAGCAGCAGGTGACGGGACCTGGCCTCCGCACGCACCAGTCGAGCGACCCGCGTGAGCAGGGTGGGATCGACCGAGCCGGCGGGCCACGACATTGGTCGCCACTTACAACCGGCGACGAGGCCGAGCGACATCAAACCGCCGGGCGCTGCGAGAGCGCCCCGGACCGCTGGCCCGGCGGCCCGGAACACGCAATCGACGCGGAGCGGCCCGACGTAGGGTTGCAGTGCACTTCGCCATCCCCGATCCTCGGACGATGGATCCCCGAGTCGATCAAATCCTCGAAGAGTGGTTCGGAGAGCTCGACGCCGATGGCAAAGCGAGTCCAGGGAAGGTCACCCGCTGGTTCGAGAAGGATCCCCGATTCGACGAGCACCTGCGGGTCTCCTACGGCGACTCGATTCGCGCGGCCTTGGCTGGCGGACTGAGTGAGTGGGAGTCGGAGCCGCGGCCAACACTCGCGCTGATACTGCTCCTCGACCAGTTCACCAGGAACGTGTTTCGCGGTACGGGAGAGATGTACGCGGGCGATGAGCGCGCACTGAACATCGCCCAGCGGGCCGTCGACGCCGGTCACGACGCCCAGCTGCCTTGGTGCTTCCGCCCCTTCGTGTACCTGCCGTTCATGCACGCCGAGTCTCTGGACGCGCAACGAGCGTGCGTCGCCCTGTTCGAGAAGCTCGTGGAGATCGCTCCCGAGCCTCATCGCTCGGGGTTTGAGAACAACCATCGCTACGCCATGGCTCATCGCGACATCGTCGCCCGCTTCGGTCGGTTCCCGCATCGCAACGCCCTACTCGGCCGACAGAGCAGCGCGGCCGAGCTGGAGTTCCTCGAACAGCCCGGTTCGTCGTTTTGACGAACCGAGGCTTCCCGTTCCACCTCGAGCCAGTTCACTCGAGCACCGATCAGCTTGCCAGTGCACGGAATTGCCCCGAAAACTCGCCCCTGCTTGGCCACGTCGGTCACCCTTGCTCGCTGTTCGGTGCTCGAGGTAGTTGATTTGTCGCGGCAATCAACGAGATTGCCGCTCTAGGAGGTCCCCATGTTGATTGTTCACGTAGACGTGCACGTCAAACCCGATTGTGTGGAGGCGTTCAAGAGCGCCACCATCGAGAACGCCAGCAACAGCCGACAGGAACCCGGTGTTGCGCGTTTCGACGTCGTGCAGGATCGGTCCGACCCCCACCACTTCGTGTTGGTCGAGGTGTATCGCACCGACGACGCGCCGGCCCAGCACAAGGAAACGGCGCACTACGCCACGTGGCGCGACACGGTGGAGCCGATGATGGCCAGGCCGCGCAGTAGCGTCAAGTTCACCAACATTTCGCCCGACGAAAACGGCTGGGACAGCTGAGTTCTCTCCAAGTGAGCGACCGCATGTTTCAGTTCGCCACCGCCACGCGCATCATCTTCGGACCGGGAAGCAGCGACGACCTAGCCGATCTACTGCGGCCATGGGGTACACGCCTGCTCGTGGTGACAGGAAGCGATTCGTCACGCTGTGGCCCACTTCTGGATGCATTGACCGGCGACGGGTATTCAGTGCACGCCTTTGCCGTCGGCGGCGAGCCGACCGTCGGATTGGCGCTAGCTGGGGTGAACACCGCGCGGGAAGCCGATTGTCAGGCGGTCGTGTCGATCGGGGGCGGAAGCGCGATCGACGCTGGCAAAGCCATCGCTGCCCTGCTGACGAACCCAGGCGATCCGCTCGACTACCTCGAGGTCGTCGGAAGAGGCCAACCATTGCGAGAACTCCCCGCTCCTTTCGTCGCGGTCCCCACCACGGCGGGGACAGGCGCCGAAGTGACGAAGAACGCGGTGCTCGCCTCAGAAGAACACCACGTGAAAGTGAGTCTGCGAGACGACGCCATGTTGCCCAAGTTGGCGCTCATCGACTCGCGGCTGACCCACAGCGTACCGCGCGACGTCACCGCCGCGACGGGGCTGGACGCGCTGACCCAGGTGCTCGAACCGTACGTATCGTGCAAGGCCAATCCGCTGACCGACGCGTTGTGCGTCGACGCGCTGTCACGAGCGGCCAGGGCGCTCCCCCGGGTCTACGCGGACGGCCGTGACGAGCAGGCCCGCGACGACATGGCGATGGTCAGCCTAATTGGAGGCTTGGCCTTGGCCAACGCCAAGCTGGGTGCAGTGCACGGCTTCGCAGGACCGTTGGGCGGCATGTTCACCGCGCCCCACGGCGCGCTGTGCGCGCGGCTGCTACCCGTGGTGATGCGAGCGAATCTCGACGCAATGAGACGACGCGCTCCAGACAGCCCATATCTGGGTCGCTACGAGACGGTAGCGCAGCTGCTTACCGGGCACGCGAACGCCAAGGCAGAGGACGGCATCGAGTGGGTTCAGTCCCTGTGCCAAAGCATGAACATCCCCCCGCTAGCCACCTACGGAGTCACCGCGAACGACCTAGCGACGGTCGTCGCCAAAGCAGCCAAATCGAGCAGCATGCAGGGCAATCCCATCGTGCTCTCCGCCGACGAGTTGACGGACGTACTGCTCGCCGCCTCGTAAGACGCGTTGTGGACGCACGCGCGGAAATGACGCAGGACGAGCGCGATTCGTCACGGCAGACTGAGCGCGACGTGAAAACCGCATCTTACGCAGATCCCGACGCGCCGAGCGTCCTTCACCTGGTCAACTTCCGTTGGCTGACCGCGTTGCGTTGGGCGGCACTCATCGGGCAAACGCTCGCCATCGCGTTCGTGCACTTCTGGATGGAAGTGCCCCTCCCGTTGCGCACCCTCTCATTCATCATCATCGCCGAGCTGTGCGTCAACTACGTCGCGATGAGCCGAGGCAACTCACTCGCGGTGATGCGCGAGGTCGAAATAGCGGCGTTCGTCGGTCTCGATTTGGTCGCCTTCACGGCCTTGCTCTTCTTCACGGGGGGGCCCTCGAACCCGTTCAGCTTCTTCTACATCGTGCATGTGTCGATGGCCGCGTTGATCTTGAGCTCTTCGTACGCCTGGACGCTGGTTGGGCTCAGCGTGGCGAGCTACAGCGCGCTGTTCGTCTGGCACGTACCCCTCGCGAAGATCGTCAGCAGCTGGGACGTGCACTTGCACGGCATTTGGGTGGCCTACGGGCTGGGCGCCACCTGTGTGGTGTACTTCATCCAACGAGCGCGAGCGGAGATCCGCGAGAAAGAAGCCTGGGTCGCCGCCGAAGCCGAACTGCGTCAGCGTGCCGAACGACTATCGTCATTGGCCACCTTGGCTGCCGGTGCTGCACACGAGTTGGCTAGCCCGCTCGCGACGATCGCCGTGGTCAGCAAGGAGCTCGAACATCAACTGGATCAGCGCGGTGACGACGAGGCGCTTGCAGACGTGCAGCTCGTCCGCAACCAAGTCGAACGTTGTCGCAAGATCCTCAAGCGCATGGCACACACCGCAGGCGAGGCGCCAGGTGAATCCGAAGACTGGATTGCCGTTGCCGAGCTGATCTCGGAGACGATCGAGGACCTGCCCGAGAGGAGCAGGATCGATACCGTGGCAACACAGCATGTGCTGGGCGGACGGCTGCGTTGTCCACGCGAAGCGGTCGCCCAGACGTTGCGGGTGCTGCTCGACAATGCGCTCGACGCATCCCGAGGCAACGTGCGACTACAAGTCGCAGTCGTCGAACGAGGGCTCGAGATTTCGGTGAGCGACTCGGGACCGGGCATGGACGCCCCGGTGCTACAGCGCGTTTTCGAGCCCTTCTTCACCACCAAAGCGCCGGGCAAGGGCATGGGGCTCGGTCTGTATCTGGCGCAGAATGTCGTGAGTAATCTCGGGGGTTCACTGACACTCGATTCTCGCCCTGGGTCGGGAACCGTCGCCCGCATGCTCTTGCCGAAAGAGCGCTTTAGATTACAACCGTCGTGACTGCAGCACCGATGAATCTCTCTCAATTTCAAGGCCAGTCCATCCTCGTGGTGGACGATGACGATCTACTCCGCCAGCAACTGGCGCGAGCCTTGGAGCGGCGCGGCCTCGAGGTTCGTTCCGCTAGTGGTGTCGACGAAGCGCTGCGGCTGATTGAAGAGGAGCCGCCAGAGCTTGCAGTCGTCGACCTGAAGATGCCAGACGGTTCGGGCTTGAAGCTCGTCGAAGCTCTACATCGAGCCGATCCTGGAACGCGCATCGTCGTGCTCACGGGTTATGGGAGCATCGCGACGGCAATCGACGCGGTACGGCTCGGCGCCACGTACTACCTGCAGAAGCCCGCCGACGCGGACGAAGTGCTGGCAGCGTTTCTTCGAGGCGAAGGGCCGCCAGAAGACATCGACGGTGTTCCGAAGGCACCCACCTTGGCTCGTGCCGAGTGGGAACACATCAACCGCGTGCTCAACGACTGCGCCGGCAACATTTCCGAAGCCGCACGCCGCTTGGGGCTGCACCGACGATCGCTGCAACGAAAGCTGCAGAAGTTCCCTCCCCGACAGTGACGTCACGTCGCGCGACGCTCAGAAGTCGCGGACAACGTCGCGCAGTTCGTCAGGGAGCGCCTTCTTCGACGTTGCGCATGAAGTCGGCAACTTCGCTGAAGCGCTGCCGCAAGAAGACTCGCAAATCGTCGGGGACGTCGCAATCGTCCATCGCCTGATACATGCAGCGAAGCCATGCATCACGCATCGCAACGTCGACGGCCACCCTTGCGTGCCGCATCCGCAACCGCGGGTGACCATTCTGCTCGACGTAATCCTGCGGGCCACCAAGCCACCCCACCAGAAACGAGCCGAATCGATCTCGCGAACGTCGACTGACCGCGCCGTTCTCGTCGCGTTCGTGCAGCGCGGTCAGGTCCGGCTCGCGTTCCTGCATCAAGTCGTAGAAGCGCTCGGCAAGCGCGAGTACCGCGGCTCGCCCGCCGATCCGTTCGTAGGGGTTGTCCATCTGCGATTCGCTCAAGAACTCAGATCCCAATGTCTCGAGTGCCGATCTACCAGAAGCTCGAGCTCCGTGGCGCGACTCGGTGACCAATCGGTGGACGCCTCCCCTGGCGCGCCACCCTGAATGTCGAGTCCTTCCAAAGTGGCACGCACGGCCCCTTGCAGCCCCTCGTCGTCGTACCCGCCTTCCAGTGCAAACAACGTCCGCCCTCGGCCGCCGTCGGGTAGCGCATCGAGCAAGCGCCTGGTCATCGCACCGAACCCCGCGTCCGTCACCGCCATCCCCCCCAATGGATCTCGAACGTGCGCATCGTAACCGGCGCTGACCAGGACCAAATCCGGCTGGTATTGGCGAATGACGGGCTGCACGATGCGTTCGAAGGCCGCCTCGTAGACAGCGTCGTCAGCGCCGGCAGCCAGCGGCAGGTTGACCGTGTAACCGGCGCCATCCCCCGCGCCACATTCGTGGGCAGCCCCGGTCCCGGGGTACTGGGGGCTCTGATGCAACGAGACGTACAACACGTCCCTGCGCTCGTAGAAGATGTCCTGAGTCCCGTTGCCGTGGTGCACATCCCAATCGAGCACCAGTACCCGTTCGACGGGACGTCCCCTCAGCTCGCGCTCCAGACTCACCCCCGCGGCAACCGCAACGCTGTTGAACAAACAGAAGCCCATCGCACGGCTCGCCGTCGCGTGATGCCCCGGTGGACGCACCAACGCCAAAGCGTAGTCGGCGCCTGTCGCCAAACGGTCGACTCCTGCCAGGAGGCCCCCCGCCGCGCGGACCGCGGCGGCATACGAATCGGCGCTGAAGTACGTATCTGGATCGAACGCTCCCTGTTTGCCTGCGGTCGACGCCACCCGCGCGACGTGCTCCGCGGCGTGCACGGTGACCAGCTCTTCGAAGGACGCATCCCGAGGCTGCAGTCGGTCGACGACGAAGCGCCCCTGCACGCTCTCGACGCCGCGACGCGCAGCGATGAGCCTTCCTTGGTGCTCGGGGTGACCATGAGGAGCGCGGTGTTTCAGAAACAGATCGTCATCGACCAACGCCAGCGTCAACATGTCGAGACGCTACCACGTTCGGCCGCGTTTGCGGCACTGCGCAAACGCGCCGATCCTGAGGGGAATCATACAAATCTGCCGGCTGCGCCGCGCACGCCCAAATGAGCGTTCGTCAAGCGCGCTCACTCGGCTAACGTGGACTCGTGACTCCCCAGACACGCTCCACGAGCCGCTCACGACCGACGCCCATCGCAGGCAGGCCGTGCGCCGCGCCTGGTCTCCCATCGGGCGTGAGGCAAAGGTCGAATCTCGACGGGTTGGCGCCCGTCTCACCGAAGCTCGGTTGGTTCCATGGGTGAACGCCAAACCTTGCTGTTGGAGATTTCCTACGATGGCTTGGCATTTCACGGAATCGCGCCGCAACCGGGCCTCGAGACCGTCGGCGGTCAGCTCACGCGCCACCTCGAGGCGCTGTTCGAGCAGCGTCCGCGCGGATTGGCGGTCGCAGCGCGAACCGACGCTGGCGTCAGCGCCCAACGCAACTTCGTAACCTGCTGGGTGAGAGACGTGGGCGACTTGGCCGCGCGCTGCGAACGTTTGTCGAGCTCCGGATTGTGTCCGTCGTTGAGGGTATTGGGCGTGTGGCTCGTCCCGCGCTCCGTTCACGCACGCAACGGCGCCACGTGCAAACACTACCGCTACCGCATCGAACACGGAATCGCGACCCAGCCGTTGCCAGGCAGAGCTGCAGCCCAGCCCCACACCTGGTGCATCGCGCCGTCACTCGACCCGACGGCGATGATCGCAGCGGCGCGCTCTTTCATCGGAACCCACGACTTCGCCTCCCTGCGCGCCCCGAATTGCGGAGCGGGATCTACGGTCAAGACGCTCCAGGCCGTCGACGTCGGGGCCACCGCCTCACAGATCGTGATCGACGTCGTCGGCGACGCCTTCTTGCGAAAGATGGTTCGGATCTTGGTGGGTACGCTGGCCGAAGTGGGTGCGGGTCTGCGCAGTCCGCAATCGATGGCGACACTGCTCGAGGCCCGTCGGCGCGATGCCGCGGGTCTCACGGCTCCGGCACGAGGATTGTCGCTCGTCGACGTTCACCTAAACCATCCACTATCTCCCCCGCATTCGGCGCAGCTGTATGCTTCCCGCGCCCCGCAATCCCGCTGACGGTGACCCACCACGACTCAATCCTTGAGCGCGAAGAAATCTTGAACTGCCGAAAGGATCCGGTGCCGCTCACCTTCCACGCGCTTCGAACGGGCAGCAGCATCGAGATGTTCCTTGACCGCTTCGAGCTCGATCTTGCGCTCGGCCAAGACGGCGGCAACTTCGCGGGCAATCTCGGGTCGGGTCTCGAGAAGACGCCGAAACGCGGAACGATCGACGCGTAGACATTCGATGTCGTCCACCGCCACCACCGTTGCTTCGCGGGGAGCCCCCGTCATCAGCGCCATCTCGCCAAAGAACGCCGGGGCGTTCAGCGAGTTGACTTTCTGCAGTCTGCCGCTCGAACTGGTCACGCACACGTCCACACTCCCCTCCGTGAGCACGTACAACCAATTCGCCTTGGCGCCCTGCCGAGTGACCACCTCGCCCGCGGCAAACGGCGCGACGCGAACCGCCCCCGCCAACTGCTCGAGTTCTTCCTCGGATAGAGTGCGGAACAGCTCGACCTCCGCCAAGGCGCGAAGGATGCGCGACAAGGCTTCACGCTGTTTGCGCTTGGTCCGCTCCAAGTCGTCGTTGGAGACGAACAACGTGGCGGCGGGAATGGCCAACGGGATCTCGGCGCGTTTGAGCGCAGCAAAGATGCGCTCGCGCACCAGCGAACTGGTGGGGTCGTCCTTGGCCAGGTCCGTCAACCAGTAGCGCGTGGCGTACAGCGCGTAACTCTCCTTGTGGTCCCTGGCGAGATCGAGGCAAACCGTGTTGGGTTTCGGCTCGCTCGCTACGCCGGGCAGCGGCGCGTTGAGCGCCTTGCCCACGACGCGAATGACGTCAGCTGGAGGCGTGCGAAAGTCGACGTGGAAGTACACCCACATCCGGTGCTGAACCGGTTGTCCGTGGCGCTTGCCCAGGATCTTGATGGTCTGGCTGAGCAGCTGGTTGTTCGGAACGAGTAGCGTATCCCAATCGCGGGTCTCGATCACGGTGTGCCGCCAGCGCACCTTCTTGACTTGTCCTTGCTTGCCGTTCTCGAGTTCGATCCAATCGCCCTCGTTGAGCGAGTCGTCGACCTGGAGCGCCAAGCCGCCAATCACGCTGCCCAGCGTCGACTGCAACGACAAGCCGATGACCGCCGTCGCGACTGCCGAAGTCGCCACGATGCTCGCCAAGTTCACACCAGTACGATGCATCAGCCACACCATGACGACGATGTACGCCGCGGCCACGATCAAGTCGTGCAAGATGTCCGGCACGCGCAGACGCAAGGTCATCAGAACCAGATCGAAGACGATCAGCGCCGACAGATTCACGGCCAGCAGCAGCGCGAGCAAGTCTGCAAGGACGCGTATCCCGTCTAGCCACGCGCCGCCACCAAAACTCGGTTGTGACAGCACCAGCGCGGCCGCGGCAGCGTACGGCACGAACAGGATCACACTGCGCCGGAGCCGGACCCGAGAGTGCCCGGAGTTCCGCAAGAAGCGCAGGAGCGTCGCCGCGACGACGATCGCTCCTCCGACGACGATCAACCACACCGAATGCGTCATGGCGCGGATCCAAGCGGGCTGTCTGCGCCGTCAACCGCCCCAGCGAAGCAGCACACACTTGCGAATGTCGCCCTTGTCGGGCTTGCCCATGAACTCGTGCAAGACGATGTCACGTTGCGTGCTGCCGTCCTCGAAGGTAACGCCGTCGCTGAGTTTGACGGTGTAGCCGATCCGCAACTCGTGAGCCGGCTCGTACTGGGAATACAGGCCGGCCAACTGCAGGCACAAGTAGTCCCCGTCCAGCCAGTAACTGCCTTGCCAGGCGGCGTTGGGTAACCCCTTGCGAGAAGGGTTGTCGTCCAAGCACGGCGAAGGAAAACGTTGATCCCAGTACACGCCGCTCGAGTCGGTGACATCGTACCCATAGGCGGCGATCTCGAGCTTGCCGCCCTTCGGTATTGCCATCGTCGGCGCCTTGGGAGCCGCGGGGGGAGGCAAGCAACCGTTGGGCTGCGGCACGGCAACCACCTCGAGCGCGTGCCCCTTGGATGCGACACCAGTCCCGTCCGGCGCGCGCTCCTTGCAACAGGTGGCGAAGGCGGCCCCGAGCACCAGCAAGCCGATGGGCCCGCTGCGCCTGCACACGGATTGGAAGTTACCAGCAACGAGCGATGGGACGAAAAGGCAGCGCGTCATCGGATTGTATCCTTACCCCAAGCAGCCGTGGAGATCACCACTGGTGGTCGTCGCGGTCGCGTTTGAGTGTATTGCAATGAGTTCGTACCAGGTCAGTAGCCCCCAGCAACCGGCGCACAGGGCTCGGTGTCGGTTCCGGCTGTGTGTACTGCTTTGCGATGCGTCCGACGGGCTGGTGGTCGGACAGCACCGTGTTCGCGTGGACGTCGGGCTGTTCGTGGCCTCCCTCACAACCTGAACGCGTCGACCGGTCGCGCGAGGGCGGGGGTGGAGCGGACTGCGCGTTCACATCGCTCCGGGGGCACCCCCAGCACCGGCGACGAGTCCTGCGAGATACGGACGGCGACCGCCGCCGAGCGGGGGTTGCGAAAAAACCTGCAAGAGTGGCCGACGGCGCGTACCATGGTGTCGCAACCGCCGCGATCTCCGGCCCTTGACTCCCAACACGATGACCGGCGAAGCACCCGACAGCGATCGCGCGCTTTCACGCTCAGCTCATGGCCCGCCCGCCCCGGACGCGATGACCTCGCCCTGGCACAAGCGTGCTGCGCAGGTGCTGGAACGGCTCGGGACGCAGGCTGATCTAGGTGTCTCGGAACAACACGCCAAACGGAGGCTGGCCAGCGACGGTCCAAACCGCCTCACCGAACGAGCGCGCCCGAGCGCCTGGGTACGCTTCGCTGCCCAACTGAAGGACATCACGGTATTGGCCCTGCTCGGCGCGGCGGCGATCGCCGTCCTGCTCGGCAGCATGGAAACGCAGTCGGGCTGGATCGAACGCTTCGGAGACAGCATCGCCATCCTGATGATCGTCGTGCTCAACGCCATCATCGGCTTCGTGCAAGAAGGGCGCGCGCACAGCGCGCTGCAAGCACTCAAGGGATTTCTCAGCCCCACGGCGACGGTTCTGCGAGACGGAGCTCGCCTCGAAATCCCCGCTGAAGAGATCGTCGTGGGTGATCTCTTCGTACTCGAAGAAGGGGCGCGCGTGCCGGCAGACGGCCGGTTGGTCCGGGCGGCTGAGCTGCGCATCGACGAGTCGTCCCTGACGGGCGAATCCGTCGGGGTGGCAAAAAACGCCGATGCGGTGCTGCCGAGTGACACACCCCTGGCTGAACGTGAAAACATGGTGTTCATGTCCAGCCACGTCCAGAGTGGTTGGGGCATCGCCGTCACCACTCACACGGCGATGGCCACCCAGGTCGGTCAAGTCGCCGGACTGCTCGAAGGGGTTGATGCCGTCAGCTCACCACTCGAACGACGCATGCAGCAGTTCGGCAAACGCGTGGTGATCGGTTGCGCGATACTCGCAGTCGCGCTGTTCGGTGTCGGTCTGCTGCGCCTCGACGTTCCCGTCGGCTTCTTGCTGTTGATGGCGGTCAGCCTGGCGGTCGCAGCAATTCCCGAAGGCCTGCCCGCCATCACCACGGTGCTGCTCGCGCTCGGGGTCAGAAAGATGGCGGCAGCCAACGCCATCGTTCGGCGCTTGGCGGCGGTGGAGGCGCTCGGTTCGACACACGTCATCTGCAGCGACAAGACCGGAACGCTCACCCAAAACCGCATGACCGTGCGAACGGCGTGGGTGGCAGGCAAGGAGTTCGACCTCGACTCGACCCCCCTCGACGACAGTCCCTCCACCGCCGAACTGGTTCATGCTGCGCACTTCGCCCCAGGCGCGAGAGCCGTCGCAGGCAGCGCGCCACACTACGAAGGCGATCCAACCGACGCGGCCCTGCTGCAGTTTCATTCAGCCCACGCCCAATCGCCGCCCGACGGCGAAGTGCTGCGGGTGCTCCCATTCTCCAGCGACCGCAAACTGGCCAGCGTCGCCTTTCGCCCCAGCAAGGCTTTCCAAAGCGACGGCGAAAGCGGCGAACCGCAGACCACCCTGTACTGCCACGGAGCCCCCGAACGCGTCCTAGCCTCGAGCAACACCGTACTACTCACCGGGACGACGAAAGCCCTCGACGACGCGCTCCGCACGCATCTGTCGAAGGTCATCGACGCCTGGGCGCACCGCGGCCTACGGGTCCTGGCGCTCGCTCGGCGGCAACTGGAGCAGCCGCCCCCGGCCCTCGATGACTGGGAAACCGGGCTTCAACTGATCGGGTTGGTGGGCATGTCCGATCCACCGCGCCCCGAGGTGCGAGTGGCTATCGCCAAGGCGCGAGGCGCCGGTGTCCGCACGTTGATGATCACCGGGGACCATCCGACGACGGCGCGCAGCATCGCGACGGAACTCGGGCTCGCCGACGAGACGGCCCAGGTGTTGAGCAGCAACGACCTGGCTCAACTCGACGACAATCAGCTCGGTCGACAGATCGACCAGATCGCCGTGCTGGCGCGGGCCACCCCAGCCGACAAACTCCGCATGGTGAACCTACTCCAAGCACGGGGCAACGTCGTGGCCATGACCGGCGATGGCGTCAACGATGCTCCTGCGATCAAGGCGGCGACGATCGGCGTGGCGATGGGCAAGACGGGAACCGACGTCGCCCGAGAAGTCGCCGACTTGGTGTTGGCGGATGACAACTACGCGACGATCGTCAGCGCCATCGAACAAGGGCGCATCATCTACGCCAACATTCAGCGCTTCGTCGCGTTCTTGTTCGCGTCGAATGCGGGGCTGGTGCTGCTGGTGGCCGTCGCCATGCTGCTGGGCTGGCCGGCGGTGTTGACGCCCACGCAGATCCTGTGGATCAACCTGATTACCAATGGACTGCCGGCGCTTGCGCTCGGTATGGAACCCAAAGCCGCCGATCCGATGACGGCCTCGCCGCGCGATCCGAACGCCGACCTGCTCAGCGCTCGCGAGTGGTGGCAGATCGCCGTCGTGGGCTTCTGGCTCGCCGCTGGCGGCCTGGCGCTCTTCGCCTACACAGACCCCAACGAAGACTTGCAGGGGGCTCGGTCTTTGGCATTCTCTGTGATGGCTCTGGGCCCCATCGCCTATGCGTTCAGCGCGAGAACTGAACAGCCCATCTGGACTTTGTCGCCCTGGAGTAACCGCCCGTTGCTGGTCGCCACCGCCGTCGCCCTGGCCCTGCAAGGTTTGGCCATCTACACGCCGGGGCTCGAACAGTTCTTCGGCACCCAACCTCTGGATGGTCAGGGCGCGACGTTGGCGTTGGCTGCCGCCCTGAGCGTCGTGCTCGTCTCCGAGCTCACCAAACCGCTGCTGCGACGCCTCGGCTGACCCCCCGTGTCAGGCGGAAACACGGCGTTGCTGCGAAACGGTGCCGAGAGCGCTCGGCCGCCGTTCACCATCGAGACACCTCGGCGTTACGTCCCAGACCCAAGCCACAGTCCAGGCTGGACCCATGAGCGGTCTCGGTGGTTTGAACAAGTCCCCCAACGGTGTGGTCATCGGCGTCGTGCAGTTGCAGCTGCCCAACGTGGCAACTCGAGCGGAGCTAGCTGCCCAGACGCAACGCATCTGCGAGATGGTCGGCAAAGCGCGACGCAATCTGCCCGGCATGGACTTGGTCGTGTTCCCCGAATACTCACTGCACGGCTTGTCGATGGACACCAACCCCGAAATCATGTGCAGCATGGACGGACCCGAAGTCGCGGCGTTCAAGCGTGCATGCATCGAGAACCAAATCTGGGGCTGCTTTTCGATCATGGAGTTCAACCCGAACGGCAATCCCTACAACACCGGTATCATCATCGACGACTCGGGCGACGTGAAGCTGTACTACCGCAAGCTGCATCCCTGGGTCCCGGTCGAACCGTGGGAGCCCGGCAACCTCGGGATCCCCGTGTGCAAGGGACCCAAAGGCTGCACGTTGGCCTTGATCATCTGCCACGACGGCATGTTCCCAGAGATGGCACGCGAGTCGGCCTACAAAGGCGCCGAGATCATGCTGCGCACGGCGGGCTACACGGCCCCCATTCGCCATGCGTGGAAGATCACCAATCAAGCCAACTCCTTCTGCAACTTGATGATCACGGCAAACGTGTGCCTGGCGGGAACCGACGGCTCGTTCAATTCGATGGGCGAAGGAATGATCGTCAACTTCGACGGGGTGCCGATTGCCCGAGGCAACGGGCTGCCCGACGAGATCATCACCGCGGAGGTCCGCCCGGATCTCGTCCGCGAGGCGCGCTTGCATTGGGGGGTCGAGAACAACATCTACCAGCTGTGGCACCGCGGCTACGTTGCGGTCGAAGGCGGCGCGATGGACTGCCCCTACACGTTCATGAAAGACATGGTCGGCGGCCAATACCGCTTGCCCTGGGAAGACGAAGTGCGCGTCACCGACGGCACGAGCTGCGGCTTCGACCCGCCCACACGGCGCTACGAAGGCTGAGCTCCACAGCGAGCGGGCTCGCCCGTCACCTCCGCCGCACGCTACTCACCACACGACGCCAGGTCGGGAGTCGTCAGCGCGGCCAGGCCTGAGTCGACTGTATTGTTGGGGGTGACGTGCGGCGAACCATCAGTCGTCCCATCACGCGGCACGACCGCGTGGCCGACATTCGCCTGCAGGCGGGACTTTTTTCTCCGCGACTTTGAACGAATCGCGAGTGACGGGCACTGAGGGCTGAATCTCGCAGATACGTCGCGCGCCACGCTCCGACACCGAGCGCGGGCGCCCATCCCGTTACGAGGCCCCTTGTCTACTCGATTTGGCATGCGCCAACACGCGCGCACCCGTTTGTTCGTGCTCTCCTCGTTGCTGTGCCACCCAGTGGCGGCCCAGCCGAAGGCCCCCTCCCCCACCCCGTCGACGTCCAAAGCGCCGGACACTCCCACCCGAGCGAACTCGCCCGATTCACCCAAAACCAACACTGCTCCCGGTGGCGAGTCGGCAAGCGGCGACACCTCCAAACCAGAAGACACCACGAAGCCGGACCCGACACCTCCTGACGGTGTCGTGGCTCCCAAACTTCGCGATTACCGCGAGGCGGAGCTGCCCGAAGGCGTGGTCGTGTCCGAGCCGGTCCGCGTCCAACTCGAACTCGTGATCGACGAATCCGGAAAGGTCACTGACGCGCGGGTCCTCGGAACGAGCGGGTCGGCGCAGTTGGCCGAAGCTGCCGCAACCGCGGCACGCAACTTCACGTTCGAACCGGCGCGTGACCAGGGCAAGCCCATCGCGGTCGCCATTCAGTACGAGTACTGGTTCTCTGCGAACGCGCCGCAAACAGACGCACCCGCCGCGCCACACGGCGAGGCCGAGACGAGCACACAGCCCGACGCCGAATCGCCCGATACCGATTCCAGAGTGTCGACGTCCGAGTCGGCGGCCGCGTCGGACCAACAAGAAACAGCAGCCCCCCCGAGTGACGGCGCGGTCGCAACCGAAGACGAGATCTACGAAGCGGTGGCACGCGTCGATGCGCCAGCGACCGAACCGACGCGGCGGACCCTCCCCCAAGAGCAACTCGTGAAGATGCCTGGCGCACGCGGCGATGCCTTGCGGGCGATTGAAGTCTTGCCCGGCGTTTCCCGCGCGCCCTCCGATGGCAACCCGATCCTGCGCGGAGCGTCGGGTCACGAAAGCGCGACCTTCCTCGACGGCGCGCGAATACGTGAACTCTACCATTTCGGCGGGCTCACGAGCGTGGTCAACCCGGCGCTGCTCCAAGAGGTCGAGCTGTACCCCGGGAACTTCTCGTCGCGCTATGGCAACGCCACCGGCGGCGTCATCGAAGCGAAGCTACGCGATCCGAAGACCGACGGCCTGCACGGAGCCATCGACCTCAATCTCATCGACTCTTCCATACTCGTCGAAGGCCCCGTCGCCGACGACTTGGGCTTGGCCGCAGCCTTTCGCCGCAGCAACATCGACCTCGTCTTCGACAAGGTCGTTCCCGACGACGCCTTCAACGTCGTGGCCGCGCCGGTATATTGGGACTTTCAGGTCATCGGCAACTATCAACCCGATCGGCATTCGAAGTTGACGGTGACCGGCGTGGGCTCCCGAGATTCTCTCAAATTGGTGTTCGACGAACCGAACCAGGAGGATCAGATCCTGCGTGGCGAGTTGTCCGGTAGTAGCGAGTTCGAACAGCTGACCATCGCGTATCAGCAGCGGGGGAAGAAGGTCGATCAGTCCTATCAAGTCACACTCGGGCGCGATATCGGCAAACAGAAGCTCGGTGATTGGAGTGCTCGGTTCGAACGTTTGAACGTGGCCGGGCGCGCCGATTGGGACATCGAAATGACCGAAAGCTCGCACCTCGTATCCGGCCTCGACCTGACCGGGGTTCGCATGACGGGCGAGTACCGGGGTCCGGTCGCCCCCACCCAGGAAGGGAGTCTCGATCAACCGGGAGCGAGCGTCGGACTGCTCGACATCACGGAAGTCACCCGCAATCAGTACAGCCCCGCTGTTTACACGGAACTGCGAACCTTCGTGACCGACGAGTGGCTGGTCGTGCCCGGCATACGGCTCGACTACTTCGCGGATCTGGATGCATGGACGGTCAACCCGCGCTTGAACCAGCGTTACGCGCTCTCGGACAGCTCCACGATCAAGGCCGGTGTGGGTATCTATTCACAACGCCCGGAGTGGTACGAGAGCTTCGACGAGGTGGGTAACCCCGATTTGAAGCCGTACCACGCATTGCACACGAGCCTCGGCTTCGAGCAGCGCTTCGGCGAGGCGTTGAAGCTCGATGCCGACGCGTTTTACAAACACCTGTACAACCGCGTCGTTGGCACCGAGGGCAACGCGCCGCCGCACTTCATCAACGACGGCAAAGGACGCATCTACGGTGTCGAATTCGGTGCCCAGCTGCATCCAAACGACGACTTGATCGGTCAATTGAGCTACACGCTGTCGCACAGTGAGCGGCGCGACAGAACCAACCCGTGGCGCCTGTTCGACTACGATCAGACCCACGTCCTCAACGCGGCATTGAGCTACGACTTGGGTGCGGGGTGGCAAGTCGGCGCCCGCTTCCGCTACATCAGCGGTAACCCGATAACGCCAGTGACCGGCGCCGTCTACGACGCGACCAACGACGCCTACGTTCCCCGGTACGGACGTCAAAACAGTGAACGCGATCCCGCCTTTCACCAGCTGGATCTGCGCGTCGAGAAACGATTCGGCATCGGCAGTGGCGCGCTCATCACCTACTTGGAACTGCTCAACGCCTACGACGCAGAAAACGCGGAAGGCTACAGCTACAGCTACGACTACAGCACGCGCGAGCGCGTGTCAGGCATGCCCTTCTTCCCCAACCTGGGCCTGCGAGGAGAACTGTGATGCATCGATTGACTCTTGCCCGTCGTGTGACCCTCGCTGCGCTGATGGCGACTCTCACTGCCGGCTGTGACGACCCATTGCTCGAAATCCAAACAATCGTCGGACTGCGAGTCTTGGGTGTGAAGGTCGAAAGCGACGAAAACCCCGACCGAGCCGACCTGGAGCCCGGCGAGTCCGCGAAGTTGAGCTGGCTAGTCGTCTCCGACGAACACGCCGCGGTGTCTACCTACGTCCAGTACTGCAAGGCTCGCCCGACGACAGAGGGCCTACCTCGCTGCAGCGGCGGTGTGCTCGGTCGGATCGGTGGTTCGGGTGAACTTCCCTTGCAACTGACCGTCCCGTTGAACATCCCTGCGTCGTGGTCCGACGGAGACGAATGGGTCGCCGAGCTGGCGGTCTGCGGGAGCGGTGACGCCCAGTTCGAAAGCCACACGGCGACGTGCTCCGACGGCTCCAAAGCCATCCAAGCCTTCCATCGAGGAAACGTCGGGCGGCAGCCCGCAAACACCAACCCTCGCCTGGTCGACGATACCCTGACCCTCGACGGTCGAGCCTGGTCGCAGCTGTCTCTCCTGGACGGGCAGCCCGCTCCCGACGCCGGCCCTTCGACAGGTGGCGACGCCGGAGCCCCGACGAGCGACCCACCGAGCGTGAACGCTTGCTCCGATGAACTGCCGCGGCTGCGGATCGGCAAGAAGCACTCCATCTCGTTCACTCTGACCGACGGGAACGACGACCGGGAACCCCTCGATGATGATCGCAACGAAACGCTCGTTTTTTCTCACCTGTCCACTCTCGACGGCCTCGAGCGGCCGTTCTCGTTCATCGACGACACGAATGACGGGAAATTCGAGCTCGAATTGAGTTTCGACGACGAACTCGACGTGCCGGCGAGCGGGCGCCCGTTCGACTTCTTTCTGACGGTTCGCGACGGCCGTGGAGGAGCTGACTGGCTCTACCGCCAAGCGTGCGCGGTAACCGCCGACAACTGACGAAACCCCAACCTACTGACGGAGCTAAAGAAACATGGATATTCGAAATGCACTCGGCGCATTCACTCATTTGGGAGCAACCTGGGTGTTGTGGCTACTCATCGGCCTGAGCGTGGTGTGCCTGGCGGTCATCGCCGAGCGGCTCGTGTGTTACTTCACTACCTCCAGCGGCGCGACGGCTCTGCCCACTCAACTCGGAAAACTCGCCGAACAGCGCGAGTGGACGCGCCTGAAGAAGCTCCTCAGCGAGTCGCCATCGTACGAAGCTCGGGTAGCCAGCGCCGGCTTCGAGGGCGACGCCGAAGGCGCAATCGGCCGCATGCAAGTCGCTGCTCAAGGCGCTCGTTTGGAACTCGAGAAGAACCTCGCCGTGCTCGGCACCGTCGGGGCCAACGCACCGTTCGTCGGGCTTCTCGGAACCGTGATCGGCATCATCGGCGCGTTCGGTGAGCTGGAACGCACCAAGGGCATGCTCAGCGGCGCGCTGATGAGCGAGATCGGGGAGGCGCTGGGAGCGACCGCAGTCGGCTTGCTCGTCGCGCTTCCCGCCGTGACGGCATTCAATCTCTTTCGACGCGTGGTCCAGCAGCGCTTGGTCAGACTCCAGGCCATTCAGGACGCCGTGACCGGATTGCTACCGGTGCTCGCGCGGGAGGCCAACGATGGCCAGTAAGACGGACGACAACGGCGAGGTGCTCAGTGACATCAACGTCACGCCGCTCGTGGACGTGATGCTGGTGTTGTTGGTGGTGATGATGGTGACAGCAAGCGCCGTAGTCACCAAAGCGATGTCGGTGGATTTGCCGACGGGGCGAACCGGCACCAGCACGCCCCAATCGCTCACGGTGACCATCACCGAAGACGGCAACTGGCTGCTCGACGAACGTCCGACCAACGCGGGCGACCTGAGAGCGAACCTGCGCGAACGACGGCAGAATGGCTTCGAACCTCAGGCATTGATCGCCGCAGCAGGGCAAGCGCGCCATCAAAGCGTCGTCGAAGTCTTGGATTTGCTGCGCGAAGAGCAAGTGACCCACGTCGCCGTCGGCGTCACGCCCCCCCGCTGAGAAAGGCGACGCCGATGCTCTCTCGCTACTTCGCCGCATCCTCGACTTGGCGCTACGTGTTACCGAGCTTGCTCGTGCACGGCGGCACGCTGGGCTGGTTGACGACGCAAACCTGGGTCGCGCCACGGTTGCCCGAACCGGCCCACGTCGTAGAACTGGCTCCCCTGCCGCCGCCGCCCCCCGAACCCGAACCCGAACCCGAACCCGAACCCGAGCTGAACCCAGCGCCTACCCCGCTGCCCGCCAAGCAGCCCAAGGCCCCACCCCAACGCCAAGCGAACCGCAACGTCGATCGCGAAACCCCCGTCGTCGATCAACCACAGTCGGCCGCACCCGTCAGATTGGGAGGCGTCGCTCTGTCCAACGTCGGCATGGCAATCGGTACCCCCGCGACGGTCGGCGTGGTGCACGCGGACGTGAGACCGGCGTCTCCTCCACCAGTGCCCAAACCGGTGAGCAAGCCTCCGGCACCCGAGGTCGTTCCTTTGCGTGATCTATCGCGTAAACCCATCGCCCCGAGCTTCGACGCTCAGCTGCGCGACAACTACCCCACCACCCTGCGCCGGCAGGGGGTCGAAGGTGAGGCCCTGGTGCGTCTGACCTTGCGCTCTGACGGCGTGGTGACGCAGGTCTCCTCGCTCTCGAGCAGCCATCCCCAATTCGCTGCGGCTTGTCGCCGCACCCTCATGGGTAGTCGCTGGTCAGCCCCGCTGGACCAGCAGGGCAAGCCGGTTCCCACCGCCCTCACCTATCGATGCCGCTTCCAGGTCGCCTTCTGACAACTCCGACGCCCTCTCGACCCCGACGCCCACGCAGAAAAATCTCCCGCACTTTCCAACATCTACAGCCGAGAACTCCGGTGGCGACAAAAAACCTTGAACGATCCGCCCTCTGCCGGGCACCCAGGGCCATGCGTCCTTCGTCGAGATCCGTCGTCCGCTTGCGGCTGAGCGCCGCACTGACGATGATTTCGCCGTTGCTGCTCAGTCCATGCGCCGTACTTGCGGCGCCCGCGGCGACGAGCACCTCGCCTGACGCCGCCGATGGCCCCATCGATGACGCTGTCGACGAAAACGCAGCGCCCGCGAGCGGCGCCCAGTCTGGGGAGGACACACCATCTGCGCCAAACACCGCCCCGGTGGCAGCATCGAACGGCGCCACCGACGTATCCGCATCGAACACAACGACCACACCGCTGGCGACCTCTGGTTCCGTTTTGGTCGTCGCGGTCGAGATGACCGGATTCGAGCTCGATTCGTCTTTGGTGCTGGCAGCGATCTCCAAAGAACTCGGCGTCGCCACCGCCGCGGCCCCCGCGGGCTCGTCTGCACAACTGCGCGTCTCGGCGACCAAGGGTGGCGACCTCGTCGTCAGCTTCACTCCCAAAGACGGTGTCCCACTGCTGCGCGCCGTGGACGCGCCGCAGAGGGACGACGAAGTGCCGGAAGCCTGCGCCCTGCTCGCCGGTAACCTCGCCCGCGATCAGGCGTCGGAGCTGCTCGCCAGTTTGAACCCACCCGTCCCTGCCGAACCGGCCGGCGCGGCCGAGCCCGAACCACAGGCGCCGCCCGCGGTCGCAAGCGATCCGACGGCAGACAGCGGACCGAAGTACACGCAGCGCGTCGCCAATCTGACGCTCGCGTATCCGCTGACCATCGTCCCCGACACGGAAAGCGCCGAACTGCACGCAGAGTTGGGCTTGTTCTACAGCCGCATCGGGCAACTTCGCGGCGCTGGGCTCAACCCTCTGGTGCTGCAGATCGACGGCGAAAGCCAAAGCGTTTCGACGGCGGGGCTCGTCGGGATCTATGGTGGCGCGGCGATGGGGGTGCACTTCGGCGGGTTAGTCAACCTCCACGGCGACGCGTTCACCGGTGTCTCGGTGGCGGGACTGGGCACCGTCGGCTCAGGCCCCGAACTGGGTGTCAACGTCGCCGGCGTGTTCACCTTCAACGTGTTTCCCACCGTCGGTGCGCGAGTCGCCGGGCTGGTCAACGTCAGCGACGATGTGATGGGGTTTCAAGTCGCCGGGCTGGGCAACCTCTCACACGATACCATTGGACCGCAGATTGCGGGTTTCGGAAACTACTCGCGCAACACCGGGGGGCCGCAAGTCGCCGGCGCGGTGAACATCGCCAAGAGCCTCGACGGGTTTCAGCTCAGCGGGTTTGCGAACATCAGTCGAGAACGGACGCACGGCGCCCAAATCGGCGTCTTCAACTACGGCGGGGACGTTCGAGGGCTGCAACTGGGCGTCGTCAACGTCGCGGACGACGTGCAGGGCGCATCGATCGGCTTGGTCACGTACAGCAAAAAGGGCAAGGTTCAACCCGTAGCCTGGTACAGCTCATTCAGCCCAGTGAACCTGGGTGTGCGCTTCTACACGGGGCCGCTGTATGCCATGCCAACTTTCGGGTACGACAAGGCCGTCGACCCCGCGTCGGACAGCGAGCAGAAGGTCGACGCAGTCTCGCTCGGCCTCAGCCTCGGCGCGCGCATTCCGATCCGTCGGGCATTCATCGACATCGACGGTAACTACAGCAATCCACTGCGGGAGTCTCACTTCGACGAGCACGACGTCAATCTGCGCTATCGAGCCCTGGTCGGCTTCTCGGTGACCGATTGGTTCGGAGTGTTTGCAGGAGGCGGCGTTTTGCATCAATTTCGCACGAAGGACTATCAAGGCACGAGCTTCAAGCCTGAATTCAGCGCAGGCATCGAGCTGCTCTGAACCTCGCCCCCATCGCTCGGCGGGTCACGGTCTCATCCCATGAACACTCACGGAGATACAGCGCCCGACAATCGGACCAGTTCCGACCTGGTGCGGCCGCTCCTCGCAGATCGATGTCAAAACCATCGAGATCACGTCGAGGTCTGCTAATGTTCTCGCGAATTTCGATGCGGGCACTGAGCTTCGGGCAATCGCCCGCAAAAGACGACCTCTTCGCGCGGTTGGAGCGTGGAGAACCTGCCGCCGTGGGCGAGTTGTACGATGCGCACCACGAAGCGCTTCGCGCCTTCGCCGGCCGCCTTCTCGGCGACGAATCGGCGGCGGAAGACCTCGTACACGAAGTATTCGTCCGACTTCCGAGTGCCATCTCCCGCTTTCGCGGGGACAGCTCACTGCGTACGTTCTTGATGGGCATCGCGGTCAATCACGCGCGTCACTTCGTGCGTTCCGCTCAGCGCAAACGTCAGGCGATGGCGAAACTCGCTCGGGAGCCCATCCCACGCAACGATAGCCCTGATCAGAACGCCGAGCGGACGCGGATCCTTCACGCATTGCAGCGCGCGATGGACACCTTGCCCATCGACCAGCGCGTCGCGTTCACCCTGTGTGACGTCGAGGAGTGCAGCGCGGCCGAGGCCGCGCGCATCACGGGTGCGCCGGAGGCGACGATGCGCACACGCCTGCATCACGCCCGAAAGAAGCTCCGCACCGCCCTCGAACAGGAGGGAGTCCGATGACTGACCGCGACGTTCTTCGGCGGGCGACCAAGGAGCTGCGGTCGGCCTACCCGGGCGCTAAGGTGGGCGCAGGGTTCACGCGAGCTCGGATCATGCGCTCGCTTCACGAGCGCAAGCGGCGACGACTCTCCTGGTGGCTCACACTCGGCCCGGCACTGCTTCTCGCTCTGGGAGGGACCGCGTGGGGGCATGCAACCGGACGGCTGCCGGAGCTGTGGCATCGCGCGACGGCGCTGTTCGTGGCCAACGGTCCCGCGACGAGCGGCACCGCGATTCGAGAGCGCG
>QJWJ01000420.1 GCA_003235365.1 Deltaproteobacteria bacterium
GGGAGCGCGGAGACCGAACCCGCAACGGAGGGGAGCGAGCCCGTGGCAACAGACGATACACCCGCAACACCCGACGAGCCCGCTCCCCAGGACTTGCCGCCGGGGCAAGGTGATGCTCCAGCCTCATCCGCGCTGGAGCTGGAACGCTACTGGCTGGCAGGCGGCGCGATCGGCAACTGCATCGACAACGAACTCTACCTGCGTTTCCTCCCCATGGGTCGCGTCGAATACATCCTCGACGACAAGGACGCATGCATTCCGCAAGAAGAATGGGCCACGACGGTGGTCGGCGGCACGTACACGTTGGAGGGTCGAACGTTGGAGTACGCGCTGGAGAACGGCTCGACCACGCGCTTCGACATCGGCTTCGGCGAGCGCTCGGGCACCCCGCTGCTCTATCATCACGTCTACCTTCCGCTCGACGACGAGACCTGGCGCAGTGAACACTACTACGAACGACGCAACGTCGACGGAGAGCTCGAGCGATTGCAGCACGTCCTCGTCGACTTGAGCTTCAGCGAGGCCATCACCGTCGGCACCCCCGAGGAGTGCCGCGTCACGATTTCCTTCAGCATCGAACGCATCGACGAAGCGCCTGAGGTCGTAGAGTACGCGGGGACGGTTGACGATCTCCCGTGCACGCTTGGCGAGTCCGCACTGGGACGAGAGATCCGGATCGAATCCCTCGATTTCAGCGAACATCCGAGCTGGGTACCTGCGAACTTGTCGACGGTGCTGCCCGGGTCGCGCCTCTTGTTCGATGCGAGTGAGCCCGAGTTCCTGTTCGCGATGTGGTACTCCGGCGAGGAGGGCGTGCCTGAGCGTCTGGAGTGACGTGTGAAGGGCCGGGTCGCGCCTCAGCGCTGACTGAGCGACCGCTTGCGGTTCGATTCTCACTTCCCAGGTGGAATGCGAACCGCTGACGGTCGGGGTTTCACTTCCCGAGTGACGGAGGTGACCGGGACCGGTTCGATTTTCACTTCCCAGGTGAAATGCGAACCGCTGACGGTCGGGGTTTCACTTCCCGAGTGACGGAAGTGACCGGGACCGGTTCGATCTTCACTTCCCAGGTGAAATGCGAACCGTTGGCGGTGGGATTGTGCTTCGGAAGTGAGCGGTGCCCGAGGGCACACGCTTCAGTTGCCGGTGTACCACTGACACCACCCCGTGGAACCGCAAAACATGCCCACTGGACACGTAGGACCGGGCTCGCACTCGAGGACGCACTGACCAGCGAGGCAGATGGGGGTAGCCTCGCCAGTGGTTGGCGTCGGGCAGTCGGACACAACAACGCAGGCCGGAGAGCAGAAGGCGTAGTCCAAGTCGTTACCTACGCAGATCATCGTCTCCTCGGGGCACGCTATCGCCGGACTGCAGAATTTGTAGGTCGTATCATTGGGCACACAGGTCGCATTGACACACGTGTGCTGTGCCGGGCAGTAGCTGGTGGCGCGACATCCGGGGATGCAGTCGCCCGACTTGCAGATCTCGTCGGAGTTGCAGTCGTCATTCGCGCGGCAGCCGGATACGCACCTACCCGATTGGCAAACCTCGCCGCCACTGCATTGGCCGTCGCCGGTACAACCCGGCGTGCACTTGCCCGATTCGCAGATCTCGTTGGCACCGCACGCGTTGTCGCTACGGCATCCGGGAACGCAGCTGGTTGCCTCGCAGACTTCGTTGGCACCACAGCCGTCGTTATCGCGGCATCCTGTGACGCAGCTGGTCGAGTCGCAAATCTGATTGGCGCCGCAGTCGCTGTCGTCGCGGCATCCCGCGACGCAGCTGGTCGAGACGCAAATCTGATCGGCGCCGCAATCGCTATCGTCGCGGCATCCCGCGACGCAGCTGGTCGAGCTGCAAATCTGATTGGCGCCGCAGTCGCTGTCGTCGCGGCATCCCGCGACGCAACTTCCAGCGCTGTCACATATCGTACCGTCGCCGCATTGAGAGTCGTCGGTGCAGAGGTCCACACACGCGCCGTCGACACAAGCCTGGACGCTGCCGCAGTGTGCGTCCCGCGTGCACTCGACCGGACAGCTGCCTTCCATCGACGTCGAGAGAACGTCGCCCGTGAGTTGCAGGGACGTTCCTGCGAGCGACAACGTTCGGCCGTCATCCGTTTCGATCGTGCCGTTGAGGGAGATTTCGAAGGCCGTTCCAAAGCACGCCACGGCGACATTGCGCTCTGGCACGGTCGTGGGATCCATGAACACCCACGAGCCGTCGATGGTGCCGTCAGACCCTTGGTAGAGGCCCTCCTTGGCGTCCAGGAAATTGGGGCACTGGGAATCGGCGCTGAACGCCACGTCGGTGACCAACAACTCGCCCCGTGCGGTGAGCACCTCGGAGGCGAACACGGTGAGCAGGCAGCCCGATCCGCTCTGGAAACTGAATTCGAGCGAGCGAATGCAGCCGTCTTCGACAACGTCGACGTCGCGTTTGTGTTCCACGACCACGCTCGCGCTATCGAAGGTTATCTCGGTGTCACCAGCAGCGAGTGTGCCCCCGACGGAAAGTGATTGCTGGCAGTCGGCGTTGTCGGGCGGCACCACGCAGAGATCATCAACGCAGGTCAGTTTCGGTTCACAGGTGGCGTCTTGCCTGCACCCGCACCCTGCGGAACCCTCCTCACACTCGTCGACGCTTGCGCACACACCAGACGCGCAGCTCAGGCCCGGATCACAAGCGCCGCCCGCCGTGCATTGGCAGCCCGCACTGCCGACGGCGCAGGCGGGCCTACCCATGTCGGGGCCGATCGGCGAAGGGCTGCCCATTGGGCCAGCGTCGATGGCCGCCGTGGCTGGCCCTGGGGCGTCATCTTTCGACGTGGCGTCATCTTTCGATGGATCCTCATCGTCTGTAGGATCGCTCCCTGGGCTCATGTCGTCTGCTGGCCGCGCGGGACCAGGGGATTGGGGTGCGCCGGAATCGCCTCGACCGACGCCCGACCGTCGCTCCGCGCTGAGACACGATGTCAGCATCAGAGAGAGCACGCAGCTGCACAGGATTAGCAGTTGGCGATTGTAACGTACGAGTTGCGTTGAGCCCGCGACAGTGGCCACCATCGTTGAACCGTTGCCCAAGCTCGATCGTGAGTCAAGGGGTCTGGCCATCGGGTATATCTCCGCTGTTTCATCTCTTCCGCGCATCCCCTGAACACTTCGCGTGCCAAGGGCAATCGAAAAAACGCCACAAGGCATGACACCTACAGCAAACCTCGGGGCGGCGTGAGCTCCGAGTGAGCTCCGACCCTGGTCATGACATCGGGAAACCGCGGCGAATCGTCCACGGAGCCCGGGAAACGCAAGTAGGTGGACCGGCGCATCCCGTCGGGGCGTCGAGTCAGGCGCTCCTGCGCCACGGGGGGCCGAGTGATGTATCTGTGACCTCCAGGCTCGAGCCCGACACATTCACCTGACACAGGCAGCGTGACGCGCCACGTCCGTTGGCCTCACTTCGGGCCGCGGACGTCACAGGGCAGCGCGGATGCGGCCGCCGACGGACGGAAACGCGTGGCGCACTTCGGTGGCGATGACATGCAGCACGCGGCTCCCGCGGCGCCACGAAACATTCAGAACTGCGCGGAGCCCCACCCGAAGCGCCAACGGGCCGTCTCCCCCTCCGAGGAGCCCATTGTGATCCAAAATCAGCGTCGTGCGAGGCTCCCAGAGCTTGCGGGCGCGCCAAAACGCTTGGAGTGAGGCTCTGGGCAGCTTCGAAGAAGCCATGACGACTTGGCGTGAGGCCCGGGGAAGCCCAGGGGCAAATGTTCCAACTTGGTGGGAGGTCCCTGGCGTTTCGCCAGCGCAAAGGCACAGTCTGAATCCGCCCGGCGCCACGCTTTCGCGTGCGCCGAAACTTCTGCATACGTCGATGCCGGACACGCTCGGAGCAAGGTCGTCATCACGGTGCGGCCGCCCTGACGCCCCCCCTCGGCGAGTTAGCCGACACGCTCACCCTCCAAGCGCACACATCCAGGCTCACTCCCCATGAGACGCCAGCGCGTCGAGTAAGCCATCGACCGTGTAAACCTGCGTCTGCACATTGCGCAGCGCGAACGGCTGGGAGTGCATGGTTGGGGCTGCGATTTCCGCAACAGAACACCGCGCCGTCCGCGGCGACAGCGCAGGCGGTCCAATTGCCAGCGTACGGAGCGGGAATGTCGCCCAGCGGCTCGAGGCTCACGCGCCGAGTCAGTGGTAGCGGCGTCGGCGCAACACTAGGGGCATGAAAGCCAACAAGGCGAGCCACGCATGACCATTGGAGGTGGGGGGAAGGCTGCAATCACAACCAGAGTTGCCGCCCGAAGTCGCGTCGCTGCTGACCGTGGAGGGCGGCGCGCTGCCGCTCGCCGACGGAGCGACGCCCGGGTTGGACGCCCCCGGTTGCGCCCCGGTTGGCGTTGCCGACGCCGTGGCCCCCACGCCCGGCACCGTTCCAAAAGGCCCCGGGTTGGCCATGCCCGTACCCACGTCACCTGCCGGGGGCGCAACGGGATTGGCTGTGCCGGTGGGGGCGGGGTTGCCCGGCCCGGGATCGTTGCCGGCTCCGCCCGCGCCAACTGCAGTGGCCCCACCGCTGCCGCTCACGCCGGGACCCATCGGATTGGCGCCGCCCGCTGCACCGTTATCCCCACCCGCGCCGACGTCTGGGGCGCCAACATCCACCGGCTCCGGCTCGATCACGGGGGGGATGCAGCTACCAGGCTCGACCGTCGTCACAGTTGCGGTGCTGTATGCTCCCAGGTCGGGATTGCCCGTTCGGGTCGCGGGATTGAAACAGGCAGCCACGCCGCCAATGCTCTTGATGTAGTCGATGTCGATGTCGAACTGCCACCAGCTCTCGGCGGCAACGGCGCCCACCATCACCGGCGTGCGCTTGACGAGGCACTTGGGGTCGAAGCCGATGTCGTCGGCTGGGGCATTACCACCCGCAGACCCCGCACCGATCACCTCCGACGCGCCCATGGCCGGCACGAAGTTCGGGTTCATGCCCCCCGCGTCGGTGAAGAACGATACGTCGCCGGTCGTAACCAGGTTGTTCATCCAACCCGACTGGGGTTGATTGACGACCGGCTGGGGACCAGCTGGCGACTGACCGGTGCCGGCGATGATGTTGTTCACGAACGTGACGCCTTGTATGGTGACGCCCGAGTTCGTGAAGTAGAGCTCCCCGGGATTGTTGGGGCCGGTGGCTTGACCACCAAACTGCGAGTTGTGGTAGCAGGTGTTGTTGACGAAGCGGGTGCCGGAGCTCTTCGTCAGTCGCAGACACGAGCCGCCATTGCCAAAAGCGATGTTGTTGATGAAGGTCGCGTTGTTCGACTCCTCGTCGACGATGAATCCACTACCGTCGGTGTGACGTTCCGCGTCGGTGTTTTCGAACGAGATCGTCCCTTCCACGAGGTTGTCGGTGCCCTCGGCCTCGAAAAGCGTGACCCCGCTCGACCAAGAGTGGACCGCGCTGCTGCCATTGTGCGCTGAAATCGAATGACGCAGCTTGAAACCTTCAGCGCTGAAGAAGGTGAAGCCAGTACGGCCATTGGAATAGGAGATGCAATTCTCGATTTCCCAATGACCGTTGGATACCTCGTCCGATTCCGTGCCGCCCGCCCAGGCGTTGCCGAAGCCGATGTTCCAACCGCGCGAGACGATGCCTCGAAAGCGCAGGTATTCCCCCTCTGATGAGCCGACGCCGGACGACTGAACGTCGTCGTTCGGGCCGGCCCCCTCGCCTTCGATGATCGGCGTTGCACATTCGTCGGCTTCAAAGGTGATCCACGCATCACTCGTTCCGGAGTTCGCGACGTACAGCGGCTCTTGGTAGATGCCGTCCATCAACACCACCGTGTCCCCGGCCGCGGCAGTATAAGCCCCGGCACCCAGAGAGCAGGCATTTCTGCGCGACGAGCAATCGTCGTCCTCCGTTCCCGTTGGTGAAACGTACAGCGTCTTCGCGCTGGCGATGGAGGAGACGAACAGCGTGGCGAAGGAATACCAAACGAGAGACTTTCTCATGGCAGAAGCACTTACCTGTCTATTGGGGGGTTGAGAGCGAACGGCCACACTCGGAGGAACCAGTCGCGATGAATTGGCGCTGCAGGCGGTTGGAGGTGGGTCGGAGCGGCAGGTGGGTCGGAGCGCAGTCCCCTCGCACGATGTTTGCAGTGTCGCAGTCCAGTGATGTCACCATCCACGAAGATTGCACGGCGATGCCACGCCAACGCCAGCGTGCCACGTACTCGAAAGCCTGCAATTCTGCAATGACGTTGGTCACGGGTCCTGCCGACGTCTCAAAACAAATCGGGAACCTGGAGCGCTCGAGGCGCAGATGCTTCAACGGGCCTCGACCTAAGCCGACCGTGATCCTGTCAAGACGACCAAAAACGCCCGTGCCCATCCGCAATCGTCAATCATTGCCTACCGTTTCGTGGGTGCTCGGCAGCCAAACAGCCCTCGCGGAGCAACAGTCACCGCACCCCCGAAAAACGCCCTCGCCTCCGCTGGGGCGATTTTTCGGTCCAACTCCGTGCGCTGGCGAGCTGACGGGTGCTCTGGCAAAGCTCCCATTCTCGGGAACATCCAGGTACCCTGCCTGCCACCGCGTCGATCGGAACGAAAATGGCTTCGGGATCACTAGATCAGGTCGTCGAGTCCGCCCTCAGGCTGGTCGATGCCGAGCCATCGGGTCCTTCATTGCGCGACGATGCGTGGGATTGGGCGGAACACTCGAGGGAGCACTCCTACTTCTTCCAGAGCGAGCATGCAACGCGCGGTCCAGATGAACAACCCGAGCGCGGATCACGGCGGTTGGCTCCACCCGAACGGGACTCCGGGGCCCAACGAGCGAACCGTGCAACCCCCCTCCGACAGCGATTGAGCAAGAGCATCATGACCCGACTTCACCCTCCCCTTCTGACGTGTTTTGCGGCTTGTGCCGTTCTGTTCTCCCCTCACCTGGCCCGCGCCGCCGCGTTGGAAGAAGTCGACCAAGGTGTGTGGTGGCAGGGCGTCGAAGGGCTACCGAGCTACGTCAACATGTACATTTACGTGCCGGACCAAACGGTTGCGTTGCCGCCGATCGTGGTGGCTCCGCATCACTGTCAGGGGGACGGCAAGGGGACGTTCAGTGAGATGTCGGGGTTGGTTTCGATGGCCGACACCAACGGCTTCATCATGGTCTTTCCCGAAGCGACCGGGCAAAACTGCTGGGATGCGGGCTCGGACCGCTCGCTGCAGCACGACGGCAAGGGCGACACCCACGCCATCGTGCAAATGGTGCGCTACACACTGTCCACCTACGACGGCAATCCCGCACGCGTGTACTCCGTGGGCGGCTCGTCGGGCGGGATCATGACGGAGGCGCTGCTCGGCGTTTACCCGGACGTGTTCATGGCTGGTGTGTCACTGATGGGCGTGCCGTGCGGCTGCTGGGCGGAGGGTTACAACGACGTCGTCGGTACGCCGAGCGACGGCACGGGCCAGTGGAGTGGTCCATGTTCGGGCGGGAGCGTCGACAAGACCGCCGAGCAGTGGGGTGATTTGGTGCGGTCGTTCTTTCCCGAGTACTCGGGGCACCGCCCGCGGCTACAGCATTGGCATGGCACCGCGGACACGGTGCTCAGCTACGACAACGTGGCCGAGGACGTCGAGCAGTGGACGAACTTGCTCGACCTGAGCACGGCGCCTACTGGAACGGACTCGCCGAAGGATGGCACGACGCGCGAGTACTGGACCAACGCCTGCGGCTACGTCGTCTACGAAACCTTTTCCCTGTCGGGCGTCGGCCACTCGGTCCCCTTCGACGCAAGCGCGGTCGCTACGTACTTTGGTCTCGACGATGCCGAAGGGCTCGACCCCGAGACGGAGGCCTGTCCGGATGCCGTTCCAGGCGGTGTTACGCTCGTGGATCCAGAGGGGTCCAGCGGGAGCGGCGGCAATACGGGGCAGGGCATGGGAATGAACGCCGGCGGTACATCGACCAGCGGCGCCGGTGGTCAGGGCGCCGCCGCGGCGGCAGGTGGCACGGCACCGATCGGCGGCGGCGGTTCGGGCAGCCCTGACCCGATCACGAGTGGCGGCAGCCCCAGCACGATTGGAGGTGTGCCCAGTAGCGGGCCTGGCGCAATGGGTACCGGCAACCCACCGGCAATGCCGGGCGCAAGCGCCGGCCCCACGACGACCGATGGCAACGGAGGCACCGTAACCGGCGTGCCGACGAGCCCGTCCGCAAGCCAAATCACGCCTACGGCCGGTACCCCCACCGATTCGTCATCGACACCGACGCCTTCCGACTCGAACGCTTCGAACAGCCCACCGACGGTCGAGGCCGCGACAAGTTCGGGCGGTTGTGCGTTTGGAGTGACCGGGCATCGGTCGCCCCCTCGCCGGCCGTTCATCGCACTCGCGTTGCTCGGTACAGCCTTCGCGTTTCGACGTCGCGAACGACACGAGGACTGAGACGCGTTGGCCGGCCAGAGTAGTTCCCTCGCCGACTGTCGAGACGCAACGTGTCGCGACGTTCCACGAGGATGCTCCGAAGAGAACGGAACGCCGTCCGGAGCCGAGCGCGCCGGTGAGCGGCGAGCGAAGGGTCGCCGCTGAAACAGTCGCCGAAATATCCGCCGTGCGCGGCTGAGCTAGCGGGAACGCCGAAGGCAATCCCCGATGGGGGCCAAAACATCGGGGCGAGCGGCGCTCCGAAGCGGCGCAGGACGAGAGCACAACCGTCGTACCGGGCGGGCGCGCTTCGGGGAGGTCGGGTCATTCGCCCAGCTTCCTGCCGTGGCGCTATTTTTCATCCTCTTGATGAACGCGGTTTTTTGCCACTCTTCAGAGGACCAGCGACCGAAACCGGCGTCTGTGGAAGCATGATTCCCCCACTTGGAACCATTTCCTATTGCTGGAAGCGTTTTCACCCCGTACGGGGAAACATCCCCCGTCGCCGCGCGGCCTGTTCTCCATGCAGGCTGCATCTTCGGCGCGGCGGGACCGGCAATGGACAAAGGCAGTAACCTGGGAATTCAATCGATGCGAAGAGAGCTTCTTGGACTGGTGAGCGCAGTTGCGTTCGTGGCGAGCGCGGGCTGCAGCGAATCCCCTGGGTCGGGCGCAGACAGCTTGGTGGATACGGGCGTGCTCCCGAGCGGCAGCGCTACGGGGACCGACACCACTGGGACGACGACGGACGCCACGGCAGGTCCTGGCGGCCCCGGCACGGTCCCGGGGAGTACGACTAGCCCCGGTGCCACGGTAACGGCTGCGGGTCCCACGGGCACGGGCCCCGGCGGAACGCAACCGGGCGGCACGGGCACGGCGAGCGGCGGCCCCACCGGCACGGTCGGCCCGATTACCCCCAATGGCGCGGGCGGCACCGGCGGCACGGGTGGCAACGGTCCAACCGGCGGGATGGGCGGCGCTCCGTCGGCAGCGGGCGGCATGTTTGCCGCAGGTGGCGCGGGCGGCACCGGCATGACGGGCGGTGACCCGCCAACCAAGACGCCGCCGGATCTGGTGCCCCTCGTGACGTCCGCACGGAACGCGTACTGGCAAGAAGGCGAGCTGAGGGAGGCCAGCGGCGGCAATGCCACTGTGACCGTCAACGAGAGCCAGACGTTCCAGACGTGGGACGGTTGGGGTGGCACCTTCAACGAGGCGGGCTGGGACGCCCTGAAGGTCGTGACCCAAGAAGAGCGCGACCGGGTGATGCGCTTGCTGTTCGATCCCGCGGAAGGTTGCGGATTCACGCAGGCGCGCATTCCCATCGGCTCGAGCGACTATGGCCTGAGCCGCTACTCGCTGAACGAGACGGCCGGCGACTACGAGATGAACGACTTCTCGATCGAACGGGACAAGCAGGATCTGATCCCGTACATCAAGGCAGCGCTGGCGGTGAACCCAGACATCTGGCTCTGGGCGAGCGCATGGTCGCCACCCACGTGGATGAAGTCCAACAACGCTTTCGACAGGGGGTCGATGAAGAGCGACCAGCAGACCTACCAGGCGCACGCGCTATACCTTGCGCGGTTCGTCGAGGAATACGCCGACCTAGACATCAACGTCCGCGCAGTCGTTCCGCAGAACGAGCCAGGGTATCCTCAGGACTACCCCTCGTGCTCGTGGTCCGCTGATCAGTATGTCGACTACATCGGCAACTATCTGGGGCCGACGCTCCAAGAGCGTGGGCTCGACACGGAAGTCTGGCTCGGCACCATGTCCAACCCGAGCTCCGCGTCCATCGTGAGCGCCGTGATGGGCAACGGGACGGCGAAAGGCTTCGTCAAGGGAATCGGCCTGCAGTGGGGTATGGGGGACAACAACCGGGCGGGGGACATCGTCAGGCAGTACGGCATCCCCGTCATGCAGACGGAGCACCAATGCGGCAACTTCCCGAGCGGCGGCAACAGCACGACCATGGCTCCCAACGATCACGCTTACGGCGTCGAGAGCTGGAACCTGTTCAAGAAATGGCTCACGCAGAACATCAACTCGTACAGCGCCTGGAACATGGTGCTCGACACCGCTGGGCGTAACTTGGACATGGTCCGCCCGTGGGCGCAAAACGCGCTCATCGCGGTAGACCGCAACGCCAAGACGCTGAATGTCACGCCCTACTACTACGTGTTCCGGCACTTCGCGCAGTACGTCCACCCTGGCGCCACGCGCGTTGGCACCCAAGGCGGGGACGCGCTGGCGTTCGAGAACACCGACGGCACCATCGCCGTGATCATGTACAACTCTGGCGGCGGTAACACCACGACGGTCAGCGTCGGCGGCAAGATGTATGAGTTCGACATGCCTGGCGACGGCTGGGCAACGGTCCTTCACAAGCCGTGAAGTCAATGCCTCTGCTCGCCTGAGCGCAAGAAAGGCCAGCTTTCAGCTGGCCTTTCTTGCGTCCGGTGTGCTCGAGGGCTTGGCGCGAACCGGAGTGGACGAGGTCTACGACGTGCAACGTATCGCGCGGCAGCGCGACACTTGAACGTCATTCCAATGCACTGCGACGCCCGCGTCGTTTCGAGCGAGGCGCCAATGCCGGAACCCGACGGCAAGCGCAGCGAGCCGACGGGCGGCATTGGCGGGCGGGACCTCGACGGCGAGCAATTCGAACCGGCGGGCGGCGTTGGAGGGCGCCGTCGGAACGCTCCTGTGACCGGACGCGCCGAAGCGGCGAGTCAATCGAACGCACGCCGGCTGGTGACCACGGGATGAGAGAACGGCAAAACCAAACGCCGACGTCGGAAGCAGCGCGGTTTTCGAGCGAGATGATGCGCAGGCCTTCTTACCGCGTCCAGCTCGGCCGCGACGTTGGCACCCGTGTTGCTCTTACGCTCGAGGGCCTTGATCACCCCGGTCAGGCAAGGAGGTCACACGAATGAAATCGAAAGACATAGTGGTACGAAGCGCGCTGCTGATGGGCGCTCTGCTTGGCACGGCGAGCTGTGGCACGGCCGAGGACTACGAGGCTGGCGCCTTCAGCACCGACGCGGAAGAGAGCGTCGAAAACAACAACCCGCTCCAGATCCAAGCACGAGCGAGCGGCCGCTACGGCTGGCGCTGGAACGACACCGCGTTGGGGGGATGGGCTGGCCGGCGCTGCGACCCGCGCGACGCCTCGCACATTTGTAACACCGCGTCGTCGCGCACGGTTGAGATACAACCCCTGCCCGACGACTTCGTCGACCCCGACTTGATATCTTTCTCGCGCGGTGTTCCTGACCTCATACGTAGGATCCTGACGAGGGACATGCCGGTGGATGACGATGGCAGACCTCGCATGTCGGTGGCGGTTGTGGCCTCCGGCGGGGATCTCAGTTGGGAAAGGCTGGACGGCGGTTCACAAGCCCCGGATACCGACAAGCTGACGATTACCGAGGTGCTGAGAGTGGCGTGCATCGACTGGGAACCCGTCGATGACAACGTCGCGGCGACCTACCAGAAGTGCCTCCATCACCGGGCAGCGGTCAACGTACCCAAGCTGGCGGATTGGATTGACAAGCGCATCGAGGCGCGAGCTCTGAACGTAGCCGAGCAGGCGGACCTACGTGTTGGCGCGTTCATGCACGTCATCGGGCATGCGACGCTCAAGACGATGGGCGTCGGCGCCGCCCACCGCTGCGGCAACGGCGACACCTGGACGGACCTCTGCCTCGTCGACACCGCGCTGAAGGGCCCGGAGACGACGAATCCGGGCGACAACGTCTACGACCTCTTCAGCGCACTCAATTGGGGCGAAGGCGGCGACGACGTGATCTACATTGGCCTGTGACCGACGGTTTTCGGGCCCTCAACAAAACGGGGCCTGAAAAACTGCCCGACAATCGTGCTCGCCCATTCAGGAGCGGCAACCAGGTTGATTGCCGCCACAGATCAAGCACTTAGAGCAGCGGACGAATGATGCCGAAAGCGGCCCCGAAAAGCGTCCTCACCCTCGATGGGGCGATCCTTAGGCGCAATTACGCGGACTGGCAAGCTGATCGATGTTCCAGGAGATTCGAACCGCGCAGAGCAGTCTCTCCAGAAACGACGACTCGAGGACCGACCGACGCAGATTCCGAAGGAAGAGCTGAAAGGAAGAGTCCAACGAGACGGGGGAGATTCAGAGTGCAATGTCGCGCCACGACGCGCACCAGATCGAACCCGGGCGTGCAACAGCGTGACACCACCCACAACACGAGTGGCGTAGCGACCTGCTCTGCACTAAATGTGAAAGAATGAAAGCACCGGCCATGAGCTGGCACGCCGAGGGTCGGGTGTGCGTTGTCGCGCACACGACCGAAGTGCCCTCGGACGCCGAATGGAGCGCCTACCTGGAGGCGATGAGAGTCTACCCGCGGGTTCGCGAGCTACGCGTCCTGATCTACTCGGCAGGAGGCGGCCCCTCGAGCACGCAGCGACAACGCCTCCAACAACAAGTGGGTCACCGCACGCCACCGGTCGCCATTCTCACGACGACCGCAACGCCGATGCATGGCATCGGCACCGCGCTCCGGTGGTTCAATGGTCAAGTCGGCATGTTCGAGGAGCACCAGAGGGAGGCGGCCTACGCGCACTTGGGGTTGTCCCCGTTCGAAAGCGCCTCGGCCGGAATGTGTCTGGCTAGACTGCGACGGCAACTCGGACTGGAGAAACGCGCAGCACTTGGCTGAGCGCCTTGCGAGGAACCGGTATCCCGAAGCAATGTCAACGCCTTCGACGTTCGGTCCCGGCCCGATTTGGTGGACAACACAAAAAGAGAAGCGGAGACCCTTCTTGCGGGTCTCCGCGTCTCGCCATCGTTCGCCGGATGGCGACTCACCACCGTAGATGGCTCGGATTCGCCGACGGATCAGTCGGCGCGCAGCCGATCCAAAGCGTAGGGCGCGCTCGCTCCGTCGAGACTCAAAGCAACGGTCACGTTGCAGCCTGCAGCCGGGTGCTGAGCAAGCTGCGTCTTCACCGAGTTCGGCAGCAAGTAGCTGACGGTATTGAACTGCCCGCGCGGCATGTAGGTGAGCTCCACGTGTCCGAGGAACGCCTGGTTGATACCCGCCCCGGTGCAGTTCAGCGTCATCTGGGCGCTGCCCGCGTTGTAGAAGGAACTGATCTGCTCAGGGATGAACACATCCACCTTCACCGTCTCGTGCCCGGCAAGTACCGACGCGGGGAAAGGAGCATTGTTGGTCACGGTGACGTACCCAGTACCAACGACGTTCAGGCTCGCGTTGCCATCCGTTTGATAGTCGGTGTTGGAGGAAATCGCACCGTTCGCGACGCTCCACTCCGCAGCTGACTCGAAGCCGAACGAGCTGCTGGCCGCTGGCTGAATCTGTTGCATCACGGCCTGGGGAAGATCGAGGATCGTCGCCTCGGTATTGCGTCGAATGACAGTCGCAAGCCGCGTGTGACGGACTGTCGTCCGCATGTTGACGGGCAAGTAGCTCTCGTAGAAGAAACGATCTCCGTTCCTCGAGCGAGTGAACTGATTCACGAGTATCGCTTGAAACGTTGGACCGACCATCGAACCAGCGACTTGGTCTTCGGCCAGGCCACCAACCCACAGGTCCACCTCGTCGACATCGCCGTAAACGGACGCGAGGCTGGATTGAACGTAGGGATCGCTGGTGATCGCTGCGAATGACGTTACCGCCGGTAGGCCGAGTGCGGCGCGGACTTGAGTGTAGCTTCCAATGCCGTGGTCTCGACCCCGCTGAAGGTTGAGCGACGCCAAGTCCAACCCGCCCTGCCCGGGATCGCCGAACAGGAAATTGCGGACGTCATCGACGATATGCACATCGAGCGATTGAGCCGTTTGCGCAGCAGCGCCACGGAGCAGCGGCGTGATGCCCCCACTGGCCACCAGCTCTGCTGGATTGAAGAAGGCGTCCCTCAACTGAATTGGCCCTTCCGGGATGCTCGTTCCGTCCGCCTCCAAGCGCAACAGAGTGCCGTTGAGCAGACTGTGGCCCAAGCGATACGCCGCCGTAGCGAACTCCGTGGCAATGCCGGCATCGGCCAGGGGCTTGTACCCGGTGTATGGCGCGAGCGCGTTCGGCCCGAGCAAGAGCGGCAAGAACTCGTTGTAGGTGATGGCTTGGATCTCTGAGCCGACCACGGCGCGCGCCAGTTTGTAAACGCTCTCACCACTCAGGTATGGTCGCTCTGCCTTGAAGAAGTCTGCCCAGTAGTTGTGCTCTCGCATGAACAACGTGTGCATTGCCGTCAGATAGATGTTCTCGTTGGCGCGCTCATCACCGGCAACGAAGAAACCATTCTGCATGGGCAACAAGTTACCCGGACCGGTGATCAGTCGACCAGAACCGTCCAGCGCGCGGAGGGAATTCGCATGCTGGGTCGTGGAGCCATAGACATTGGAACCATCGATATAGGCGGTGATTTCGTTCCTCTGCTGTCGCACTCCGGCCACTGGGGTCGAAGCGGAGCGGTCGAAAGGAATCACTTCCGTCCCAGTCGACAGCGGGTCGAACAATGGATCACCCGTGGGTACCGCAATGTCGGCGGCCTCCGTGGAAGTGAAGGTCAGGTCCACGTCGTGGTCCAAGAACTGTCCCCACAGCCAGAACATGTCAGTCACCTGGTCTGGATCGGGGATGCTTCCCGATTGCGCCACGACGGCGTTGCTGATTTCGCGCGGACCTGGACGATCAGGCCCCGCCAGCGCACCAGCCCCATCTGCATAGGCAGGCGGCGACAGTCGCTTCAATATCGATCCCGCACTGCCGCGTTGCGGAAACTGGACGTTGTTCCCGGTCCCGTCGATCTGGCGGTACTCAGGCAATTCACTGAAGTCCACCATCACGGACTGGGACACGGTGTCCGTCGGGAAGTCCTCTCCCGAGGAGCACCCGGCGAACAAGATGGACACATGAACGAACGCAGGCAGAACAAACTTCGTACGCATAATTCCTCCGCAAATTCCGACCGACTCGCAGCAACGAGAGGGCCTCTGTTTATATCAAGCGAGACAACTCATCATTGCCAACACTTGTGAACTAGTGCAGTCCGCGACCCAATCCGTAACGACTTTCTCGAGGTCCTCGTCGTTCAACAGGCTGGCTGTTCCGCTAACTCGGAAGCACTGTTCTCTTTCCACAGGAATCGAACACGCGCTTGATCTTCATTCGCACGTGCGCAGCGGAGTGCTCCGAGTTTGCAGCGATCTCCTCGGAGCTTTCACCAAGCCAGTACTTCCTGCCCAGCAGTTCCAGAGTGCTGGCGTCAAAACGACGTAGCGTTCTTTTCACGAGATCCCGGCGCAGGGAGCGGAGCTCGAGATCTTCTCCCAATTCTGCAGCCTGTACGGTTTCTGGATCCATCGGGGCTTCCCGTCGCTGGATCCTTCTCTGCCAGGCTCGGCGAGCCACGTGTCTGACCACTCCACGCGCCCACGCGGCAAATCGGTCGCGGTCGCGGGGGCCGGTCTCGTGGCAGAGAATGACGAGCAGCGCGTCGTGCAGAACGTCAGCCGCCTCTTGTTCGGTGCGCGTCAAGCGCCGGGCGCACCGCTGCAGAACACCATAGTTCTCCTCCACCAACCGACGATACTCGATGATCCCGATCTGACGGGCAGTATCTCGCGGTGGTGGCGGTGTTGTCGAAAGCCCTGGCGCTCGTAGTCGCCGCTCGGTCCTCCCCATGCCTTGGGTTGTACATTTATTGCCGCTATAGAGCAACGATCCCCGCTACCCTGATGTGACATATTTTGTCATATCCTTCCCGGATTTCCTGAGATGTGGAACGTACCACGCGGCGCCCGGCCAATCGAGGCTGACGAGGCGATCTCCCCTTCCCCGCACAATTTACCCGACACCTCAACGTGTTCCACCATCTGTTGCACGAGCCGTCGAATGGGTTTCGCGCCCGAGGGCAACACGCGGCGGGCACAACCGAGCGTTCAACGACCCGAGCCCGATTGGCTCGCCCACAGATTCGTCGCTGGGCGTCAAACAGAGCCCCGTTCAGTGCCCGAACCGCAGTGAACAAGGTCCACGAAGTGGAGCTTTGCAGCTGGAGAACAACGGTCGGCGCTCCTGCGAGCCAAGGCACCGAAGGCGGGCAAGGAACCGCGAGTTCAGCTGACCGAACGGGGTCGCCGAGCGCCGCCATCGGCCGACGTGCAGCTCGCTCGGTCTTCGCCACCTGGCACCGAGCGCATCTCTCCAAGTTCTGCAACGGCGCTGTGCGCGGGCAACCAGGCCCAGCAACGACGTAGTGCCTTGGGTGTACGGTGATCTTCTTGGCCAAGCGCGGACGCTGCACTGTGGGGTCCTCAGACGACTCAGGCACGGAACGCTGAGTGACTCGGTTCGGGGCCGGCGGCGTGTTCGTCGCCGCGATGCGACCTCCAAAGTGGCTCGCACAGGTCGGCACTTGCAGCGCGTCGTTCGTAGCCCCGGCTCGTTTCCAGCGGCGTAACCAGCTCCCCATCGCGCTCGTCGAGCGGGACATTCAATGTCCGACCACAGTGACCATTCCAGGGAAATTCAAGCTCCAAACTGCGTACTATGGATGTTCACAACTCATACGGGGAGGACATCCACATGGTGAAAAATCAGGGTGCAATCTGGCTCGAACTGCGTTTCCTGGGCCGTTCGTCAGTGTTCGAGATGGTCGACGGGGGACGGCCGCTTGGCATCGGCTCGGGCTTGTGCTCGGACCTGCGCATCGATGGTGTGGGCGTCGAGATGGTCCATCTCGAGCTGGTCCGAAGTGGCGACGTGATTTGGCTGGTGCCGCGTACGGCCGGCGACGTGCGCTTGAATGCGGCACACATTGGTAGACCTTGCGGGCTACCGCTACGCGCCGTGGTCGAGTTCTTGGAGCACGAAATCGAGATCCTCATTCATCCCGACTCGCCGCCGTCGTTTTGCTGGCGAGTAGCCGCCGAAGAAGTGCCCCCCGCCACGCTGGGTGTGCGCTGGAACTGTTCGTTCACCTGAGCGCCACGTCTCACCGCGAAAACGCGGCGCGTGTGGCCAGAGACGCACTGAAGGCCTCGGACGCATCGTCGTTGATGGCTCCAAACAAGGCGTCCATCTCGTCGAGCTGCCGCTCGGCGCATGCCAGCTCTTTGGCTGGGGCGGCCGCGAGTGGCTCGCGCGCTTCGCCCTGCAGCGCGGCGCTCACCGCCGTCGCCCCGGAAGCACTGAGCGTGTCCACAGCGCGCATGGCCTCCTCCCACTGGCTCGACACGAGCCCCAGGCGCCGGTACGCGGTCACGACGCCCCGAATACGATTCGCGAAGCGCGCCTCGGCGCGTGCATCGGCGGAGAATTCGGCGAGCGCCTAGCGGTCGCAGTCCCCCTCGGCCTGGCAAGGACCGAGGCACTCGCCCTCGCAGGTCTCGCCCGGTGCCGTCCAACAGTCTCCAGTACAGGTGCCTCCGCACTGAAAATTGGGCGCCATACCGAGGCACGTCAGCGAAGCGTCACCGCGCAGCTCACCATCGAGCTGGCGTTCGACTCGCCGCGTGCGGTGATGCCAAAGCGCTGTTCGGAGGCCGGAATGACTGCTCGACAATTCTGCTCGCCGATTGAGCGCTCAGCGCGCCCCGCGACCGGAACGCGTCGGCACTTTGCGTCGACCCACCTTCGGCGCAGGAGCCGGCACTTTGGGCTCCGCTGCTGCGCCAGCCGCGTTGCGGCGTGGCCTGGCAGTGCTCTGAGCCGGTGCCGGCTCCGCTGCGGCGACCTGCCCTTCGGCGACGTCGACCTTTGGCTCGCTCTGACCCTCGCCGTTGTGTGCTGGAGCTTTGGACGCGCGCGGCGCTCGCTCCGAAGTCGCCTTGTTCGACGCGCTCTTGCGGGGTTTGGATGCGCGCGGCAGGGCGATCTCGTTCAGTTCCGCGCTGAGCGTCTCGTCGCTTTCGGCGTAGATCTTCGCGTAGGCGAGTGCTTGCTGCGCCAGCCCTACGAGCGCCTCTTCCTTTTGCGCCAACGCCTCCCGAAGACTGGCGAGCTGAGCTTCACGAGCCTCGACTTCACTGCTGAGGGCATCCACCTCACTGGTGAGATTGCCAAGACTTTCTGAGTCGACATCGCCAAAGCGGACGCCTTGCAGATGACCAGAGTAGAGCGCGACGAGGGCTTGAACCGGGGACGAAGGTGAACTCATAGGCGGCGGACCATACGTTCAGTATCCGAGCGCGCCAAGGGCAATCCGACCCGGTTCCTGACATTGGGAAACCGGAGGCCCGAGCGAAGCGACGAGTGCCTCTCAGCACAGAGCCCCTCACGGCGCGCCACTTGCGTGCCACGACTGGTTCGCCCCTCGCTGAGAACCCGTTGCCCCCCGGGGGGCGAGGGTGTTGCCCCGGGGGGCGCGCGAACTGTCGATGGGGGCAGTCGACATCGAGGCAGCGACAGGACGCGGCGCCGAGGGGGCACGAATGGTCGAGGTGGGGGCAAACGATCCCCAGCGGGCGGCAGACGATCCCCAGCAGGCGGCAGACGATCCCCAGCAGACGGCAGACGATCCCCAGCAGGCGGCAAGCGGCCCCAAGCAGATTCAACTTGCCCGCGATGATGGCCGCCCCATCGCGAGCAGTGTCGGGTCGAACGCCAACGTGTACAATCCCGCAACCGCCGATGGACCCAGCGGAGATCAGAAAGATCCGTGGCTCACGGAGTCGAGCTGCCTTTGGGCAGCTCTTGGGGGTCACTCCGTTGACCGTCTTGCGTTGGGAGTTGCCCCAGGACAACAAGGAGGCGCGTCGCCCGCGCGCGAAGATGGTCGAAGCGATGCGCCGGCTGGCAAGCGAACCCCCACCGGCTGGCGACGGGCCCCCGGCGCCCCCGGTCGAACTGCAGCCGACGAGCCCGCCCGAGCCCGACTTGGCGACGTCGTCGGACACCGCGGGCGGCGCGCAGGCGTTGGACGAAGCACGCGTGCGCCCGCTGCTTCAACAGCTCTGCACCGAACAGTGGCGCGCCGCGGAAGACGCATTGACCGCGCTGCTCTCGTCCGAAGCACTCACGACGCGAGTGGGAAGGACGCTGGCGACACTCGGCCTGGTTCAGGTTCAGGTGTTGGCGCACATGGACTTGCGCGGCGCCCTCGCCGTGCTCATGCCGATCCTGAACGAAGCCGGGCGAGGAGAACTGCCCGACGACGTCGCAGCCCGCGCTCACGTGATGGCCACCTTCGTGTTCTCTGCGCCAGATTCACGGGTCCACGACTTGGGTCGAGTCAACGTGCACGCCGCCCGCGCCGCGCGGCTACTGGCAGAAGATGCCGTCGATCTGCGGATCATGTCGGCCACGTCGTGCCTCGCTGCCGTCCGCTACCTCGGACCCGCCGTCACGCTTCACGCCTACGAAGAACAACTCGAGTACCTCGAACACGCTCGTTCTCCACTGTCCAAGATGTTGGCCGATGCGCTGGCTGGGCTGGCAGCGACCACCCGCGGTGACGTCGAAGCCAGCGCCCAGCTCGGGACTCGCGCGCTCGAGGCCGCCGAAGGTATGGGTCACTGGGGCCTGGTGATGGGCATTCTCAGTGACTACGCGCACCGCACGTTGCGTGGCTCACAGACGCCCGCAGCAGTGATGGCTATCGCGCAACGGGGTCGACGAGGAGCCACTGCAGCACAACTGGTCCCGACCGAAGGCTTCATTCGACTGCTCGCAGCCGAGTGCGAGGCGTTGATTCGTCTTGGTCGACTCCACGACGCGCAGGCAGCTGCCACCGAAGCGCTCAACCTCGCTCAGCGCGTTGGGCTCTCGAAGTACTCTTTGACCACGGTGGTGGCGCGATTGGCGCAGCTGACCGATCGGTGCGAGCTCCTGCACACCCTCATCGCCGACTACGAGAGCGAGGCAAGCGGACCGCAGCGCGGAGCGGCGCAGGTGCACGGTACCTATCTGCAGGGCGCGTCCTGCGGCCTCGACGGCGCGTTCGACGTCGCCACCGCGTCGTTCGAAAGCGTCTGCGCCGCCCCCGAGTCCACGCCGGGGCTGGAGTACATTCTGCACGACGCTCACTTCGAACTCGTCCTTTCCAAGACATTTGCCGGCGATCTGGAGGGTGCGGAACGAGCGCTTCGACACTTCGACGAGTTACTCGAACAAAAAGAATCCGTTTGGCACGCGCTCATGGCGCGCCGAGCCCAGACGCTGATTGCCGTACGCCGCGGCCGCATCTCGGACGCGCGCTTACGGCTGGAGTCGAGGCGAGCCACGTTCGAGCTGCTCGGGGACGTCATCCAGGCGGGCCTCGAGCAGCTCGCTGGGGAATTGCTCACCACCGCTACCGACGACGGCGACGCCGGGCAACGCGCCCGAGTCACGACGCGAGGTCTGGCGGCCATGGGTTTGGGGCAGCGCTACCTCGAACGATTCAGCAGCGTCTTCGCGCAGCCGCAGCCGGCGAGCTCGAGCGAGCGGACCATGGCCGAAAAGCTCGTAATTGCAAGTGAACGACTGAGCGTGCGCGGGCTAGACCACCTGGCCTTCATGGCCGAGCTGGCGGCAGTGCTCCGTGAGTTGTTTCCCCGGCGAGAGGCGCTCGTCGGTGGAGAGGAACTCGCAGCCATCGAAACCACGGTAGAGGCAAACGACGGAGGTGTGGCGTTTCGCTTCGGCGTCCGCGGTCCGCTCGACGCTGAACAGCGCGCATTTTTGGTCTTGCTCGCCACACTGATCGCGCGGCGCCCCACCGCGCTCGTTGTTCCTGCTTCGCTCGAGTTGGAGGTGGACGGCGTGCTTCCGAATTTCATCGCCGTGGCACCGGCCACGCGCAAGTTGAAAAGCGAAATCTTGCGACTGTCGCGTTCGACCGCCACGATCCTGATCACCGGGGAATCGGGATCTGGCAAGGAGGTCGTGGCGCGCGCGGTGCACGACACGTCGCAACGGGCGAGCAAGCCCTACGTGACGTTCAATTGCGCGAGCGTTCCGCGCGATTTGTTCGAAGGACAGTTGTTCGGCTACAAGAAGGGCGCATTCACCGGAGCGAGCAGCGACAGTCCTGGAGTGATCCGCGCTGCTCACGCCGGCACGCTGTTCCTCGACGAGATCGGGGAACTGCCCCTGGAGATGCAACCCAAACTGCTGCGGTTCCTGGAGAACCGCGAGGTCCTGCCCTTGGGCGAAGTGACCGCGAAACAGGTCGACGTAAGGGTGGTGGCGGCAACGCACCGCGATCTCGATCGCCTGGTTCAAGACGGGCGCTTCCGCGAAGACCTCTACTATCGGTTGAATGTCGTGCCGATTCGAGTACCGCCGCTTCGCGAGCGTAAGGAAGACGTGACGACATTGGCGCAACTGTTCATCAAGCGCTCGAGCGATCCCGAATCCTCAGTCCCGTCCCTGACCCGGAGCGCCGCGAGGGCCCTTCAGGATCACGACTGGCCTGGTAACGTCCGCGAACTGCGCAACGTGATCGAACGCGCGCTAGCGTACTCGCCGGTCCCCGCCGAACTTCACGCCGAACACCTGACGCTCGTTTGAATGGACCGCAGGGTGCCCAGGGACGCGGAACTCTCGTCGAGTGCGAGCGAGATCAGAACGGCAGGGTTGTCGCTTGATGCGAATGGAGATGTCCAAGCCAACACAGCAAGACCCGAGACAAAACGCGGGGTATCCAAGTTGCGATTCGAGGTATCCAATCGATAGAGAGGGGTATCCAATCGAGGCGCCTGCCAACGGCATGCCGCCCAGCCTTCAGGTAACCATCGATCGCCTCGGGCCATCGCGCGCGACGGTGCTCCGCGAGGCGATTGGATAACTTCGACGTTACCCAAGCAAGCCTCCTGAGTGGTTTGGCGGTTGGCACCGCTCTTGCTCTTTGGCTCTTCACCATGACAATCGTACACACCGACGTGCTCATCATCGGCGCTGGCCCCACGGGGATGGCGTTGTCCATCGCGCTGCACCAGCGCGGAGTCCATCACCTCATCATCGACCGTCTGCGCGAAGGACAAAACACCTCCCGCGCTGGGGTGATTCACGCACAAACCTTGGAGTCCCTGGCAGAGCTCGGCGTGAGCGGCAGCATGACCGCGCTGGGTCTGAAGCTGCCCAACTTCTCGATTCGGGATCGAGACAAGGCGCTCTTGAGTCTCGACTTTTCCAGCCTACCGTCGCGGCACCCGTACCTGCTCATGCTGCCACAGAACATCACGGAACAAGTGCTTGCAGCGCGTATCGATGAGCTCGGCGGCAGCATCCTCAGGGGTGTCACCGCTGAGCACGTTGAACAAGATGCGCGGGGCGTGCGCGTGCGCGTGACTCAGGATGGTGAACAGTTCGAGATCGCCGCCAAATGGGTGATCGGAGGGGACGGAATGCACAGTCTCGTCAGACGGGCCGCGGGCATCGAGTTCGTCGGCGCTACCTACGGAGACACGTTCGTGCTGGCGGACGTACACCTAGACCGTGCCCCTGCACCGGACGAGGTGTCGCTGTTCTTTGCACCCGCGGGGATGGTGGTCGTGGCTCCGCTTCCGAACGGAACCTACCGCATCGTCGCAACCATGAATGAGGCGCCCGAGGCGCCCGCTGTCGCCGACGTGCAAACTTTGCTCGATACGCGTGGCCCGCTTCTGCGACCAACCAAGGTGCTCGACGTCGTGTGGAGTAGTCGATTCCGCTTGCACCACCGGCTGGCACGGGAATACCGCGCCGGCCGTCTGATCCTCATGGGGGATGCGGCGCACGCGCACAGTCCGGCGGGCGGGCAAGGAATGAACACTGGTATCGTCGATGCCACCTTGCTCGGCAAAGTCCTCGCCGACGTGGTGTCCGGCACGCGTTCAGACCAGGACCTCGACCTGTATCAGGCCCAGCGACGAACCGCGGCGGCGCAAGTCCTTTCGTTGGCGGACCGCCTGACGCAAATGGCAACCGCCAGAAATCCCGTTCGGCGTTGGCTGCGCAACACGCTGCTATGGCTCGTCGATCACCTGCCGTTCGCCAAGCGCCGAATCGCCATGAGCCTGGCGGGCTTGTCGCGAGCTCACCTCGCGCAGCTGCCGAGTCCCGGGGCAGCCACCCCACCGCGGACGTCGAGCGATGGGGCACCCACGAGTCGACGAGTGGTTGCTGCAGCAGATCGGTAGAACTCGGCGGTGTAGCCCAGCCAGCGACACGTCGCCGGAACCGTTGCGCAGCGTTTGCGACAGCTGCCACTCTGTGGCCGTTGTCTCACGCGCCGCGCCCGCGGCCGAGGCAGGCGCTGGTGACGTGAACCGACGGACCGGTGGCACACGGCTGGGTCAGCGACGCTTGACGCAACACGTAACGCAACGCCGGTGACGTGCGCGGAAGAAATATCAGCCAAGGCGTGGGGCTCGTTCGTAGGCCACTCAAAGGAGGCCTTCGTGCACGAAACGACATCTACTCGGAAACCCTTCACCGCTATGCGCGTGGCGCTCGCCACATTGCTGCTTCTCGGCTGCTCCGGAACCGACGGTTACGCAGACGAGGATGCTCAACAACGCGAACACGACTCACAAAGCCAAGAGCTCGCTCTGGGATCGCAAGGTCCCCAGGTCGAAGCGCTACATCAGCAGCTCGCCATGCGGGGCTACTTGCCGAACGAGGAACTGGCGCAGCTGCGTCCGCAGTGGCGCCCAATCGTCGAGACCGCCCCGACGGATCCCAGCGTGTTCGACGAAAGCACGGATCTGGCGGTACGCAGCTTTCAGGCCAACTACGGGCTGGAAGCAACCGGTCGGGTCGACGCCAGCATGCGCGCCATCTTGGCGGAGCACGCTTGCGGAACCCCCGACGGCATCGACGTCGCGGACCCAACACACAAGTGGGCACCGGGTGGCAACTTCAACTTCAACGACAACGTCACCTGGGCGTTTACCGGCTTTCGCTCCAGCGACACCACCAGCACCAAGGCAACGTTGAGGGCGCTGGCCGCCGCTGCGCTTGCGACCTGGGAAGAACCTTCGCGCTTCAGCTTCACGCAGATCAATCCGATCGGTGGAGTGGATCTGCAGATCTTCTTCAGTCCGACGCGCCCCGGGGGCCTGCCTTGGAACGGTTTCGCTGCCTGGGCCACCGATCGAAAGGTCTATCTCAATCCCAGCGCCCCCTTCTCTCTCGACAACTCTCCCAGCTCCACCGAAATCGATCTGCAGTCGGTGCTGCTGCACGAGATCGGTCACTTGCTGTCGCTGAATCACTCGGGCTATTCGAGCGCAGTGATGTACGGTAGCCTGAACAACGGAACCAAGAAGCGTAACCTGACTGCGGACGATCGCGTCGGCATCATCGCAAAGGAATCCAAGTTCGCTGCAACGATATCGTCCGTGCTCGACGTCGCGGCAAAGTCGTCAGCGAACAGTCGAACACTGTACATCTTGTTCGGTCAGAACGGCAACGGCGGGCGGGAGATCTGGCGACGAGTCGACGGCGCCTGGGAGAAGTTGCCCGGTCGCGCGGTGCGCATCGCCGTTGGGACCACCGCGTGGGCCGTCAACAGCGCCGATCAATTGTACCAGTTCAACGAGAGCACCAAACAATGGGTCTTTCAGCAGGGGGTGTGCGCCAAAGACGTCGGGGCATACGGATCGCAAGTGTGGATCATCACCTGCACTCCCACCAACGGCGGGTTCACGATTCAGCAGAAGACCTCCAGCGGCTGGACGACGGTCGACGGGGGCGCTGTACGCATCGGCGTTGGGCCAGATAAATTCGGCCTGTCGTCGACGGTACCGTGGGCAGTGAACAGCGTGGGACAGATCTACCGCCGCACGTCGGGCGCTTGGGAATGGCTGGCACTTCCACCGGCGCTAGTCGCTCGTGACATCACGGCCTCTGGTGGGACGGCCTGGGTAGTCATGCAGGGCGCCGGCCTGTGGGTATTCAACGAGCAACCGAGCAGTAACGTCGGCAGCCCCGCAGCGCCTGAGATAAAGACCTGGCGCCCCGTCGGTGAGATCTCGTCCGGGGAGCTAGTCGGAGTCGCCGCCGACGCGCTGGGCTTCCCCACCGTCGTCGACGATTCGGGCAAGGTTTTCGAGACGCGCTGAGGAGTCGCCGTGGTGCGATCCGTGTGGTTCAAGGCCGCGTTGGTCGTCGGATCCGTGCTGCCGCTCGCGTGCTCGGGCGGCAGTCTGGAGCCGCTCGGCCGCTCGCAGCATCAAGTCGTCTACGGGCAAGACGGCCGCCGCGACTACTTCGAGCTGAGCGACGCTAGTTTACAGCAGCTGATGACGACTTCGAGCGTCGCCCTGATCGCCAACGAGTGGCTGGACATGGCGACGGGGCGCCCGCTCGTAGGCGCGCCGATCTGGGGCGAAGAGCTCGGCATGTGCGCCGGGGAACCGTACGAGGGACAACCCGCCGTTGCCTTCTGTTCTGGCGTGCTCGTCGATTGGGACCTGGTGTTGACCTCCGGTCACTGCTTGCGGCTCTACGCGCTGTCCGAGTTCTCGATCGTCTTCGATCACAGCCTGGACGACCCGAGCACGCTTCGTTCCAGCGCTGCCGATGTGTTCGCTCCGGTCGAGATCGTCGCCGAACGGCTCGATCCGGTCGGCGCCTCGCCGCGCCTCGACTACGCCTTCGTTCGCCTGGATCGCGCTGCCGCGCCACCGCGCGCTCCTGCGGTGGTTCAGGAGCCGAGCCCTCCGCTCGTCACCGGAGCAGCGCTCGTCACCATCGGCGCCGATAGCGGCCTGCCGCTGAAACTCGATGCTAGCGGTACGGTCACCGATGCCCGCAACGGCTCGGACTACTTCGTCGCCAACACGGACACCAGTCATGGCTCCTCTGGTGGCCCCGTCTTCGACGAGCAGCTGGCGTTGGTCGGCGTGTTGGCGCGTGGTGGCGAAGACTACGTGCTCAGCGAGACGGGCTGTTTGGCAACGCGTCGGCAGACAGAAGACGCCGCCGAAGAGGAGTACACCTACGCCTTGCGCGCCATCGAGCAGCTCTGCCAAGACAACCCGAGCAGCGGCGCGCTGTGTGCCCAGCAGTGCGGCGAAGACTGCGCGGCAGTCGAGTCTCAACCCACCGAGTCCGCGGCGGGTTGTGGCCTGCTCTCGCCTCGCGCTCAGCCGGCGACCATTTGTGTCGTGGTTGTCAGTCTACTGTTGCTCGGCGCGCGACGGCGGATCGGTTGGATGGAAGCCAAGTCGATTCGCAAGAAAACATGAACCAAAACCGACCTCGCCAGCGACTGCGTCCGGAACGTTCCCACCGTCCCGCCCCTGCCACCGCGTTGATCGAGGAGACTCCGTCTTGCCCAAAACCAAAGCCATCCTGTTGCTCGGCAGCGCTTACGCCTCGGGGCTCGGTGCCTGCAATCCCGCGTCGTCGACGAGCGACGGAGCGATAGCCAGCGCAACCAGTGTCGAAACGTCGGCAACGGTAGCCCCCACTTCGGCAGCAACAGCCCCGGACGGCGCAAACACCCGAGGCGGCAGCGCAGCAAGCTCCCCCACGAGTTCGCCACCGGCGCCCGATGCGAGCTCGGTTGGGCCTCGCCCCGACAGCAGCAGTTCGGGCCCGGCACCGGGGACACCCGATGTTACTCCACCGCAGCCAACGGACGACAGTAGCGCGGGCGGCGCACCCGGCGGCGCAGCGTCGATGGCCCCCACGCAGATCCCCCGGCCCCAGGAAGGGAGCGGTGGTGCTCCGCCCGAGAGCGACACGGGCGCTGCCGGCGCCGAGCCAGACGCTGGCACGGACGGGCCATCGATGCCCCCCAAACAAACCTGCCCCACGCAGGCAACGGCTCCAACGGCCGGCGATCGCAGTGGGACGCTGCAACACGACGGCAGATCTCGCAGTTACGACGTACACGTTCCGCCTGGTTTGTCAGCGACGGATCCGCTGCCCTTGGTCTTCGATCTTCACGGCGCGGGCGGCGATGGGCAACAGCAGCGGCAGCTGAGCGGGTGGAACCACGTTGCCGATCGGGAAGGGATCGTGGTGGTGTATCCCGACGGAGTCGACGGCTACTGGAATGTGGACGACACCTGCTGCGGCACGGCGGGCAACGAGAAGATCGACGACGTTGGTCTGATCCGCGCGCTCATCGACAAACTGAGCGACGAGATGTGCATCGATTCGACACGCATCTACGTGTCGGGGTTCTCCAATGGTGGCGGCCTCACCCACCGCATGGGCTGCGACGCCGCCGAC
>QJWJ01000542.1 GCA_003235365.1 Deltaproteobacteria bacterium
GGCACGCCGTACGAGACGCTCGACCCCGAGCTCGACGATGGCGACCAGTTCAACTACGTCGTTGTCGGACCAGGAGCTCCGCCGGGCGGCGCTCGCTACGAGCTCGTTTCTGTCGACACTGACCGTGCTCTTCGGTTCGTCGTGACGCTCAAGCGAGTCGCTGACGGCGCCGACAACGCGGTGGTCGGACCATGACGAGCTTCTACCGCACATTCGGCGCGACCAAGTTTGATGGCGTCAACTCGGAAGCGACCGATGCGTTCTCCGCGCTGGACCCCGCTCACGAACGGCTATTGGCGTGGTCGAAGCAGACGATCGTCAGCGAACTGAACACGAAAGGCTGGGCCAATTGGACGGCGGGAACAGTGCTGGCGGGCAAGTCGCCAGTCGAAATGGCGATCCCGTTCGAGCCGGAGCCCGCCTACCTCAAGCAGGTCAAGACGGGCTTCCCGCTGCTCTACTGCACGCCCAGAAGCGGCGTCAGTCGAGCGATGACACTTGAGCTCGATTCAGCCGAGACGCTCTGGGGTTTCGGTCTAGTGCTCGGGCAGCTCGGCATCGAAGACAGAACGCGATTGCTGCCGGTTCTCCGCGCATTCCCAAAGCTCATCGGCCTCATGTTCGCTGAGCGGCTTCACCCCGACTACGACGGCGGCGCAACCCAGTTCGATACCGACAAGCTCGTGTTTTCGTCCGTGCGACTGGCTCGCCACACATTCGGGAGCGCGACGTTTGGCGAGCAGGGCGACGGCGCCCCCTACTACATCGCCGAGCTCGAGCTCTTCACGGTCGAGACCGAGGGCTTCCTCGACGTCTACCCTGAGATTACGGGCTTCGACGTTGCGGGTAACGGCAGCGGCACCCCTAACCTGATCGACGGCGTTGCGGACCTGTGATGGGACCGATTGATGTCGCAAGTCTGAAGCGGCAACACTCTACGCTTTTGGACCGCATTCGTGATGCTGTCGCCGAGTCGGCGATCGCGGCAGGCGAAGAGGCGAACGCCTACGTCGCGTCCAACGCGGTCCCGTTCACGCACCGGACCCGTGACGTCGCGAACAAGCAGACCTACCGAATCGTGCGAACGAGCACGGGCGCGGTGCTCAAGCTGCGCAACACGTCGAAGCACGCGGCCGTGCTGGAAAAGGGATCGCGCGCTCACCGCATCGTAGCCAAGCGAGCGAAGGCGCTGCGCTTCGTCATTGGCGGACGCGTCTTCTTCAGAAAGAGCGTCTGGCACCCAGGAACGAAACCCACGTGGTTCATGCGCACTGCCGCTGAACGCGCGGGCGTGAGATTCCAAAACGAACTCGCCGGAAGGCTGAGACTACTGGCGGCGCAGTCGCGTCGCGGAAGGTAACGGATGGCCAAGAGATACTACATCGCGGCGCCTGGGCACATGGTGCCACGACCGGGCGGGCAGGCCGTTGGCGACGGGGCGGTGCGCAATCTGTCGCACGACGCTGCTGAGCCCTACGGCGTCGAAGAGTTCAGCCCCGCGGGTCGCCGCATGCTGAAGCTGTCGATGCGTCGGCCTCCAGAAGTCATCGAAGTGCCGGCTCCCACCAAGCCAGTCTCAAAACGCAAGACCGAGGACGTGACCGATGGCTGAAATTCCGATCACTGGCGTGCCAAGTTCGTACGTCACGCCCGGCGTCTACGGCGAGATCCTGTTCAACCAGGGCCCGTCGAACGCCGGCGAAGTCGCGCGCGAGGTCTGCTTCGTGATGCCCAAAACGGCCGCGGGAACGTGGACGGTGAACGAGCTCTATCAGGTCCGCAACGAAGCGGACGCGAAGACGGGCGCGGGCGCTGGATCGCCACTGCATCGCGCTCTCCGCATCTTCATGCGGAACAACAAGCAGGCGAAGTTGTGGGCCGTCCCCTACGCTGAGACGAGCACGTCAACGGATGTCGCCGCCACCGGCACGATCACCTGGGCGACGGATCCGACCGGCACGGGCAAGACGGTCGTCACGGTTTGCGGCGAGAAGATCACCGTCGGGTTCACCGATGACGACACCGTCACGACCATCGCGACGAACGCGAAGAACGCGATCAACGCGCGCGACTGGCTCCCCGTCACCGCGACGAATGCAGCGGGCGTCCTGACGCTCACGGCCAAGATTGATGGCATCTCGCAGGGCGACGGCACCGTTGGTGTCATTCGCTTCCGAGCCATCATCGACTCGGGCAAGGGCACGACTGTTGCTGCATCTGGTGCGGCTCTCGGGCTCGGCACCGGTACGGCTGGCGCTGAGGGCACGACCACGGAGATCGCAAACCTCACGGCCGCGCTTGCGGCGCTGGGGTCGACGCGCAAGTACTACGTTGGCGTCTCCGCCTGGGCTGCTGGCGCGCTTGCCGCGACGTCCGCCCACATCCTGGACAAGTCGCAGCCGCGCCCTGGTGCTCGGTCTGTCGCGCTCGCTGGGTACACGGGCTCCGTCTCGTCCGCATCGACGCTTGCGACCACCGAGAACTACCACCGACTCGGCATCGTCTGCCAGCCGAACAGCGAGCACGACGTCGCTGAGCTCGTGGGC
>QJWJ01000219.1 GCA_003235365.1 Deltaproteobacteria bacterium
GCCATTCTACATCCAGCCGAGCATGCCCCGTGGCCAACGGCGCGGTTCATTCGTGACGGCTGGCGCTAATTCCCGCAGGGTGCCTTGGGGTTCACACGCGCGAAATCCTTCGCCAAGACCAACGTGCCGTCGTCATCCGCAAGCTTCGTTCGCGCCGCCGCTTGATCGCCGCCGGCGTCGAAGGTCGGTTCGCTCAAGGCGTAGACCAAAAGCTCGTAGTAGTTTGCGCACGCCCCCGAACCGAACCAGTCACCGTTGGAGAACGAACGCGAGGTAGCTTCACTGGGGATCGAATCGGGCCCCACCGACATCACGGTAGCCGGGATGTTCCACATCGCCCAGTGGGTCTGCATGTTCTTGAGGTCCCAAAAGACGAGGGCATAGCTCTGAGTTCCCTCGGGACCCGCCGTCCACGTGATCGTCGGCATCATATTCTGCCCTCCGATCATCGTTGCCCGATACTCCGGCTCGATGTTGAGACAAACGTCGTCCTTGTCAGCTTCTGTACACTCCTGCCCGCCCACCCACGGCCCGGTGAGTGCAAACCCCATGCCGCCTCCGGCGCCACCTGCTGCGTCCATGCCGCCTGCGCCGGCCATGCTGCCCCCGGCACCACCGGTAGCCTGAGCCCCGCCCATGCCGGCGGCACCCCCCATGCTTCCTGCGGTCCCGGTCGGTCCAACTGGGCCGGTGGGACCCGTTGGACCGGTCGGTCCCATGGGGCCAGTGGGTCCCATCGCGGTGGGTCCCATTGCCGTCGGCCCCACCGGAGTCGTGGCCGAAGGTGAACCCGTCGTTCCCGTCGGCCCAGTTGCCGTGGGGTCAGTCGGGGTGGTCGGGCTCGACGCCGGCCCCGTGGGGGTACCGCTAGTCGCGGGCGTGGTGGGCCCCGTGGTGGGATTGCCCGTCGGGGTTTGATCGACGGGCATCATGTTGGACCCATTGTCCGTCGAGTTGCCGCAACCGACGGCGCTCCACGGCGCCAGCCCCACGGCGATGAGGCAAAGATGGCGAGAAGAAAAAGCAGTGCGAAGCATACGGAGCACTGATTGACTGAAGTGGGGGCACACACGCAAACGAAAAGGTAATCAAAGCGAACGGCAGTGACGGGAACGATCGCTGTGAAACACAAAAGGACAATCGAACTGTGAAAAGCATCCAACCGAAGGCACAAGCTCGCTGAACCCGCTGAACCCGGGGCCAACAGATGCCTCATGATGGGCAGAATCTGCCGTCAGGGAAGTGCAAAGTTCTCGAATCGCGAACTCTGATCTAGCCGTGTCATTTCTTGCCGTCGCCTCGGGGGAGCGACGCGCGTCGATCGCGGTGCTGGTGGGCAAATCGATAGGGTTCCCGCCGCGCCTCGACCGCTCGAAGTTCGTTCTCGCGCTCAGGAATGTAGTTTCGGGTGAAAGGCACCGCCTTGAGGTGCTTGACCAACTGCAGCTGAAAGACGAACAAGCGGTCGATCCGAAAGCCGGCTTCTGCCGCGCACAGGTAGAATTCCCACATCCGCAAGAAGCGCTCGTCGTAGAGCTTCAGGACCTCGTCGCGGGCACGCAGAAAGCGACGGCGCCACTCTCGCAGCGTGTCCGCATAGTGCAAGCGCAAGATCTCGCAATCGGTGACCATGAACCCAGCCCGCTCAGCTGCAGGGAGCACCTCAGACAACGCTGGAATGTAGCTTCCTGGAAAGATGTACTTCTCCATCCAAGGACTGGGAACAGGGCGCGGCCGGGTGCGGCCGATACTGTGCAGAACCATCACCCCCCGGTCCTCCAGCAGGCGTGCCGCGGTCGTGAAGAAGTTGTCGAACTCTTTGAGTCCGATTGCTTCGAACATCCCGACGGAAACGATTCGGTCGAAGCGTTGCTGCAGGGAACGATAGTCTTGAAGGAGAAACTCGGCGCGCTCGGCCAAGCCGCGCTCGGCCGCACGACGCTGAGCGACAGCGTGCTGCGGTTGGCTGATGGTAACGCCCGTTGCCTTCGCACCCGCAACGTCTGCCAAGTACAACCCGAGCCCTCCCCAGCCACTGCCGATGTCCAGTACGCGATGCCCCGGCTCGACCAGGGCCTTGGCCACCACGTGGCGCTTCTTGGCTAGCTGCGCCGCCTCGAGTGACTGCTTTGGATGCTCGAAGTAAGCGCAAGTGTACTGCAGGTCATCGTCGAGAAAGAGCCGAAAGAAGCGCTCGTCCAGGTTGTAGTGGTGGGCGATGTTCCGCTCCGCACGAAGCAACGTCTGTCGCTCCCGAGCGAAAGCCGTCGCATAGCGGCCGGCGTAGCGCGCAACCGAGGACAGGCTGTAGATGCGCCTCGCGTTGCGCTTGACCGTCGCCACGAGGTCGTAGCAAGTCCCCTGCTCGATCGTGAGCTGACCGTCCATGTACAGCTCCCCCAACTCGAGCGCGGGATCGCGAACCAGCGCGGCTTCCGCTTCCGAAGACGCCAAACGAATGACCGTCTTTTTCGCACGCGGATCACCGTAGCTGCGATGGGTGCCGTCCGCGAAAGTGACCCGCAACCGCCCCTTGACGACGCCGCGACTGAGCACCTTGTCGAGCTTCTTGTTCACTGTAGCTGTCCTTTCGCTGGGCTCGGTTCACGGGTGCGCCCACGCTCAGCAGCAAAGTAGTCGAGCAAGTCCTCGAGATCGCAGACGCGCGTCAGCTGTGGGCTGAAGTAGCGACTGTGAACTATGTATGCAGCGTGGAATACGTCATGGACGCTGCGCGGTCGAACGCGCCGGGGACAGGTGAGCTCGTCCTGGGTCAGCCCCCAACCCGCGTAGAACGGCATCCCGAAACACCGCACCCGTCGCCCTCGCATCAAGGCTTCGAACCCGAGGCCAGAGCTTACGGTGTAGACCACGCTACAAGCGTCCAAGAGCACGTGGGGGTTCACGTTGTCGCGAATCACGATGACGCCCCGTTCGTCGTTCACCCGAGGCAGCTGAGCGAGGGCCGAGTCGCGCCTACCGGAGATGGCGTCGGGGTGAAGTTTGACGACGACGGTCTTGCCGGGATTCTCTGCAACGGCGGCCTCGAGCATCTGCTCGAAGGAGGCCGGTCCCGCCAACCCCTTGACGATGGAGCTGTCGCCAGCACGCTGATCCACCACCAACACGGAATCATCCGGAAGCGCCAGTGGTACGTCTTGCGCATTGTTGTACTTGGCGAGCCTCAGCTCCGTGATTCTCGCGATGGCCCGCTCACAACGTTCACGCTGAGCGTCGTCGAGTTGCCAATCGGCATTGAGGTAGTCCTCGAGCCGCGACGGTGCGGTGGCGTCGAAGTACGGTGCCTTGTCGTCGATGATCAACGACAAGCCAGGCGTACCCTCCACGCCTAGGCCCACCGAGCGCAACAGGCCGTCCTCGACGATCAGTCGTGGACGGCCGATTGCTCGAGCAAAATCGTCGATGCGGCGATGCAGCTCCGATTCCCCGCCGCTCCAACGAGCGAAGACGTCGACACGAGCCGCGTCGTGCAACGTCTTGGGAACGACGAACTTGTTGAACCCCAGCATCGCCTTGACATGACGCATGCTGCGAAACGGCTTGCGGTGGAAGCCCAACGTGCCCGGCGCGACCCATCCGGGATCCGCGACGCGCTCCGCGAAGAGGAAAGAAAAGTCGCTGAAGTCCAGCACCTCACGACGGCGAGTCGGATCGGCGAGGGCCTGACGCACTCGATGGACCGCTTGCCCGTCAAAACGCCCGATACTCAACGCGCGCGCGAAAGATGAACCCTCGTCGGTCGCGAGGGTCGGGGCCCGACGCTCGATCAATTCCGCGACACGAGCATCGAGGCCGCCATCCAGACTGATCACGGGACCACCCACCAACTGCCAAGCAGCCCCAGCCTCGGCACCCGGTACGGCAATCGAAGGGCGCCCCATCACCGCAGCTTCGAACAACATCGTGCTATTCACCGCCAAGACGAGCGAAGAATGGTGAATCGCCTCGGCAGCCGACACTTGATACGGCTGGCCCTCGTCGAGCGCCACGCGTGGCAGCCAGCGAAATAACCACTTCTGTACGCCCAAGACGTCGTCGCCATTTGGAGTGCCGCGCAGCAGCAACTGCGCCCCGCTGCGACGACAGGCCGCCGCCAACGCTCTGACAGCCTTGCGTTGGGTCGCCTTCGCCCGTTGCCGGTCGTATTGGCTATCCAGCGGTTGCAGAGCAAATAGCGCGATCGGCCTTTCAGGAGCAAAGCCAAAGCGCGCACAGAACTCGTCGCGTGACGACTGAGGACGGTAGTTCAATGCCAGGTCGAACTTGGGTGCCCCCACCACGGATACTCGATCCTCCGGGTAGCCGCGACCCGTGAAGATCTCGGCCTGCAATTCACCCCAAGCAAGTATCCGATCGCAAACGGGGTAGTCCGCGCGGTTGTTGAGGTCCTGGTAGTATGCGTCGACGCGCGCGAAGATGCCTTCGTGTGGGATGAGAATCGTCTCCAATCCCAGCTGCTTGCAGGCGTACGCCGCCTGGCGCATGACGGGATTCCAATCGAGAGAGAAGAGCACACCTCGCACGTGCGGCGGCAATTCGCGAAACACCTCCCGACACATCGGCAGAAACACGTCCGCGCGGCGACGCACGCTGGCCGAAGCGCGATGCCGCCGACGCGGTTCGTGGAGGTCGGGTACCAACGGTATCGGCGCACACAGCGCTTTGTCGCCATTGATCAGCTCGAACAACGCATCTCCATGCGAGGCAATCCACGGAATGTAGGCGAACTCGACCTCCCGAGGTATCGCGCGGCAAGCCGCTTTGGCGCCCTCCAGGTCGAACGCCTTCTCCAAGAGTTGCCGAGCCTCCTCGGGAGACATCTGAGCAACTTCGCGTTCCCGCTTGTGGTGTCGGCGCGCGCGCCACGGGTTTTTGGGAACGCTGGGGCGACGTGGAATCGACCGTTTCTGGCTCACGACTGGCTCCATGTTCCGAATCTGGCTTGGCCTATCATGGCACGCCGGAGCTGTGCTAGCCCGGCGGGCGTGCTTGCGCCGAATCCCCCGCCGAGCCCCAGCGCGGAAGAGCCGCCAAGCATCGGCTGGCATCGAGCAATCACGTCGTGGTAATCGCATACCAATGCGCCCGAACATCAACAAACTCCCGAGACGCTTGCTCCGCATCGCGCGCAAGGTGCGATCTCGCTTGAGCGGCCGAGAGCCGCCGAGGCCGGCCGACGGAGAAGGCAACACGCTGACTCGTCTGAAGCGGTTCCGCGCATACCTCGCCGCTGAAGAGCTCTCGGCGATTCTGTCGAAGTCGCCAACCGCAGGGAAGCGCATGCTCGACATCGGAGGCGCGTACGGCATTCACGCGGGCTACTTCTCGGAGCGCCACCCCGACCTGCAAATCGACTTGCTCGACACGAAGCCCGGACCGGTGCCCCTGATTCACACAGGACCGTACGATACGTTCAAACCGAAGAAGCCCTATGACGTGATCTGGGCGAGCCACGTCGTGGAGCACTTGCGAAATCCGGGATTGTTCTTTGATCAAGCGTACCGACAACTCGCCAAAGACGGTTGGCTCTGTGTCACCGTTCCGCCCTTGAAGCCACAGATGACGCTCGGGCACCTGACGTTGTGGAACGCCGGGCTGCTGCTACTGCATCTCGTACATGCCGGGTTCGACTGTCGCCAGGCCCGCGTGGCAACTTACGGCTACAACGTATCGGTCTTGGTTCAGAAGACCAAGCGAACGAAACTCAGCAATCGAAAGCGCCTTCCAGCCGTCAAGTTCGGCGAACACTACTTCGACGGGGACATCGACAGGTTGAACTGGCAAGTCGACCAACTGCCAGTATTGCGCGCAGGCAACTGGCTCCAGTCCGCCGAGAGTGTGGGTCGCACGTTCACGCAGTCCGGCTTCTTCAAGGCCCTCGACGAACGTGCAACCTACAGGTTGCATTACTTCCATGCGCCGACGGGCGAGGTGTTCTCGGTCGCTTGATTTCGCCGGTGCCGAAGCATCCCACCGGCATCCAAAGACCGATACGCCAACGCACGAACCACGAGCGGGCTGGACAGCCCACCACTGGCACGTGTGATGCTCGCGAATCCCCCGCTGGAGATCAGGGGAACCCGCTGTTCACGGTCGCAGACCGTCGAGCAGGCTCGACGACTGTCGTTCTCTGGGCATTCCATTTTCTTACACACACGAACGAATAACACGCATAATTTCCAATGCTTATGCACAGTTTCGTTCTCTAATGAGAACGCTTTGTCGCGCGTGAGACTCGCGTTTCATCCACAATCGATGCACCTTGAATCCTGCGATGCAGACGCGACCAACCCCAGTCGACTACGCCGATTATCGTGCATACCTGCGCGACATGGTTGCTCACCTGAAGGGAACGACACGGTCGTTCAGCTATCGGGCGTTCGCTCGCCGCAGTGGATTTTCGTCAGTGGGCTTCCTGAAGCACGTGATCGAGGGTGAGCGGAACCTCGCGCTGGCTTCCGTCGGCAAGGTCGCCAAGGGATTGGGCCTGTCGGAGCAGGAAGCGGCCGCGCTGGAGCTGCTGGTCACGTTGTCGCAAGCGCCAGACGATGACACCCGTACGCGCCTGCTCCGCCGCTTGCGCGCGTCGAAGTTGCGACGAGTGCTGAGGGACGACGAATTCGAGCTGTACTCCACCTGGTGGGCCGTGCCCATTCGCGAGCTGTTGACGCTGCGCGACGCGCCGACCAATCCAGCTGAAATCGCCGAGCGGCTCTGGCCGCGCATCAAGCTCAGCGAAGCAAAACGAGCGCTGACTCTACTCACGCGTCTCGGACTGCTCGCGCAAGACGCAAAAGGGCAACTGCAGATCAAACGAGGCACGCTGGAGACTCCACCCCAGGTCAAGTCACTCGCCGTTCGCAACTATCATCGACACATGCTGGAGCGGGCTGCCGAAAGTTTGGAAACCGTCGAGATCGACGCGAGGAGCGTCACGTCGGTCACTGCAAAGCTGACTCAGCAGGACTACGAAGCGTTCTGCAAACGCATCGACGCGTTCCAGGACGAACTGCTGGCGAGCTTGGACGGCACGGAACCGAGCGCCGATGACGCGGAGATCTACAACATCAGCTTCGCGTTGATACCCGTGACGCGGAGGACGGAATCATGAAACGAGCCATCGCAGCTTGTATCGCGCTCTGTTGGAGTTGTGCCGCGGATGGCACCAAGACAGGAAACGGCATCACCATGGAGTTTGGGACGTCACATCAAGCGCTGAGCGTGACTGATGACCGAGATGGCGGCACCAACGCAAAGCGCTCGGACGCGGCCTCCACCGACGGCGCCCGTGGCGTAGGCCTGTACACGACCGACGCCAGCGGCGCGTCGTTTTTCATCGAGACGGCGACCATGGCGGTCACACGGATCGAACTGAGGACCCCAGACACGATGCCTTGCAGCGCGTTGGAGTTCGGCGCCGGGGTCGAGTGCGATGCCGACCGCCTGCGCATCCGCGGTGCCTTCGAGCTCGACTTGCTAGCCCGCGCCGCGAAGCCGAGCCTCGACCTCTTCGAGTTGCCAACGGGCACGTACACACGCGTCGATGTCGACCTCGAACGACTCGACCGCGAGACTCTACTGGGAAGAAACACCTTCGCGGTTGCCGGCCATTTCGAATACCAGGGCCAACTGCGTGACTTCCGCCTTGCGCTCGAACGAAACGAAACGATGCGCTTCGAAAGCCCCAGCGGAGCCCTGGTCGAAGCCGGACAATCGCTGCTCGCCGCCTTCGACGTGGCCGTTTGGTTCGAAGCATTACCGATCATCGACTGTCTGGAAGCTGGCGAACTGGAGCTGACTGCGTCGGGGCTAGTGATCACGGAAGCAAGCGGCTGCAGCGACATCGAGAACGCTTTCGTGGAAGCATTGAGACGTTCAACTGAATTGAACGCGGCCCACTGATCGGGCGCTGGGTTCCAACCCTCGTTACGCTTCGGTCCCCACCGATCCCCACACGACGCTCCCAAAGCTCCAATCGGCCAATGCAATCCTGAGCGATTGCCACGGCTTCGCTCGTCTTTGCTCCGGCACTTCCGTGTCCGGACCTGCTCGTCATCGCCCTGATTGAAACAAAGAGAAAAGAAGAGGAGATAACCCGTGAATCAACCAACCCGCCCCCACGTCCCAGTCACCCGTCCCAGCAAGCGCCTCGATGCTCGGCTCAGGAGCACTCAGCGCCGAGCCCTGGGTCGTCGAGCTGTCTGGAGCGTCGCAATGCCAACTGCGCTGAGTTTGCTCGGATCGGCGTGTGGCAGTGCTGACGAGACACCCCGTGACTTTGCCAACGTATCGATGCGCCTGACCCTGGATGGGGATGCCCCGCAGGAAGCTGACCTGCCCGGGGTCGTCGCCAGCGAATCGGGAGGTGACGAACTTCACGTGCACACCGCCCTGGCGTTCGTGCGTCACATCGAGTTCGACTTGCCTGACAGCGTCGAATGCGAGGACCACGGGGACGCGGGCAGCCACTGCAGCGAAGACAAGATCCGCGTCGACGGGCCTTGGGTCGTCGACCTGATGACGGGAAACGCGACCCCGAGCATGGACGACATCCAAGTCCCGGCTGGGACGTACGAGCGAGTAGACGTGCGCTTCGACGACGCGGATCCCTCACACACAGCCAACTTGAACATCCCACCGACGCTTCGAGGCAACACGCTACACGCGAGCGGCAGCTACATCGGGGACGCCGCA
>QJWJ01000529.1 GCA_003235365.1 Deltaproteobacteria bacterium
AACGCTCCGTTCGCCGTTGACGTCGAGGGAGCCGGGCAAGACATCACGTGCCACACCACGCGGTTCGAGATTGGGTTGATGTTTACCACCTACAGCGGTGCACGATGGACTTCGCCGCAGGGTTGGGGTTCTCGCGGCGCGAGTGTGGGGAGTTGGCGATTGTCGTATCCGAGCTGACGTCCAACATCCTCAAGTATGGCGTATCCGGGTCGATCGGGTTGGAAGAGCTGGCAAACGACAAGGGTTACGGGTTGCTAATCCTTGCAGCGGATAGCGGTCCCCCGTTCAAGGATCTTGCGCTTGCGATGCAAGACGGCTTCAACGACGAAGGACCGATCGATCCGGGCAAGTACCTCAGTAGGCGAGGTATGGGCGGCGGTCTGGGGGCGATTGTTCGACTTTCCCACGAGTTCGAGGTGGAGCCGCTCCACGTGGGCAAGCAGATTCGCGTCGTGCGTTACCGCCGTCCCTGAGCTGTGCGAGCGCTGCGGCTGACGACGCCTCACGATTGAGTTCGGGGAACCGAGGTTTGCCTTCCTAGGCGGTAGAGGTGCTCGAAGAGGCCCAGGGTCACAGCCATCGTGACGAGCGCTATCGACACTCCGGCGCTGCCCAGCGACTCTGCCTCGTGGTGTAGGGTCCAGACGAACTGTCCGAGGCACAACAACGACACGAACCGCAGCGCGGCATGTCGATTGAGCCGTTCGACCACGACTGCACCCAGCGGCGCGCCGATTGCAACGACTGGCGCTGCCGCGAGCCACAAGTCTCGTACGCCCTGATCCAACTCTCCCAGAGTGATCTGGGTCGCCGTGCCGACGAGCGAAGTGAATGCCATCAGCACGACTGACGTCGGGATGGCGATTCGCAGGTCGCTCCGAAACAGCAGCACGAGCACGATATACGCAAGCATGTCGACACCAACACCAGTGATCGATGAGACCAGGCCTGCTCCGAAGAAGCCCATCGCGTAGCCTGCGTGTGCCCGTGAGAACGGACCTGCACCCGTTCCCCGTGCGTCTTCGACCAATGATCGAGACTTGACGAGGTGCAGCACACCGAAACTCGCGCACAACGACGCAAACGCGAGCTTGATGACTACCGTCGGTACGTTTGGCGCGAACTGAACCAGGCCGAGAGGCGTGCCCATCGACGCACCGATCAGCGCGGGTCGCAGAAAGGCCCAGTCGAGTGGGCGCCGCACCGCGAGAAGGTAGAGGGTCGCGCTGACCATTCCCACCGACTGAATCGCGAAGCTGAAGTCGCGTCCAACGGATACCGGGAAGTCGAAGCCGAGCACCAAGAAGGGAAAACCCACGGTACCTCCTCCCATGGGTGTTGATCCAGCTACGAACGAACCCAGCGCCATTGCCACGGCAATCGGCCACTTGTCGGCGAGGACGTGCCACGACTGGGACATGCTGAGGTAGGTCGACCAACAGAGGTAGAATGCGGCCAGGGCCAGCACGTACACGGTGAGGCGCTTGCGAGTTCCCGTGTATCGAGCCGCACTTGCCGGTGGTGGTGATACTGGGTCCAACGCTTGCGCCATTCGCTACCCGCTCTCAGCAGAGAGGTTCAAGTGTCATCACTTCGACGAATAGTGCAAGCGGGATGTTAGCTTTCTCGACGCAGTTGGGAAGCCGTTCGAGCCTCCGTCTTCGCGTAGGCGTAGGCGTTGCTCAGGGGCGTTCACTGGTAACTCCTACAGTCGACTTGTCCAAGGTCTCACCTGATGGTGAGTTGATGCACGATCCAATAGTCGGCGTGATGTTCCTCCCGGCGCCTCTGCAAGCGGCCAGAGCTGGGTCCAGCTTTAGGGAAAAATGGAATTTCGCGTCGACCCGGTCAGCTGTTCGAGCATGGGATGGGAAGGCTACACCGTTGGACTTCCTGCAAATACCCAGGCACGTCGCAGCGTTCGCGAGGCATCGTCTGGCGGAATGTCAAATTCGAGGGGTCTCGATGATCTAGTCAGAATTGAGGGAGCACTGCGTGAACTGGTTCACGATTCCCGCCACGAGTCACCGTACAGAGCACGGGCCGGCCCATGCATGACGCCATCGAGAACATGTAGCAGCTCGATGAATTCTTGGTCGTCGCTGAAGCGCGGATTGCGATTGATGAGTTGCCTGAGCCATTGGAGAGCCGCTTCGTGATCGTGTCCACTACGCCGGCGAGCTGCGTCGTACTTGTCCAGGATGATGATCAGCTTCTCCGCGCGATCGAACTCAGTGTTCGTTCCGTACGGCAGGGTGAAGCGGTCGTCATCGTCGACGAGTGCAGCTGGATTGACGTGCTCCAGCATGTGGTGGGCCGCCGCCGCTGGCACGAATTCGGGGAAGGCGACTCGATCATGGAGCAGTTCGAGGGTCCAGCCGACGTGGAGATTCCAGAACTCGCGCATCGTCATCAGCGAATCCAGTCCCAACGATTCGAAACGCTCGACACGTTCCGGCGCATCGTCAGGGAAGTACGTGTGTAAGAACACGTCTACCGAGATTGTCCCGTCGGGGACCCGTTCGATGGAGAACATGTCGGCGATGAGCTGCTGCTGCTCTGGGTTGGCCCGTTCTGGGCCCGTCTTTCCGATATCGGAGAACAAGCTGCCCCAGCGCACGGTCGCTTTCTCTACGTCGCTGAAAGCCTTACCCCCACCATCGAACCGGTCGAAGACGAACTCGGCGAGGCGCGTGGCTCGCTCACAGTCGTCGACGGTCTCCGTGCGCTCCAGCAGCAAGCGCATGCGCTCGATGAGCATGGGGTGCAGATCTTCAGTCCGTACTCCGGCTCTCGCGAAGGCTCCACCTAGCGGCCCCAAATCCACCGCTGTGGGTGCCATCAGAAGAACATCGCACTCTGGCGGCGGATCGCAAGTCCCCTGCGGGGTCGGCAACCGAGCGCCTGCATACGAGAGCCCCTCGGCCACCCCCTGCGAAATCGCGGATCAGGGCGATCCGGTGCGCGCCGACGCGGCCCAAACCACACGGGCGGTGCGAGACACACGCACGAGCCAAGGACGGGCCTGCCGATGCTGCAACGACCCGTTGTGGATCCGGGTCGTTCGTCTTCTGAAAGTGCCCCCCGAGACCGCGGTGCGGAACCAACCCCGCCGCTGCGTGTCTCGCAGGTCGGAAGCGAGGCTAGCTCACTTCTTCTTGGTCTTCTTGCCGCCGCGGCTGGTGACCATGCCGAGCGATCCCTTGATGGCGTGCACCGTCGGGTAGGAAACTCCGAAGCGCCTCGTCACTTCAGTACCCTTCACACCTGACTTCAGGGCGCTGATGATCGCCGCGCGCGTCTCTGGCGATAGACGCCTCCCCTTGCCTTGCTTCGCAACAGGCGCTCTGACGGAAGTCGAAGGACCAGCCGCCGGTTTGGCGCCTTTGGGAGCTCCCCCTGCTGCTTTGAGGATTGCCGAAGCCAGCGCCTGGGGTGACTCGTATCCAAGCTCCACGTGGAGGAATGCCAGGGCCTTCCGTTTCGATTGTTCAGCGTCTTTGATCTGCTTGACGATGTCGCTCATGACACAGCACTGTAAAGTGCTTCACAGTCTAAGGCCAAGACATTCGTTGAACGGATTTGCCTAGCCACCTTGGGCTATCGGAGTGATTTCAACGAGATGACCTCAGTTCGCGCCCCTTCGGAGGTCCCGCTGATGTCGCGAATTTCCGGCCGATGGGCATTCTGAGTCATCCTAATGCGCCTTATCTGTTGACAATGTGTGCTCAAGTTGCAGGGGCCAAATGGGCGGTAGCCTGACGCAGCGTCTTCCGTTTCCTACCGACAATCCCCACCCACCTACATTCACCATCGCCGACGCGCGACATCAAGACGGGGACTCACTCTGCCGAAGTTCGACCCGGCGGGCACCGTGCGGAGCCTACGAAATATCTCCGCTCATCACGCCTGCAATCTCGTACAAACTGGACGCCGTGACGGAGCGGATCAACGGCCAGAGTCCCAACCGTTCTCCAGCAGATTGATACGCTCGACCGCGTGCGGTCTGCTCTTGCCTCAACGCGTTGTCGAAGCAGCACGAGCGGGGACCGACCCAGCGTCAGGGTGGTTCTCGAACGGGTCCGCGGTCGGTGTGCAACTGGATGAACATTGGCCGAGGTTTGACGCGGGCGCAGGTCCGGTGGGAATTCACGCGAGGGGGCGCGGGGTGGCGACGGGCCGCCGTGCCATCACGGACCCATCGGAATGTGCCGGCTGTCGAGCTGCGCGCTCAACCACCTCGCGGCCTGCTCGATGCTTTGTTTGTCTTCGTCGCGATCAACCCGCCAGTTTGCCGCCCTCATCAATTCGACGGGGATTGCTCCAATCAGCGGTTGCAGAGCCGCGACGACTCGCGGCTCGTCGCTGACAGTTGGCCCCAACAGTATCACGGCGTCGTACGGTGGGAATGCATGCTTGGGGTCGTGCAGCACCGTGAGATCGAACGCTGCGATGCGGCCGTCGCTGGAAAAGGCGGAGATGACCTCTACCTCACGGTCGCGGACCGCCGGATACATGAATGTGGAGTCGAAGCTGGTCAGTTTCGAGAAGTGCAGACCGTAGGCATCACGCACCTGTTTCCACTCGGGGCGCGCGAAGAACTCGTAGTCTCCACCTAGCGTGAACTTCGGTGCATATGGGGCGAGATCGGGCAGGCTCCGGATTCTGTAACGCCCAGCGTCGTCGGCGCGCATGGCCAAGGCGTAGGCGTTCTCGAAGCCGAGTTCACCGAGTTGGCGAATGCCGTGCTCCTTTGCCAGCCAGTCGGCGGTAGCTGCGCTGACTTGCCAGGGTGCATGAAGATCGGAACGGTGCATGGCGTTGGTGAATATGGTGCCAGTATAGTCGACATAGACGTCGATCTTACCCACGACGAGAGCGTCAAACACCACGCTCGACCCCAGGCTCTCCAAGCGCTGGGTGTCGAGCCCTGCGGCGCGCGCGCGGCTTTCGATGAGGTGTGCCAAGATGTACTGCTCCGTGAACGTCTTGGCGCCAATCCGCAAAGGGCGCTTCAAGTTCGAATCACCCGCAACGATGGGAGTCGAAGGACCTGCGGCGTCTGCCGTGTACGACGGCACCTCGCTCGCATCGTCGCGGGCGCCTGTGTCGACGATGGATCTCGCGGACCACGAGTTGCTGGTCGCGCTCACGGAAAGCCCTACGAAAAGCGTGGCCAGGGCCGCCCGTACGAGCATTGGTCGGCGGCGCAGCACTCCGCGTTGCAGTGTGGCCAACAGCCCGTCGAGGCTCAGTGCCAGCAGCGCAGCGCCGACGCAACCGACGCCCACCGCCGTCCAGTTGCGCGTCTGCAGGCCTGTGAAGATGAAGTTGCCGAGGCTCGCTTGCCCAACCGGCGTACTGAGGGTTGCCGTGCCCACGACCCATACCGTGGCGGTGCGTATCCCCGCAACAATCACCGGAAGGGCCAAAGGAAGCTCGACACGAGTGAACACCTGGCGTGGTGTCATGCCGACCGCATGCGCCGCTTCGAGTACGGCCGGGTCGATGCCGGTGATGCCCACGACCGTGTTGCGCAGCACAGGCAGCATGCTGTAAAGGATCAGCGCTACCAGGGCAGGTACGAAACCAAAGGCGCCGAGCAATGGAACCATCAACGCCAGTAGTGCCAAACCCGGGATCGTCTGCACGACGCCGCTGAACGAGACGAGCACCCACCCCCAGCGTTTCGAGCGGGCCGCTACCAGTCCGAGGGGCAGACTCAACAGCAACCCGATCCCGAGTGCGGCCGCACACAAGTTGACATGCGCTACCAGCAAACCGGGAAGCAGGGTCAGTTGCTCGCGTAGGTTTGCCGTCATTGCTCGCCAGCGTGAGGAACGAAAGTCCTCCGAGTGATTGCATCAGGTGAAATCCTGCGGCAAAGCGAAAGATCTCCGAGAGAACTCAAGGTTCCAACGCCCGCGTGGGTTGGGGTGTATTGGGCGATTGACTTCGCAGTTCGTCCAGCGCTTCGAGCTGACGTCGGGGTGCGTCCAACAACCGCTCCACGAACGGATCGTCCGGGTGGCGCAGTAGCGACGCGGGGTCGTCTATCCGGACGATCTTTCCCGTTCGCAACACGGCGACCCTATCGGCCAGCATGAGCGCTTCGCCCATGTCGTGGGTGACCAGGATGGTGGTCAGGCCGAGCTGTTTGCGCAATCGGGCGTATTCATCGCGCAGCCCGTCCCGAGTGACGGGATCCAGGGCACCAAAGGGCTCGTCCATCAGGACGATACGAGGTCTGGCGGCCAGGGCCCGGGCGAGCGAGACGCGCTGTTGTTGCCCGCCGGACAGCGTGCTCGGGGCGCGATCGAGTACCTCTCGAGGCAACTGCACCAGCTCCAGAAGGTCCGACGTTCTTCGGCGAATGGCATCCTCCGTCCACCTCAGCAGGGTGGGAACCATCGCGATGTTCTGCGCGACACTCAGGTGAGGGAACAGCCCAAAGCGTTGAAACACGTAGCCGATCTTCCGACGCAAGAGGATTGGGTCGATCTGCGTCACGTCGGTGAGGGCTGGCGCCTCCGTTGACGTCTTTGCCGACGTGGGGGCGTCGTGCCACGCTACCCGAATCGTTCCCGAGCGTGGCTCCAACAGTCGATTGACGAGCTTGAGCGTCGTGGTCTTTCCACAGCCGGATGGACCGACGAGCGCCAAGAGCTCTCCTTGGTGAACGCTCAGATCCAAGCCGTCCAGAACGTCACGACCTTCGTAGCCAACGTGCACGTTCTCGTATTGGATGGCAGTGCCATCGGTGTTCAGCACCGCGCGACCATAGCGCGAATTGCCATCACTCGAAAGGTTCGCCCCGACAAACCAAACCGTTGGACTGCTCCAACGGATCGGCGACGTTGCCCGTCGCGTTCGTCGAGTTGCCGTCGCGCGCGGGCGGAGCTGATCAGCGAACACCTTCGTCGAGGCCGGGGCCTTTGCGACCCTGCACGACGTACTGATACGGCAGCTGTTCTTGGATTGTCGATGCCTCGAACCCAACGACGCGCAATTCTTCCACTACCACCGCTGGTGCGATGCGCGCGGCCGTCGGTGGGCCTATCGGTGATTGCGCGTCGAAATCGACCACCAGCACGAAACCACCGAGTCGTAGCGCGCGCTCGAGGGCCGCGCCGTAGCTTTGCCGGTCTGGGAGATGATGCCACGTGTTGACGATCAAGATCCGGTCGACGCTGTTCGGGTCGAGCCCCGGACTCTCAGGCGCGACTCGTCGCGGGACGACGTTGTTCCACGCCTCACGCTGAGCGCGCCGTTGAACGTAGGCCACCATGTTTGGTTCGGAGTCGAGGGCGAGTATCGTTCCACTCGCGCCGACTTCACGCACCATCCACGGCAGGAAGTATCCCGTTCCGGCTCCCAGATCGACCACCACCTGACCAGGCGATAGTTCCAACAGCTTCACGACTTCTGACGGCTTCTGCCAGGCGTCGCGCTCGGGCCCCTCGAACAGCTTCGCGTAGCGTTCGACATCGGAAAAGTCGTGCTGGTGGTGCGCGCCGCCCGTGTGCGCTCCCCGGTGTTGGTGCGCGTGACCCGGTGCTCGTTCGTGCCTCTGTTCCCGTCGCTCGTTGCCTGGGTCGTGCTGGTGGCTGGGCGGGCTGGCTGCCGGTTTCCCTGCTTCTGTCGTCTTTGCGCTTTCAGACGTTGGGGTCGCCGGGCTGGATTGCGCGGGGCAGCAAGCGGAGGCAAACGACCCTCCCGCGATGATCACTGTGATGAATCCTGCACGCCCAACTGCCGAGAACGTGCGCGATGAGCGATGACCGAAACCAAGGAATTCGAACATGGGTGCAGGCTACATGAGCATTCCGTCGTGCTCAACGGGACGCCGACGCTGCTCAAACAGCCGACGGTGCTTGTTCGCTTCGTACCGTCGCGAGGATCTCGCCGACTCGAGACAGCAGCACATCGCTACTGAACGGCTTGGCAAGAAAGTACTCCGACTCTTCGAGTTCTCCGCGGTCGGACAATACGTTGGACGCATAGCCAGAGCAGTACAAGGTGTGGAGGCCAGGGTGGTCCTTGCGCACGGCCAGCGACAACTGCTTGCCGTCCATGTCGGGCATGATCACGTCGGTGATGAGCAGATCGATGTTCGGAGAGTGCGCAATCAGGTCCATCGCCTGGTGTCCGTCACAGGCCGTCAGCACTTCATAACCTGCGTCACGCAATATCCGGGACACGACGTCGCGGACCTGGCCATCGTCCTCGCAAACCAAGATGAGCTCGCCATCTCCTTTGGAGGCAACGGATGTGGGATCGCTGGTCTGCAGCTTGGGATGTTCAGCGGAGACCTCACGTGCCGGCAGTAGGAGCTCGACCGTCGTGCCCTTGCCGGGTTCGCTCTCGATGCCAACATAGCCCTCGGCTTGATTGACGATCCCGTAGACGACCGCCAACCCCAGCCCAGTACCTTTGCCTCGGGACTTGGTGGTGAAGAATGGTTCGAACACTCGGCTTTTCACGTCCGGAGCGATCCCGCATCCGTCATCCCTCACCGTCAGTCGTACAAACCGACCGCAGGCAGCCATGTGCAGCGGCGATTCCCCCATGGCCAAATTGACGGTATCCGTCTCGAGCGAGAGCGAGCCTCCTTGAGGCATGGCATCCCGCGCGTTGACCACCAGATTCATGATGATCTGCTGAAGCTGTCCGGGGTCGATGAGTGCCGTCGTTGGTCGAGCGCTCTTGATCGTCGAGACCTTGATGTCTTCTGGGACCAAGCGCGTCACTAGGGGTAACAACTCGTCGACCGTATCGTTGAGGTCGACCAATTGTGGTTGGTGCGGTTGACCACGGCTGTAGGCGAGCAATTGAGAGGTAAGCAGCTGCGCGCGCTTCGCGCATTGCTCTGCCTCCACGAGAGAATGCAGGATCGCTTCTGGAGATCCACCGGCTTTCAGGTCTACGGTCGCCAGTGACAAGTTGCCGAGCACGACCATCAAGATGTTGTTGAAGTCGTGGGCCAGGCCTCCAGCCAGCTGTCCGATGGCTTCCATCTTCTGTGCCTGGCGCAACTGTTGCTCCAGCAAGGACCGCTCTTCCTCCAGCCGTATGCGCTCGGTCACGTCTCTGAGCGACGTCATGCGGACTTGCCTGCCCTGGTAGGTGACGAGGCGCCCACGAACCTCGACCATCACGGTCGATCCATCCTTGCGCCGGCCACGGTGTTGGTAGGCGCCCGCGAAATGGCTCGATTGATGGTCTCTGACCAGGTTCATGTCTTCCGGAGCGACGAGCTGGGAGACAGAGACTCCCCTCAGCTCACCCGGCAGGTAACCGAACATGGTCGCCAATGCTGCGTTCGAGTCGAGGATCACGCCATTTTCGCTGAATACAATCCCTTCGAACGAGGCGTCTGCGAAGGCTCGCATCCGCCCTTCGGCCTGCGCGAGTTGTTCCTCGATTCGCTTGCGGTGTGTGATGTCCGCGACGATGCCCAGCATCTCGGTCGGTTTGCCGTGGCTGTCGCGAGTGGTCTTGCCTCTGCCCGTTATCCATCGCTCCCCGTTTGGGGTGATGACGCGATGGTCTATGGCCAGGTTGTCGTGAGTTTCCAGCGCGTGTTCGATTGCGCGTGCGACGGCCGGCTTGTCCTCTGCCGGCACCAGGGCCTCGTAGGCCTCGTAGGTCCCGGCGAATTCGCCGGGCTGTAGCCCGAAGAGCAACTCGACGCTTTCCGACCAGCGTACGACGTTCGTGGTCAGGTCCCAGTGCCAGATGCCGACGAGTACGTCACTCAACATCGCGCTGATTGCCGGCGGGATGGCGTCGATGGGTGACTCCATCGTTCCACCGCGAGGTTCGAGTACACTACGACGTTCGAGCTCGGCGATTCTCTGCTCAGCTTCGGCGAGCTTCCTGCGGAGCGTTTGCTCTTCGACGTCGTTCATGGCGCGTGCTCGGCTGCGCCCCATCCTGTAGCCCCGAGGACACTCCGAGGCTCGAAGAATAGCCGAGCCACCCTCAGGAGCAAGCAACTCCACCTCGAGCCAAACCCAACCGAATCTTCCAGGTGAACTCTCCACCTCGAACGCAGCCGGTTCTCGTCAGTGCATTGTCGTGGGACGAATTCGGTCTCCCGCCTTCCGTAGCTCCCGCGGTGGCGACCCTTTTTCTTTCTGCGAGAGAGTCGGCGTGTCGCCTCGTTGCCGCTCGCATGACGGCGTGCGTCGGGTCGAGATCACGCCCGAAGAGTAAGCGGGAGCGTTGCACCGTAGCCGATGTGGAGCTCGGCTCCGGTGGGACATGCGTATACATGCAGTCGCAAACCGCCGACGAACTGCGGAATCGGGTTCTGACGACCCCGAGCGTGGCGCGAGCCCCGACCGTTCCGAACTGTCGGCCAGTCCGCCGCCCGAGCTCGCTCTTGTGCTTCTCAGACCGGCGGGAAACGGCGAGATTTGGGGGCGCGGCAAATCTGCGAGACCATACGCTTTCGGCCCGCCCCAGACCCCAACGAAGAGGATCGCATGAGCAGTACGAAGAGCGAGTCGATTTTGGCTCGCGCAACCTTGAGGCTTCCCGGTGGCGTGAACAGTCCGGTACGCGCTTTCGCTGCCGTGGGCGGTCGCCCACCGTTCATTTCGAGCGCTCGTGGGGCGCGCTTGGTGGACAGCGATGGCAACGAGTATGTCGACTACGTTGGCAGCTGGGGGCCGGCGATCCTCGGCCATTCCGATCCCGACGTGGTCAAGGCCGTTCAAGACGTGGCGGCTCGAGGTTTGTCGTTTGGCGCGCCCACGGAGCTCGAGGTGCAGTTCGCCGAGACGCTCGGGGAGCTCTATCCCGCGCTGCAGATGATGCGTTGTGTGTCCAGCGGCACCGAGGCGACGATGAGCGCATTGCGTGCAGCGCGTGGGTTTACGGGGCGCGACGTCATCGTGAAGTTTGCTGGGGGCTATCACGGACACAGTGACTGTTTGCTGGTCAAGGCTGGCAGTGGCGCCGCGACGTTTGGTTCGCCGGATTCCGCAGGCGTGCCGAGCAAGGTCGTCGAGCACACCATCGTCGCGCGCTACAACGACCTCGAGGGGCTGGCACAACTGTTCGCAGATCAGGGGACACGTATCGCGGCGGTCATCGTCGAGCCGGTCGCGGGCAACATGGGGTGTGTGCCGCCTGAGCCGGGCTTTCTAGAGGGCCTGGTTGGCTTGTGTGAACGCAATGGTGCGGTCGCAATCTTCGACGAGGTCATGACCGGTTGCCGCGTCGCACGCGGCGGCGCCCAGGAGCGCTACGCCATACGCCCGCACATGACCTGCTTGGGCAAGATTGTCGGCGGTGGCATGCCGCTGGCGGTTTACGGCGGGGAGCGGCGGATCATGGAACGCATCGCACCTCTCGGAGCGGTGTACCAGGCAGGTACCTTGAGCGGTAATCCCGTCGCCGTGACGGCGGGGCTCGTCACTCTGAGCAAGCTCGACGCTGCTCTGTACGAGCGGCTCGAGAAGCTCGGCGCGCGACTCGAGGCGGGCCTGAACGAAGCCATCGTCGATGCGCGGGTGGTGGCGTGCGTACAGCGTGTGGGTTCGATGATTACGTTGTTCTTCCACGGTGGACCGATCCGCTCCTGGGACGACGCCAGTGGCTGCAATACCGAGCGCTTCGGCATCTGGCATCGTTCGATGCTGGAGCAGGGCTTCTATTGGCCGCCTGCGCAGTTTGAAGCCGCGTTCATTTCTGGCGCGCATACTGAAGACGACATCGATCGCACGATTGCAGCGGCGCGAACCGCGTTGGAGAAGATCTGACCGCCGCTTCCGATTCGCGTCGGACGTGACGAGAACGAGCACCCGCGGTCGAGCGATGAAACTTGCAGCAAGTGGTTGGCCGTCTCCCAAGACGGTGATCGTCGATGGACAGCCGCTGCTTGCGTTCGCGGGGTGCAATTATCTGGGTCTCGCCCATCACCCCCGTGTCGTCACCGCCTTGCGCGCAGCGGCTGAACGATACGGCGTTGCGTCGAACGGATCGCGCAGCACCACCGGCACGACGGACGCTCACGTCGCCTTGGAGGTGGCACTTGCCCGGTTTCTCGGTACCGCCGCGGCGGCGGTGGTCAGCAGCGGGACCCTGGCGAACTTTGCGGCCTGTGAAGCTCTGGCGGTTGAGCGGCCCGCAGCCCTGCTGGATGAGCGTGCCCATTCGAGCTTGGGGCAGGCGACCCGCGTGGCGGGGCTTTCGCCTGAGCCGTTCGCCCACCGCGACGTGCGCGACTTCGCCATCCGTGCTCGGCGGTTGAGCTCAGTCGACGCCTCGCGTTCACTGTTGGTCTTGACCGACGGTGTCTTCGCCGCCAACGGCGCTTTGACGCCTGTCGAAGAGCTGTTAGCGGCGATGCCCGCTGGTGGCGTGTTGCTCGTGGACGACAGTCATGGTCTCGGCGTCATCGGCACCGACGGTCGAGGTTCGACGCCTGCCGAGGTCGGGTCATCACTGGTGGTCACCGCGAGTTTGGGCAAGGCTCTGGGCTGTGGGGGAGGCGTCGTCGCGGGCTCCCGCGACGTCGTGGAGCGGGTGAGTCAATCGCTCAGTTTTCGCGGTGGTACCCCCATCGCGCCAGCGCTGGCGAGGGCGGCGTGCGTTGCCCTGGAGATCGCGCGCGGCGATACCGAGCTGCGCTGTCGATTGCACGACAACGTGCGCGCATTGCGAAGCGTTTTCAACGAGTTGGGCTTGCCGCTTGCCGCCGGTGAAACGCCCATTTTCACGGTCGTGCCTCGTGACCAGTCGACGCTCGAGGCGTTGCAGTTGGCGGCACGTCAGGCGGGGTTGCTGTTGCCGGTGATCGAGTATCCCGGGGGACCGGCGCCGCGATACGTGCGCATCGCCGTCAACGCCGCTCACGACGAGGTCGACATCGAGCGTCTTGCCGACGTGCTGCGCCTCGGTCTTCAACGCTAAATCGGCGAGCACGATTGTCGGGCAGCTTTTCGAACCCCGTTGGGCGGGGCGACAAGACCGGGTGAACGAAGCAGTGGGGGGCCCAACGCTGGGGCGAGATCTGGAGGGAGGGGGCTTCCAACTCGATGTGCGACCAACTGGGAGAAGCCACCCCGAGTTGCAACTCGACGAGCAGGTCGTTCCGTCGGCACCGGGAGAGTTTCAACTCGAAAAGAGCCCGACAGGCGGTGTCCGCGGGGAGTTTCAACTCGAGAAATGCGAAGCTTCTGGGGTTTCCGAGAGTTTCAACTCGAAAAGAACCCGTCGGGCGGTACCTGCGGGGAGTTTCAACTCGAGAAATGCGAACTTTTGGGGAGTTCCGGAGAGTTTCAACTCGAAAAGAGCCCGCAGAGCGGTACCTGTGGAGAGTTCTAACTCGAGAAATGCGAACTTCTGGGGAGTTGCGGAGAGTTTCAACTCGAACATGGGCGGTCGGCGGTGATGCCGGCGAGTCTGAAAGCGGGCAAGGGTCGCCTCACGCAGCCCCCGCAGCAGAGAGTGCGGCGTCGCGCTCCCGTCGCGCCAAGTCGAAGTGCAACCGTACGGATACGCCCGAAGCGCCTGCACCGACGGCGGCAGCAGCAGCAAAAACGGTGCTGCCGCCGAAGTGCTCGAACAGTGGCCCCCAACCAAGCATGCCGACCACGCCGCCGAGGGAGAAGACGGCCATGAACAGGCCTTGAGCCGTGCCCATCGTGCCTTCGCCGGCGAATTGGCGTAGCAGGGTGAGGCTGCTCACCCATCGTACTCCGAAGGTCAGCCCGTGCAGAGGCTGAGCGAGCAACAGCACGTTCGGGTCGTCGACCCAGGCGAACAGCAACCAGCGTCCAATGCCTACGGCCAGCGATAGGACGAACCACATCGATGCCGGCCGCTTGGCAAACAGCCATGCAGAAACCGACATGAGCACGATTTCGCCGGCAGTGGCCAAGGCCCAGGCGACGCCGACGACGGTGCCCGACGCTCCAAGATCCGACAAGTGCATCGAGATGCACAGGTCGTAGGCCGCGTGGGCAGCTTGACCCAAGCCCGCGGTCGCAACCAACAACAAGAAGGAGCGGTTTCGCAGCAGGGCTCGTGCTTCGCCGGTGATCCCAGAACGCGGCGGCGCGGCGCGTTTGGGCAACAGGAAGCTCGTGACGATGGCGCAGGCCAAACCGACGGCACAGGCGGTAGGGATGCACCAAGCCGGATTCAGCGGCACCCAGCGACCGAAGGCCGGGGCCGCAATCATGAAGCCGATCGAGCCCCACACGCGCAGCCGGCCGTAGTCCCCGGGGTACTCCAACGCGGCTACATCCGCGAGTTGGGACAACGGGCTGCGAAACAAGTTGAATGCAAAAACGGCCACGAACAGCGCGGAAAAACTGACGGGCGCTGCACCCAGCGATAGCAGAGCCAAGGATCCCATGGCGACGACCGCGCCGAGGGAGGCCACGCGCATGATCGTTCCGCGCAGACCGAGGGCGTCGGCGAGCATGCCCATCAGCGGCGGCGAAAGCACGCTCATCGCCGGCATCAGCGCCACGAGCAAGCCGATCTGCAGCCCGCTCAATCCGCGCTCGCGAAACCACCCGGGAGCGTACGGAAAGTACGCGGCCATCGCGCTGAAGAACGCGAGATAGTGAAACGAGAGAACGCGGCGCACGGAGTGGGGGTCCTAATACCCCGTCGTAGGGAAACGGAAGTCCCGTGAACGAAGAAGGAGCGGCCCGGCTGGGGTGGTCACATTTGGTCGCGACGCGCGTGGTCGTGAATGATACCGCGCCACTCCTCGACGGCGTCGAGCGCTTCGGGGTTGGGCCAGGGGAGGCGGGTCAGGCGTGCCAGCAACTGCGGGGTGTGTTCCCCGACTTGCCAGGGGCGCGCAAACACGCCCGGCGCAGCGTTGAGCGATTCCTGTGCGCCGACGGCGTCGCCGCTTTCGAATTGAAACCAGGCGCGCGTCAGCAGGTAGTGCTGCCGGGGCTCGGGCTCGCGGACGCTGATCTCGCGCGCCTGCATCAGCACTTGGCGAGCTTTGGGCATGTCTCTTCGTGCCAATGCCACCTGAGCTCTGAGCAGTCGAGCTTCGACGACGCCCAGTGGGTCGCGCATTTCTGCGTACAACCGCTCTGCTCGTTCGGCGTGTAGTTCGCTGCTGTCGAGGCTGTCGGTGTCGAGTGCGACCATCGCCAACAACCGCTCACACGAAGCCTGCCCACGCAACGTTTTGAGCGCGTCGAACATGCTCAGTGCATCCTGCGCACCGCGTTCGGCATTGAAGAAGTTGCTCAATCGGTGTTCGAGATGCGCCAGCGACGCAGACGTCTCCGCTTGGCCGAGCTGATAACCGCAGCGTTCGAACTCGCCACGGGCCTCGAGGGTCAGCCGGCGTGCCCGCTCCGTGGCTCCTTCGGAATGGTCGACTGCGGCCGAAAGCAGCAAACACTGGCCGCGACCCATCGCTTGGTCCAGGTTGGCAAAGTGCTGTTCGCCGCTCTCGGCGAATTGGCGCGCTTCGGTGTAGTGGCCGCGCAGCAGCTCGATCTGTCCAATGGCCTGATCGCACTGGGCCATGCCCAGGGAGTTGCCCGTGCGTTTGAATGCGTTGAGCGCTTGGTGCGCCAGCTCGAGGCCGCTGTCGGAGTCGCCCTGGTCGGCTTTGAGTTGCCCCAGCAAGCGTTGACAGTGGGCGAGTTCTTCGCGTTCTTCTCCGCGTTCGAGCGTGCGCAGTGCTTGCTCGGCGAGGTGTGTCGCTTCTTCGGTGCGGCCGACGTGGCGCAACGCCTCGGCCCGCCAACGTTGCATGATGGCCAGGTTCGACCCGCGCAGTTGGTCCTTGAACAGGTCCAGATCGGCAATGGTCGCCAAGGGCTGGCGCGCGCCGTTCCACGATTGTTCCAAGAACTCGAAGAAGATGCTTGCCGCGCGCTCGGCTTCACCGGCGTACAGCAGGTTGACGACGCGCTGACGCACGACGCGGCGCGTGTTGGCCAAGGGGTGAGAACGCAACGCTTCGGCGGCGGCGCGGAAGAGCAGCGTCGAGTCTTCGCGTTCGCTCAGCTTGCGGAACAGGTGCTCTTGCAGCAGTGCATGGGGCCAGCTGTACCGACCCGGGCCACGCGGCAGGATGATTTCGGCGTTTTGTAGCGATACGATCGCGTCGTCCGTCGCGAGCTGCAACTGCGCGAGTAGTGCCTTGAGCACGTTGCGTCGAATGTCGAGGCCGAGTGTCGCGACGGCGTAGGCTGCCTGAGTGTATTCGATGGGCAGGGCCGCCAACCGGCTCTCCCAAAGATCTGCCGTCGTCTTGGGCCTGACCGTGAGTACCTCGGACGGCACTCGGAAGTGCCCCTGCTCGTACTCCAGACTGCCCGCGATCGCCCACGCATGCAGCTGTTGCAATGCAAACAATGGGAAGCCGCGACTGCGGCGCGCAGCTTCTGAGGCGGCTTCGTCGTCGAGCGGTAGCGACGCGCGCAGCAGCTCGAGCGTTTCGTCGCGGTCCATCGGGTTGACCTCGATCACCTCGCCGTCGAGCTTTTCGCGCAAGCGCCGCAGCCGGTCGGCGGTTGCCGTTCCGAGCTGTACGTCTTCGGCACGCACCGTCGCCACCATGAAGATGCGCTGGTCGGTTTCCGTGGCGTGGATGCGCAACAAGCCGTCGAGGGTGGTTTGCACCGCGTTGTGCAGGTCGTCCAACAAGAACAGCAGCGGTCGCTTGTTGGCGAGCTTGCGCAGCGTGAAGCGCACGACTTGGCGGCGCACTTCGAGCGTGTCGAGCGTGAAACGGACGCCGCTGGGGCCGAGCACCTCGCTGCCCGGTGGGTTGGGGCGCAGCCACTCCGAGGCGCCGGCCACCCAGGTGCGCATCTTCTGGTCACTGCTCTTGACGCCCCAGCGCAGCATCAAGGAGCGCTCGATCGTGTTTCGGTCGGCTCTTTCGAAGTTGTAGTACTGAGTTACTGCGCCGAGCATGCCGTCCAGCGCGCCACGCATGCGTCGGTAGCGCGCGACCAACGGGATCATGTGGCCCTGCTCGTGCATGGTCTCGAGCAACCACTCCGCGATACGGCTCTTGCCGACACCAGCGGGACCCACCAAGATCACCAAACGGTGTGGCGGGCCTTTGCCTTCGATCACCTCTTCGCAGATCGCGAGCAGCCGTTGCCGCGTCTGCTCGCGGCCCACGAGCGGGCTGGGACGGATCCCGAGCAGCCCGCGCGTGCGATCGGGGCGACTGGCAGCGACGCCGCTGGCGTCACCGCGGGCGGCCGTCGTTGCGTCCGCAGACGACAGGCTGGGCGGGGCGGGAGTACCTGCCACTCGAGGAAAGCGCCACAGACGCTCGTCGATGTCGGCATTGGGCCGAAACTCTTCCCACGCACGACGCGCTTCGGCAGCGAACTCGAAGCGATCCCACGGCTTCTTGTGCAGGCATCGGCCGACGAAGTCGATCACCGCCTGGGGAATGGCGACGGCCGGCTTCAGCGGCGGCACCTCTTCGTAGGCATGCAGCTTGAGCAGTTCCTTCGGGTCGCCGGAGAAGGGCGCGCGCCCGCTGAGCAGTTTGTACAGAATGCACGCCAGGGAGTAGAGATCCGTGGCGCCGCAGACGTGATGCATCTCGTGCATGATCTGCTCGGGGGCCATGTAACCCGGCGTGCCCGCTCCGGCGTGCGGACGAAACTCCATGGCCTTTTCGCCGTCGAGCCGTTCGTCGTGGGGGTCGTCTTTGAGCCACGCCAAACCAAAGTCGAGAATGTGAACTCGCGGGGGCCCGGCGAGGCCGGCCTCGACGATGACGTTCGACGGCTTCAGATCGCCGTGGATGACGCGGCGCGAATGGGCATGTGCCAGCGCACCGAGCACCTGATCGACGATCGACCAGATGATGGGGAAGCTGAGCCGAGCGTTGCTGTAGTCGTGCAACGACAATCCGGCGACGAGCTCCATCGCCAGGTAAGGGGAACCGTCGAGTAGCTGCCCGAAGTCCCGTGCTCCGACGATGTTGGGGTGGCTCAGCGACGCCAGTGCCCGGGCCTCCTTGTAGAACCAGGTGATGTAGTCGTCTGCGAGGCGCCCTTCGGGAGGGATGACCCGCTTGACCGCTACTTGTGAACCCGTGTGCAGGTCGCGGCAGCGGTAGACGATGCCCATGCCACCTTCGCCGAGCACGCCGAGCACCTCGTAGCGCTGGGCGATGATCGCGCCGGCACGGATCTTCCGCGGGTCACGCGCAGCGGCCGATTTCGGCTCGCTGAGCAACGAATCGGCCGTCGGCAACGAGTCCTCTGGCGGGGCTTCGGCACCACGGAACTGCGGTTCTTGCCGCGCCGTGGGGGCGGTTCCTACCGCCTTGATTCCGTCTTTCTCACCCCGGGTCATACGTCGCGCGAGTTTAGTGCTTCCCCTGATGCCGTCGAGGTTTGCCGAACGCCTGGGCCAGACGTTGTATGTCGCACGTTGGACCACCTTGGGACTGCCACCCGGCGGGTTCGTGGGATCTCGGGCCTCGGTTTGTCAGGTCGTGGTTCATACGCTGAGTCAGCCCATCGAATTTCGCCTCAACGTTGCTAACAGACGCCACGCAGAGCACATTTGGGTGTCGTATTTGTGCTCCTGCGACATACCGCCGCTGTCATGCGAATCACCCGTGCGACACGTTCCCCCGCCGGCCGCCGGGTTCGCGCACAGCCACGGCCAAACGGCCGTCGGACGCCTTCAGACCGTTGCTGACACGACATGACCCGGACGCGGCATCCTTTCTCGGTCGAGGCTGAATCGGCGGAGCGGGTTCGCTGCAACGAGGGTTCGACTCGTGCTGCCGACCTTGCTTTTGCGCTCAGGGCTGGGAAGCTCTTTGCTTCGGAGAAGTCGTGGGAACACTCTACATCGTCGCGCTCGTCGTCGGTTTGGGAACCATTGCGGTTCAATTGCTCATGTCGATGGACAAGGACGTGGGCGGCAAGGACTTCGAATTCGGCACCATGGACGCCGATGTCGACGTGGACGCCGATGTCGACGTGGACGGCGATGGCGAAGGTGTTCATGTGTCGCAGCCAGGTCATGGGGGCCACGCGGCGACGGACGGCATCGCGCCTCTCGCGATTGTTCTCAGCCTCCGCTTCTGGACGTTCTCGTTCATGGTGTTCGGGCTGTTCGGTAGCGTGCTTCATTTTGCTCGTCTGGCAGAGCCGACGCTCACGTTGATCTTGTCGATCGTGTTCGGACTGTCGTGCGGCTGGCTCGCGTCCTGGACGTTTCAGAAGCTGTCGCGCGCCGCGCCCAATTCCGGCGCGGAGTCCACGGACCTGTTGGGACAGGTGGGTAAGGTGATGCTCCCTCCCAATTCGCAGGGACGAGCCAAGGTTCGACTATCGATCAAGGGGCAACTCGTGGACTACGTGGCCACCTCCGATGACGAAGAGTTGAATGCCGGGGCGAGTGTGCTCGTCGAAGAAGTGCGTGGTAACCAGATCCACGTTTGCCTGGCCCCAGCCGGGCTCGAATATTCAGACCGCGAACCCGGCTCGTGACCCGCCCGTCAGGTTCGACGACTCTCGCAGGTGGGTTTCCGGGAAGCAGTGCTGTCGGACAGTGGTGGCGAGTGCGAGTAGCGGTAGCGAGGCAAAGGGTGGTGCCCGACCGCACGCGCCATCCGTAGGAGGGGCTCCTACACGAGCCCGCCCCGAGAACCTATCCTGAAAAGGATCGGTGACCTGGCATTGTGCTTTGGGGCTCGCGCTCCTATCCTCCCGTGTGCTCAACGTGGAAGGGGCAGAAGAGTGGAACCCATAGATCGATTGTTCAACGAGGTCGATTGGGGATTGGTGGTGATGCTGGGTTTCGGCGTCGTCACCGCGGTAATCCTCCTGATCGTGATCATCTCCAAGGTGCTGTGCATCTGCGGGCCCAACGAGATCCTGGTCATCAGCGGGCGGCAGCTCACGCTGGCCGACGGCTCGACTGTTGGCTACAAGGTGCTGCACGGCGGTCGCGGGCTGCGCATTCCGATCATCGAGGAGGTCAACCGCATGGACGTGCGACTGATCCCCGTGATGGTTGAAGTGCAAAACGCCTTCTCCAAGGGCGGCATTCCTTTGATCGTGCACGCCGTCGCCAACGTGAAGATAACCAGCGACAGGGCGAAGATCAGAAATGCCATCGAGCGTCTGCTCAGCTTGTCCCCCAGACAAATCGGCGCGATCGCCAAACAGACGTTGGAGGGGGCGCTCCGCGAGGTCGTCGCAGAATTGACGCCGGAAGAGGTGAACCAGGACCGGTTGAAGTTTGCCGAAACACTGATGCGCAACGCCAAGGACGACTTCGACAAGCTTGGTTTGGAGCTCGACGTGCTCAAGATCCAGTCCGTATCGGACGAGCAGGGCTATCTCAAGAGCATGGGTCGTGCGTTGATTGCTCGTCGGATCCGCGACGCAGAGAATGCGGAGAACGCGTCCAAGCAAGCCATCGCCGAGGCGACGGCGACGGCAAAACAACGTTCACAGACGGCTGCGAAGATCGCCGAAGGTCAGGTGCTCACCCGTCGCAACGAGCTGCGTGCCGTGCAGGCGCAGCTCACCGCGGAGGTCAAGTCCGTCGAAAACGAGGCAGCCGTTGCCGCAGAGACGGCCCGGGCTCAGGCCGACCAGGAGTTGCAGGGGTTACGTGCCCAGCTCGAGAAAGAGCGTTTGACGGCGGATGTCTTCTTGCCGGCTGAAGCGAAGCGCTTGGCCGACGAGGAACGCGCCAAGGCCGACGCAGCGCCCGTGGTCGAGTCGGGTAAGGCCTCTGCCGAAGCATTGCGAATGGTGGCTGATGCCTGGAGCAACGCGGGTCAAGCGGGGCGAGACTTGTACGTGTTGCAGCACTTGAAGGACTTCGTCGAAGCGGCGGCGGGGCGCGTTGCCAATTCGACGATAGGTGCACTGAACGTCGTCGATGGCGGCGACGGTGTGAACTACGCCAAATCGCTGGCCATGTACCCGACGGCGGTGGCCGAGGTTCTTCGCGAAACTGGAAAAGCGATCGGGGTGGACATGGCCAAGTTGCTCACTGCCGACTCAGGCTCCGACGGAGGTGCGCGATGATGATCGTCGTTTTGGTTGGCGCTGTCGTCATCGCCTTCGTTCTCTGGTTGCTGTACTTGATGGTGACGCGCCTGCTCTACGTTTCGACACCGAACGAGGTGTTGGTGTTCAGCGGCACGACGCGCGTCGTCAACGGCAAGACTCTGCCTTACCGTTTCGTGCGCGGTGGCCGCTCGTTGCGACGCCCCTTGATCGAACGGGTCGAACGGCTGGATCTGAGCATGTTCACCGTGATGGTGAACGTCGAACAAGCGTTCACTAAGGGCGGTGTGCCGCTCACGGTCCAGGGGGTCGCCAACGTCAAGCTCCCGGGCGAAGAGCCGCTGCTGACCAACGCCGTGGTACGGTTCCTGGGGCGAACTCGCGAGGAGATCTATCACGTCGCGAAAGAGACCTTGGAGGGCAACTTGCGCGGTGTTCTGGCGAGCCTCACACCGGAGCAGGTCAACGAAGACAAAGTGCGCTTCGCCCAGACGCTCGTCGAAGAGGCGGAACACGACATGAACCGCATCGGCCTCGTGCTCGACACTTTGAAAATCCAAAACGTGTACGACAACGTCAATTACCTGTCGTCGATCGGCCGCATTCGTTCCGCCGAGTTGAACCAACAACAAGCGACCGGTGAAGTCGAGGCTCAAGCTGACGCCGAGGTGCAGCAAGCGGCGAACTGGGGGGCTTCGGAGATCGCTAAAATCAACGCCCAGATCGAGATCGCGCGGCAAGAGGCCGCCAAGAGCATTGCCGATGCGACCAGCCGTCGCGAAGCGTTGATCCAAGAGGCGCAAGGCGAGGTGTTGGCCAAGGTCGCGGAAGTCTCGGCAGACATCGAACGCCAGCGTGCACGTGCACTGCAAGTCAAACGGCAACTCGAAGCGGATGTCGTGCAGCCGGCGATTGCCGCCGCCCAGGCGGCGCAAGAGGCCGCGCGGGGCGACGCGGCGCAAACGATCGAACGCGGACGTGCCCAAGCAGAAGCGTTGCGCCAACTGGTGCAGGCGTACCAGCAGGGCGGTGACGGTGCCCGCGATGTGTTGGTGTTGCAGAACCTGCTGCCCTTGCTCGACAAGGTGTCGGGTTCCGACCAGTCCCAGCGCATCGATGCTGTCAGTGTGTTGAGTGCGGGCGCGCCGGGGGCTGATCTCGCTCGCACCGCGATTGGCGCGGTCGAGCAGGTGCGCGCTGCGACTGGCATCGATCTGGGTCAGGTCGCCAAGCGCCTTGGCGGCTGATCAGTTTCGCGACGCCTGCGGTGCCTTCGAGAACGTGCTTCGGTTCGGTTCAGGAGGACACTGCGGCGTCGCAGCTCGTCGGCATGTCCGCTCGCTGGAGTACCCAGTAGGTCTGGTAGAAGCCCAGCGTGTGTTTGCCGAAGGGGATCGCCGCGTTGCGCAGCACTTCGGTTTGATCGAATACCGCCTTCAGTTCGTAGCGTTCTAGTAGTCGCGTCTGGTCGACGTGGAGGCCGCCTTTGAGTTCGGCTGGCCGCAGCACGAGCCAGTCTGGATTGAAAGCGTCGAGCCACTCGACGTCGAGTTCCAAGGCGGGGTCCGGGCGTGCGCCGTGGGGCAATGTCGCCCACTCGTTGCGGTTGCCCCGTTTGAGCGCAACCATCTTCTCAGAGGCCAGACCGAGGTAGTCGATCATCTTCAGCTGCGAGAAGTATCCGACGTACCCCAACGGTTCGAGCAAGACGCTTTCCGATGCGCTGCAGGCGTGAGCATTCAGCCACATGCCGATCCTTGATCGAACACCGTCTTCGATGACGAGCTGTTGCAGCCGCGTATGCTTGGCAGTAGCAACGAACACGATGCCCTGCAGGGCGATTGCGGCACTCAGCGTCACTGAGAAAGCCACCTTTTGCGCCTTTCCGTAGCTGAAGAACTGATCGGCGACGAGGCCGATGGTCAGATAGGCCATGATGGCAGCCGGCGGGAAGTACCAGGGGCTGGCGATCGGCACGACTTTCAAGAGGTAGAAGTTCGCGCAAAAGCCAACAAACGACAGCATTCTCGTCGGCCCTCGAAGCATCGGCACGAGCCAGGCTACCGAAGCGATCCAAGCCAACGCGATCCAGACTACCTGAAGTGCCGGCGGGACTTCCTCAACGCCCACGTACGCTGGTGAGAAGAGCCGCCATGCTTGCGTGGATTCGAACAGCAACGTGACTGGGAAGACCAGCGCGTCGGCGGCCAGCTGCAGTAGGTGGTGAGGTTCCCCTACGAGCGCCTTGGCCGCGACTGAATGCGGCACGGGATTGCCGTAGTAGAGCCAGGCCCAGACCAGCCACGGCAAGTAGAGCGCTGCCCCCACTGCGGACGCTCGCGCCAGTCGTGAGACGAGCGACCATCGGCTCAGGCGATCCCTTTCCGGCAGGAACGACACCGCGCCGATGAGAAGCGCGAGGATGTAGACGATGGCATCGGGCCTCGTCCACAACAGGCCGGCAAACGCGGCCCCAGTCACCCATGCTCGCTGCGGACTTGCCGATAGGAGAGTCCACAGGCTGAACGCCAGGAACAGGAGGAAGAACCCCGTTTCCATCCCGCCCATCGCGCAGTCGATCGCTTTGGCGTCGAGGAGCACCGCGCCGAACGTACACAGTGCGACGACGAAGTGTTTGAAGTGAGCACCGGCGGAACGCCACAACAGCATGGATGTCGTCGTCAATGCGATGATGTTGGCGCCGCGAAACCAGTTGATCGTCGCTGATTCAGATCCGGACCCGCCCACCCAGTCCGCGACTCCCAGTAATAGGACACCCAGTGGCGACGAGAACACTTGGACTCGTTCCCCCGCGTTGTAGACGACACCCAGCCCGCGCACCCAGTTTCGAGCGACGCGAAACGCGATGTAGAAGTCTTCCCAGGTGTGTTGGGTGTAGAACGTCCAGCCGAGTGCGACGCAGGCCGTTGCCAGCCCAGCGAGGATGGCTCGGTTCTTTTCCGTCGCTTTTGACATTCGAATGATCATTGTCCCGACCGCTCGTCGGTGATGACGACGACCTCGCCGATCTCGACATCTGCGTTGCCGCGCGTCGAGACAGGCAGATATGCTTCTGCGCTCGCGAATGCGCCGAAACGATTCCGAGTGCGAGCTGGCGAGTCGTGAAGCAGTGGCTCCTCGGACCACAGTACGAGGGTTCCCTTGCCACGGACCATCCGCTCGAAAGCGAACCGGCCGTCGTCGTCGGTGGTGGTTTGCGCAATCTCATGAGGAAAGAGCGAGTCCGGGGCTTGCCGTTGACCCGGGGCGAGATCGATGACGACCCGGATGCCCCTTTGCGGCAAACCGTTCCCGGATACGACGCGCCCCGATACCCGTGACCACGGGATCAAGTCGACGGTTGGGCCTGGCACCGCCGAATCCCCGATGGTCAGCGTGCCTTCGCCATAGCCGGTCGTGGTCGTCAGTGCATAGGCATAGGTCCCCGTTGGGAGCGGTCCGACCTCGAACGAGTCCCCTCGGAAAGCATACTGGTGGCGCGCCACTGACAGGCCCGTCACCTCCAGGCTCACCAAGGCGTCGACGTCGGTCATGCCCGCGATTTTGCCAGTCACGGTTGTGCCTCGTTGCAGATGCACGACGGTTGGTGTTCCTGACGTGGGCATCCAGAAACCTGCGTCTCCGGTAGCAGGATCCATCGCGTAGAGTGCGCGGGTCGGCTCGCATGTTTGCAGGGAGAAAGCGCCCGCTGCGTCCGTGACGGCGGAGTTGCGAAACCCTGAACGGACCTCTTCGGGGATGAGTTCGACACGGACGGCCGCAGCTGGGGTTCCTCGGGCCGTCAGTACCGTTCCTTCGATCTTCGATGTGCAGGGCGCCAGATCCACGTTCAGATGTGCCGATGGGTCGTCGGTGCTGCTCACGAATAGCGGCAAAGTGGGATCTTTGGGATCTGGAAGTGAGCTGGGAGGTCTCTGACTGGAGCCGTCGTAAGCGGTGACGGAGTAGACGCCGCCGATGAGACCGCGCGCGGCAAATGTCCCGTCCTCGCCTGTTTCGAGGATCCGAAAGTCGTAGGCGACCATTTCGGGTTGCGCCTCACGGGTCAAACCGCGTGCGAGCACGACCTTGCCACCGCTCACGGGGGAGCCGTCGCTGGTGACGACCCCACGCAGCTCTCGAGCGGGCCGCATGTCAATCGAAACCTCTGCCGGCGAAGCGTCGACGGTGACGGACGCCGTGCCGGCCAGTCCCCGTCGGGTGACCGCCTCTACCAGCACCCTGCCCTTGGGCACGGCCGGAAACTCGAAGGAATCGGTCCCGGCAGGGAGGTATCCTCCGCCGAGTTGCCGGTATGTGGCGTCATCGTCGCTGCGCCAGCGCAGAGTGAGGGTCGTCCCTTCGCTGGGAGGAACGTTCACACGCAGCGACTCCAGCTGCGGCGTCGGAATCGTGATGGTGGGTGCACCATCGACCACGACCGAACCGAGCCGATTGGGGATCTCGATGCCCAATGGGCCGACCGTCACCACGCGATAGAGCCCCGGGGGAATGGCGGAGGTGTGGAATGAACCGTCATTCTGCGTTGGTGCGGCGGCAGCGAAGGATACGCCCGAGTTGGCACTCGCCAGTACCACCTGCACGCCAGCGATGCCTTTGCTTGCCGCGCTTGAATCAACAACTTTGCCTGCAACTGGTCGTGCGGCGCTCACGACCAGTTTGAGGTCGCTCGAGTGGGTGGGCGAGGCGACGGTCGAGGCGATGCCGTAGACGGCGCCGCTCGATGTTTCCACCTGTACGTTGCCTGGGGCGACGTTCTCGAATGCAAAACGGCCATCGGAATCGGTCAAGCCCCGTTGGCGTCGCGAGCCATCAGCGACGACGATGTCGATTCCCGCGACGGCGTTGTCCTGCTGATCGACGACCGTGCCGCGCAGCGGTACCACAGGCTGCAGCACGAACGACTTGGGTGCTGGGTGTTCGCTCTGCGAGTCCAATACACGCCGGGAAGTGGCGTATCCGTCTGCGCTGACCTCGACGACGTACCTGCCTGCGGCGCAATCGAGGGAAAAGCGGCCTGCTGGATCCGTCGAAGACCCGCAGGTTCGTCCCGTCATCAAGTCGTGTGAATTCGGGGCCAGCTCCTTGCCCGTCACCGTCGCGCTGGGGACAGGCGCGCCGTCTCGGGTGCGCACCGTGCCCGTGAGCAGGCTCTGAGGCTCGCTTTGAGGTGCTGCTGGCGTGGCTGAATCCGGCGCCGCCTCTTCCGTTGCGGATCCGGCGCACGACGCGAGTACGCAGGCACTTGCGAGCGCGACAATCAGACTCCGGTCGCTCCTCGACACTGGGCGCCGCGTGTTCATTTCTTGCCCGAAAGCCACGCGACACCTCTATCGGTGCCGAGCACGGCCAGTGCAACGAGTGCAGGCGTAATGGCCAGGACGTACCTGACGTAGAAGGCGATCAAGATGTATGGCAGCAGGTGTGCCAGGCACAAGACTGCAAGCATGACCGTCACTCGAGGCCGAGGGCGTCCAGGTGACAGCGTGAGCGCCGCCCCGATGAGTGGTGTGGGGTAAACGACGGCACGCAGCGCGAGTTCTGGCCCCTCTTCGCCCGGATTTGCCGTTTTCGGTGAAAGCAGTGCCGCCGAAGCGCGGTTGGCGATCTTGCTGGCTAGCGCAGAAGGCGCATTCGAAAGCAGTTGGCGAAACACCTTCGACCGGTCTTCGATGAACTTGGTCTCTCCAGCTGCGGCGTATGCAAAGCGAAGCTCGGGAGAGCAAAAAGGGTGCTTGGCATTGGTGCCTGCGTCGTACACGCCGTCGGCATCGACGATGTTTGCCTGATAGGTTTCGAAACCGAGGTTCGACTTGACCGGGATGAACTTGCCGAACGCCAAGAAGTTCCGCGCTATCCACGGCGTGACGACGAGGGCAGCGACGGCGCACAGCTTGACGAAGGCCTTCCACGAACGTCGGCTGACGTAGAACCAAAGCATGGTGACGCCTGTGGCGGCGCCGAGCGCTGGGCTGGCCAGGGCACACAATGCCGTGAGCGCGCCGTTGCTTGCCCAGTGCTCTTTTCCGGAAAGCAGTTGGCGGTGCAACGTCAAGATCACGACGTTGCTCAGCGCAGTCGCGAGCCAAACGTCGGTCGTCAGCTCGAAGAACCAGTAACGAAAGCCTGCGACCCACACAAACGCTACCGCGAGGTAGACGGCAGGATTGAGAACACGCAGGTGTTGCCGAACCAGCTGGAAGCCCGTCCAGACGACCCAAACCATCACCGCGATGGACAGACCCTGGACCGTCAATCCGACCGTCCACCGATCTCCCAAGATGGCCAACATCGTCGCTAACAGCAGCGGATAGACGGGAGGCACCCAGGCCGTTGGTCCCGTCGGCTCTCCGAATGGGTCGCTGAAGCCGCGACCGGCGACCAGTGCCTCGGCGACGTTGAGCGCTTCTCCTCCGAGATGCTCGCGCAGGATGGCGTAGTTGGGGTCGAGCATGCAGGGCAGCCCGAGCGCGCAAAACACGGCGAGACAGAGCAGCAGGACGCCGACGGACACCGGCTCTT
>QJWJ01000053.1 GCA_003235365.1 Deltaproteobacteria bacterium
CTGCAATCGTCTGGTCCAGACAACCCGCTTCTGCCGGTTCGCAGCTGATGAACATCGAACGGTTCGGTCCTGCCATCACCTCCGCGGCGATCTTCGCGGCTACGTCTTGGTAGATGCGCCACGTGTCCGGCTTCATCGGACCATCCGTGTCGGCGATCAATGCCTGCGACACCGGCTGGCCTTCCACCGACGTCACGCCCAACAGGTCGCGCACGCTGTTCTCGTACTCCCGATTGAGCAGACGCGGCAGCTGCGACGTCGCTGGAACCCCAGGCTCACAGACAAGCGGGGTACCCTCAGGATTGCCTGTCGAGGGGGAGGGAACCGTGGTCATCGTCCCGTCCGGGTTCGTGACCGTCATCGTCCCATCCGGGTTCGTGACCGTCATCGTCCCATCCGGGTTCGTGACCGTCATCGTCCCATCCGGATTCGTGACCGTCATCGTCCCGTCCGGGTTCGTGACCGTCATCGTCCCGTCGGGATTCGAGGTGGGGGTGGCGCCAGCCGGGTCCATCCCCGAGCCGCTCGTGTTATCAGACCCGCACGCAGCGACCACCAACGCGGAAAGCGTGGCGACTGCTCCCAATATCCGTTTTTTCTTCATGGCAACGACCTCTCGAGGAACGGAGCCCGACGAACTCCGGGTGTCTCGTGTAACCCCCGACACCAGAATGGGCGAGCTCTTTCTTGGTCCCCTCCAACCGAACAACGGGGGTGTTGTCGGGTTGAGTAAATTTATTACCACAACCGATTCCTTTTGTGATTACCGGTGCGTGCGCGGCAAATACTGCAAACAAACGGCGCGAGAAGTATCCGAACGGACCACATCGACCGGCATGCAGAAGTTGGCCATACCTGTCAAATTCCAGCATCGCAAAGTGGCGTTACGCGTCATCGGAACGCGCGTCTCGATGCGACGCTTCCAGAGTCGTCCAAGACGACGGATGCCGTTGCCGCGAGGCGTCAAGCGGCACCTCTGAGCGAGTCCCCACGCTAATCTCGCCATTCTTCAGGGGCCTCGTTCATCTCGATGCGCAACGGGCGAAGGTAGGAGTGGTTGAGCACGATATCCGAGTGCTCAACCCTGACCCGAAGCTCTAAACGGGCGACCACGATCGTCGGTCAGTTCTTCAGGCCCCCGCGGGGTGAGGGCGGTGAGGGCCAGTGAGGGCCCGAAAAACCGCCCCGCTGCAGTCGCTATCTCGACTCCATTCTCTGTTGCATCGGATGAGCGCTCGCGAATCGCGAACGCTCATTTGGCTTCACCGCCACCAGGCTCAAATCGGTCAGGAACTGCAGATCCGTCCCTGTATACCCAACAGCATGAGTCGCGTTTTAGCAGCCGTTCATTCTGAACAGCACACTCGAACCGACGATTTTGCCGTACGACAGCACCAAACTCTCGTGAGTTGCACGATGCCGTCTGCATCGACTTCGGAGAGCAGCGACGCCGTTTCCCACGCGGACCAACCGAGCGAGTGCCATTGCTAGTCTCAGGCGGTGCGGCTCGATTCGTGGCAGTCCGAACTGGCAACTCAGCGAATCGCGTCGATGATGAATCCAGCGCGTGCGGCGACGGCTTCGTGGTCGGCACTGTCCAGCAACGCAAAACTGAACCGCATCGGCAGCTGGGTCAGTGAGCCGTCTCCGAAGGAGAACAGAGAACTGTCGTTGTCTTTGACTTGATAGCGATCGGTCAAATCATCGTCCCCGTGCTGAATCATGAGCAGAGAGCGACTCAGCTCCGTATCGGTGACGTAAGCCCATTCAGCCGGCCCCGGAAGATCGGTCACGGACGACAACAATGCACCTTGGCCGACACCATCCGCAAAGACGAAGCGATCTCCGTCATCGAGGGCGCCGCCGGGTACGCCTCGATACGCCATCCCGTACGGCATCGGTGCGGCGTTGACGGTAATCGTCACGTGGGTCGGATAGAAGTCGTACACCAGCCGCCAGCTGCCGGAGTCGGACGTGCATTTCAAACGCAGATGTGTCGGCGTTTGACTGTCAGCGTCGAGGACCGTCGTCATCGTGCCAGTTTCGTCAAACGAAGCGAAGCTGGGGAGGCCACGCAGAGGGCGAAAGCCGCTGCTGAAGTCGATCCACTGCCGCTGATCGGCCTCGTCTGTATCCACCATCGAAACGATTTGCCCCAACGACTTCACGACCCAGTAGCTACCGCTCGGCGTCTTGATCTCGAATGTGGGCACGAAAGCACCATTCACCTCCCACACAGCCTCGGAAGAAACTGTAAACGTGCCTGTCACCGGGTTCTGCGGCAAATCGATGGGAAGTTCGACGGCGTCGCCGTTCTCGTCAGTCGGAATCGGTGGGTCTCGAAGGGGCATACCGCCCGCGCCCCCACTTCCGTCGCCAGCGCTGCCTCCGCCGAGCGAAACCCCCGCATCCCCTTGCGACGGGCCGACACCACTAGCACCTCCCATGCCACCGAGCGCGGGCGCCGAAGGCACTGGCTCCTCAGGAACGGTCGCAACTGGCTCGCCAGGTGCGTCTTGCGTATTGGCAGGAGGGGGCGCGGGCACGGAGGAGGGCTGTGGCGTGGGGAGTTCGAATGGCGATGCATCCGGGTGGGTGGTGTCAGTGGGCGGCGTCACCATGCTTGCCGTTTCGGTCGAGGAAACTTGGGGACTCGGGGAGTGACCCACAGGTGGCTGCCCGCTCACCGAAACCCCACCACTGCTAGCTGTCGCTTCCGCGTCCGTCGTGGCACCACGAACACCGCTGCTTGCCGCATCCAGGTCGTGCAGTGGTTGGCATGCGACGAGCAGCGCGAACACCGCCACGCCTATTCGTGAGTCGAGTACCACCTCAGAACCTCCCAACCAAGTGCGTAGTTGGACCCGCGTACAGCTCGAGATCATCGGTCAATCGCACTGCGTTCGGTGCGGCCTCCTCGTCGGGTCCAAACAGAAGCCATGCAGCAGCGCCGACGAGTCCGGCCACGCCAACGCCCAACGAGATGTGCGCCAGCAGGTACTCTTGCTTGACTCGGTCGACCTCCGAAACGGCGCAATTCGGGTAGCACGAACCCAAAGCTCGGTCGCCAGCGCGCGCTTCGAGTGCGAAATAAGAGAAGCCCGCAACGCCGATCGCACCAATCCCGACGCCGATCCAGACGGGTACCAAAGACTTCGAGGTGCCTTCGTCGACAGATACGAAACCCGGATCGCGTTGGCCCTCGACGGACGCGGGCGCGGTGTGTACCGCCTCGAGCACGATCTCGCGCGCAACCAGCTTTTCGCCCTCCGAGAACGTGAAGTTCCGTTCTAGCGGCTGATAGCCATCGAGCTGAAAGCGCAGGTGGTGTTCCCCGGGATCGAATGCTTGGGCACGCCCGTCGAGCCTCGTGGTCGAACCACCGTCCACGGTCAGTTCAACACCCCGCAACTCCCGGCCATCCACCGTCACGACGCGAAAGACGCTCGTGGGAGTCGCGACCTCCACTTCGGACAGCCACTGTTGGCAGTCGCCGTGCAACGCCCGGGGACACACCTCGCCACCGCAGAAAGCAAACGCATCCTTCGCTTGGACAAACGCTCCGGCCTTGCGGTACCTCTGGCCATCTTCGTAGGCCGCCAGACACTGACTCGTCACTTCGTCGGGCGCGGCGAATGCCACATCGGTCGCCATGAGGAGCGCCGCCACGACCACTGGCCGAACCAGGCAGGCGTCGATCGAATTCACAGGCACTCCGGGCGGAAGTGACGAATGCCGTCAGCATCCACATAGGTTGGAGGTGAACAGTCGTGCTTCTTCTTCGGCGGGTTCGGGGCGAGCGCGTTCACCACACTCACCGGCTCCCCACGCTCTTTCGAGACGACCCGCCCTTTCGGCGCGTTCCGCGAGATGGGCGACGGTCCGCCCTTTGCCGAGGGCGAGTCCGACCGGCGACCGGCAACGGTCCTCTTCGACGCGGGGGAGACCACGTTCTTGGAGGGGTCATCGGGCACCTGCGCTTCGAGAATCGCGTCGGCTGCGGGGGTAGGAAGCGGGCGCGTTTCGATTACCGGGGACGCCTCCGACGCAGCGGGCGGGCCGCGCCGTTCAACCTCAACCCGAACTCGCGGACGCGGCTCATTGCCGTCGCGGCCATCGTGACCAGCGGACTCCTCGGCGTCGACATCGACGACTGCGCTGACCGATTGATTCCGCTTGGAGTGGTCGGACGTCGGGACGGCGCGATACGCCGCGAAGGCGCCAACCCCCAACGCAACCGACGCGAGGCCGGCGATCAGGGTCTTCGATGGAAACCTTCGCGGGAGAACTCGTTCGATCGGCACGCCCTGCACATCGCAGGTGAGCAACTCCGCGTCGATCGGTCTCGTTTCGTCGGTCGAGCCAGACGTCGAAGATGCCACGACTTCGCGCATACCCGTGGCGTCCTCCGCTTCCACGACGCCGCGCTCGTCTCTGCCAATACCGCGTGGCAGCGCAATTGCATTCTGCGCCAACCGATCACTGCAAAGCTCCGCTACTCCGTTCGCAATCAACGACAGTGACGCCTCCGGCACTGCCTCTTCGAGCGCCAGTGCGAAGTCTCGAGCGCTGCCAAAGCGACGAGTTGGATCCCTGTCGAGAGCGCGCGAGACGATGCGGTCGAGCGCTGCACCGATTTCGGGGCGCACCACACTCGGCGGCTTCACCCGCATGTCGAGCACGTTCATCAATGCCGCGCTCTCGCTCGTCCCCCCTGGCCTGAACAAGCGATGACCGGTCAGCGCTTCCCACAGCACGATCCCTGCCGCGAACACGTCAGTACGTCGGTCGATCGACGCGCCAGAAACCTGCTCAGGGGACATGTACGGTGCCTTGCCCGACAGTTGCCCCGTTCGCGTCACATGCGTCTCGTTGGTCGCTTTGGCAACGCCGAAGTCGAGCACCTTCACGAGACCATCCACGCCGATCATGATGTTCTGTGGAGAGACGTCGCGATGCACCAGTTGAATGGGGTGCCCAGAGTCGTCGGTCAGTTCATGTGCGGCGTGCAAGCCATGCAACACTTGCGAGACCACGCCAACTGCAATCGGAACAGGGAGCTGGATGTCACGTACGTGTGCGGCCTTGATGAGCTGGTGCAACGTGACGCCCTCGACGAACTCCATCACCAGGGCAAGTTCTCCAGCGGATTCGACGACGTCGAGCGTTTGCACGACGTTGGGGTGGTTCAGCCGTGACACCACACGGATCTCGTCTTTGAACCGAGCGACGAAGTCGGGATCGTGCGAAAGGTGCGCGTGCAGACGCTTGATTGCCAGCAAGCGCCGAAACCCCAGCGCTCCCTGTTTCAGCCCAGCATGAACGGTACCCATCCCCCCCGAGGCAACACGTTCACCGATGAAGTAGTCAGATTCGCCGAAGGGTGCCCACCCGCCACCCTCGGACTGGACCCGGCGTGCCCCTGAATCGACCAACGTGTTCTGCTCTTCAAGCACCGACATGGTTCTGCTCGAGTTAGCCGCGCAGGAAGATCACCTGAGCCCTGCAGGCAGGACGCTATCATGGGGACCACGCGCCGTCCAACGCCCCATCGCGCGCTCGATCTCCCAAAGTACCGAAACGGCGCTTCGCTGGCGCTGGCGTTCGAAAGTTGCTAACCAGGCACACTTACCTCTCCCAACCCCAGGAGAAACCAACACGAAGTGCCTGAACCATCGTGCCCAGGCAACCAACGCATCACGAGCTGGTTCGCCACGATCACGTCACATGGCAAGTAACAACGCGTGAACGAGGTGGGGCGCGGACGAGGTGGCGACGTCACGAGTTCCGTGAGGCGTCGACCACGACGTAGGCGAGACCCAACGGGGCGTTTTGGCATTCGGGCTGGGCTAGTGGAGAGTAGTCATGCCGGAGGCGAACGTCCGAGGTGGTTGAACAACCTGAAGCGTACGGCCGAACCCCGCCACGAGAGCGCTCCTCCGCGGCTGGAGCCCGCCCCCTCCCGGTATCGTTTCGATACTGTTTCAAACAATCGAGTCGGCATGGCGTCAGAAAACGATGAGCACTGACGGAGGGACGGTGCCGGCAGAATCGGCGTCGTCCTGCGTACATGCACGAACGCACCGTATCGATCTTCACCGAGCACTATTTCTCGATCCAGGTCATGGCCAGATCTGGACCAGGCGCCACCCTCGCCGAACCGACGGAACCGACCCGGAGAGCATCGACAGCGCTCCGAGACAATCGGACCATCGACGGACGTGCAATTGTCGCGCGACGACCACCACAGCCTGAGGTCGGTCGAGGCGACACGCGCAAATCATACGCGGCGACAGACACAATCTGTCTTTCTGGGTCACGTGCGTTCTGGACAAACCGCTGAACGCCAACCGTGCGTTGTTCCACCTGCGTCCCAATTGAGCGAAACTGGCGCCACACCAACCCGGCGGGGGCCGGATCGAGGCGGAGAACCATGGGCAGATCGACCGACGAAAAGAGTCTCGACCTCAGCGCCCGACAACAGCGCTGGCTGAAGCTCTTGCACGTGCTCTCCGCCGGCGTCTGGCTCGGGGTGCTGACTTCAATCGTCTGGTTACAAACGTCCGCTCCCCGGAACCCGGCAGCTCGCGGCAACTTCGGCGTGGATCTCGCCGTGTACCAACTGCACGAGGTCGTCCTGTTCGGAGCTTTCGTCGCGACGCTCACCACTGGACTGTGCTTTTCGCTATTCACGAAGTGGGGGTTCTTCGAGCATCGCTGGCTCAGCGCCAAATGGGTGGTGGCGCTCCTGTTGTTCGCGATGACACTTTGGCTCCAAAGTCCAGCCATCAGCGGCGTCGTCGCCTTGTCCGACGCTGGAGTTGCGGCAATTGGTAGTCTGACCTACGACGCCTTCAAGTCGAGAAGCTTGCTGTTCGCTGGCGCGCAGCTGACGCTGGTGCTCGTCGTATTCGGACTGTCGCTGTTCAAGCCCTGGGGTAGACGAAAGAACGCGACGCGAGTGTCGATGAAATGGCCGCGCCGCGCGGTTACGCTCGCCGGGCTCACCGGTTGCGCTCTGTCTATCGCCGGCCACGTAAACTTGCGGCACTACCGTTCACTTCCAATCGAAGGCGTGTCCGGGCGAGGGCTGCCGGATGGTGTCTATGATGGTAGCTTCGACTGCGGTTTTGAGTACGAAGTGGCCGTGCACATCCGTGATCGCCGCATCGAGTCCATCAAGGTATTGCAGAACCGCGAGGCGCACTACGCCCAAATCGCCGAGGCTGTGTTGCTGCGCATCGTTGAACGGCAGACACCCGCCGTGGACGCGATCACCGGCGCAACGACCACGAGTAAGTGCCTCATGCGAGCCGTACAGAACGCATTGAAGACCGCGACGGCCTCGGTACCGGGGAGTTGAGTCCCACTGTTCCCCCGGTGAGACCCCGGTGGGGCGGCTGAACACACATTGTCCGCGTTGCCGGTCGTTCGCGCTCGTGGTAGCGGAACCGCGTGCGTTGGTCGCTACTGATTGGGCTGTTCGTGTTCGGCTGCAGCGAAAGCACAGGCGAAGGTAATCGCGATGCAGGGATGAGCTTCAGTACTCAGCAGCCGGATGCGTCACAGGAAAGGCCGAGTCCACGCCCTGAGACGACGGGCGACGCAAGCGGGCCAGCGCCCATCACGAGCCCCTCCGAGGATGACCGTCCCCCGCCGCCACCGGTCATTGACGCGAGCGTACAGGTCGACGCCGCGAAGACGCCACCACCAGAACCCACGCGCCCGCAACTCGACGGCCTCGACGCTGCCACGGTCATTCCGTCGCCGCCAACAGCCTGACCTTCGATTCACGCCCCCAAGTCTTTCCACCTCTGGCCGCGCTCCTCGGTCGGCAACTGGAAACCAATTGGTTTCTCGGTTGCGGCGTCCCTTTGCCCGCCCTCATCGACCCGGCGTACGAGCCGTGTGTCGCGGCCAGGCCGGCGCGCTTCGAAACTGCCCTGCAGGACGACTGGTGGGACGTAGTCACGGTGCAGGTGTATCAGGGCTCGACCTTCGCCAACGACATGGCAGCGCTGAACACCGTCATCGACGCCGTCGAGCGTGGCCCAGGCGGAGCAACGACTCGGGTCATGTTGTATTCACCTTGGCCCAGACGCGACGTCGACTACGATGGCACTTGGCATGAAATGTTGCCCAGCGTCGACGACGACACGACGACGCGGCACAGCCTGCAGTACTTGCGATCACTCGCGGACGCCATTTCAACACAACGGCAACGGGAGGTCGGCATCATTCCCGTCGCCGAGGTGCTGGGGCGCCTTCGCGGGGAGCTCATGATCGGTGATGCGGGCACGGAATGGATCTACCGTGACGCAGAGCACGCCTCGCATTTCGGGCGATACGTCGTGATTGCCAGCACCCTCACCGCGCTGCTCGCTGAACCGTTGCCGGACGACTTCAGCTCCCGCGACTACTTCGTCGCCGACGGCGTCACCGACCTGGTCGTCGATAGCTTGTCTGAAGGGGAAGAGTCGCTGATCCGTGACACCGCCTGGCAGGTCATGCAAGACATCGCGGAGGTCGATGTCGCGCGCGGGCCAGGCTGGTGGTGCCCATGACCGCCAGTCAGTCGGCGTCTGCTCCCGTCCGACATGGGGCGCGCGAGTGCGCGGCGAGTCGAGAGAACTCGTTCCTACTCGAGCCTTCGCGACGCGGGCACTCCACCCGCTTCGTATCTGACCGACAGCGCAACCGGGTTGTCGTCACCGAGCAGCTCGACAATCTGATTGGTCAATTGTCGGTGGCGTTCGGACAGCAAACGCGCCATGGCCGCCACCAGTTTGTATGCAGCGAGACTTCCCTCTTGGAGCAATGCATCGAACGCGTCGCGGCGAAAGCGGAACACCGACATTGGTTCGATCGCAAGTACCGTCGCAGGACGGGGCGATCCGTCCAAGACGGCAATCTCGCCGAATAGCGATCCCTTTTCGAGGGTAGCGATGGTGCGCGTCGCTCCAGTGGCCGCACGCTGATCGACTTCTGCTCGCCCCTCGAACACGACATACCAGGCGTCGGCAGCTTCGCCCTGACGGTACACGTACTGCCCGCTGTTGAGTCGAGCAACTTCGGTGATACCTCCGATCTCCGCCAGCTCAGCCGCATCGAGAGACGTGAACAGCGGACTATCCGCCAATGCCGCAATGATCTTGTCGAGAGTGATCGCTTCGTCCATGGTGAATCCTTCGAGAATCGAGTGGGGGCTCCGAGAACCGCGTCAGCTGCAACTGACCTTCATGACCTGAGTGATGAGGTCAAGAGCTTGTTCGACGTGTTTCGTCTGGGCGTGTTTGATGACTACGAACCCTTCGCCAGTTGCTCCGCGCCGACAAGCGCTGCCGATGTCCGGCAATCGAGACGCGGCAATCGATTCGCCGAGCTCTCGCTGAACGGTTTCCCAACCATCCACAGACGTCACTCGTTCGCCTTCACCCACCCCGTGGAGATACACCAGTCCTGCGGCGTGCTGGCGAGGGATCGGCGTGAACAGGCCACGTACGGCGGACTTGGCCCAGACCTGAACCATGTCTGCGCCATGAGCATGCCCCATCAATGCGAGGATCGGGTGAGTTGGCGGCGTCGCCGAAACCTTGGCGAAAGCCGTGGTACCGTCGGCACGCCGATACCAGCGAATGTGGGACAAGCCAGAGTCCATGCCCAGGGATTTCAGCGCCGCGAAGGCCATTCGCCGCACGACGAGATCGGCCGGGTCATCGAGCTCGCGAGGAAGTACGATGCGATCGACGAGCGGGCGGCCATCGGAGCTTGCTTCATTGCGAAGCGTGGTCCGCGTCGCGCTGAACCACGCCGGCACCCCGTGCAAACTCATGACCTCGAGCGAATGGGGGTTTGTCACTGCCTCCCCCTCACCCAACACTGGTAGGCCCGCTCGTGTCAGCAGTTCTCGAGTCCGCGATGGGACGTCGAAGTTTCGCGCAGCGTCCGCTGTCGGACCGGGAAGTGCCAGCGCTTCACGCGCTTGGCCGAGTGGCACCTGCAAGTCGTCTCGCGTCGACAACAGCCGGTCGGGACGTCCCAATGGTCCGCTCAACTCGTTGACCGCGCGGCAAATCTGCAGGGCGTCGTTGCAGTCGGCAACCGCGACGCACCCGGCCAGGCGAACGCGTTCTTTCTCGGGCAATCCCGTCGCGCCAGCCTCGTGAATCACACCCAAGCGCACACCTGGCTGTCGCAGCAAAGCACGGATCGCCTCCAGCGCGTCCTTGTCGAATGAACGCGCAACGAAGGCAATCGCAACCTTCTCGCCGGGCTTCGACGCGGAATGAACGCGCAACGCGGGGTGCATGGGGTGCAAATCGGGCAACGGAGCCGAGCGAACCTTGCCGTTGCGCAAGAACAGGCGCCGCCAATCCGATGGATCGAGTGGGAGCAATGCATGTCGAGTCCGTCGTGACGCGTCGACGGCATGGGCGCGAGCCCCCTCGTCGATGCCGCCGAGGCGAGCCAAGTCGCGGGTTCGTTCCGCGCCGAAATTGATGGGGAGTGCCTGGCTGTACTCTTTGGCGCTCACTTCCAACCAGCCGTGAGTATCAGCTTTGATGCCATCGGCAAGCGCCACGATCGCCTGTTCGGCACTCACTCCGGCATCTCGCTCGCGCCAGTACTGGAGGACGCGGGCCGAATGCGCGACCATGCCCGTCATCGCACCACCGCTCGTCAGAAAGTGACCGTTGCCGAACGAGTCGCCGGCGACCACCCCATTGGGTGCCACGCGGGCATCGTCCCCGACCTGTTCGATCAAACTGAAGAGCTTCGGCCCGTACACCATCTGGTAGCGCTTGAGCTCCCGCTTTGGGATCTCCAGCACTTCCGAACACTGCTCCAGGTAGTAGTCGTGAACCAGCACTTGGTACGCGGCGAAGTACTCGGGCGACTCCGGATCGGTTTGTTCGCCGACGAGGCCCGCTTTCACTGGATCGAAGGTGAGGTGATCGGGAACCTGCACGAGAACCCAGCCTACCTCCGGGTCGTTCTCGTGACCTACGGCGATCTGCCGAATCCAATACTCGCGACCCTCCTCGTCGAACGACGACGAGATGCGGCGGCGCAGTCGACCATCAACCAGCACTTCGATCAGACCAGCCAGGAAGTCGGCCTGAGCCACGACAGCGCCACGACCATCACCATGATCGACGGTCACTGGCTTCTGTTCGAACCCCAAACGTGCGGCATCGCTACTGCGCACGCCCTCAGCGATCATGAACAGTTCCGGGACGCCGAGGTCGATGACTTGGCTGCCGGGTCGCCGAACGCGCACGAACTTCCCCTTGTGGTCGAACTCCTGGAGCGCTTCGATGCGGATCTGCAGCCGTCCGTCGGCGTCTCGGACGAACCCGTCGTCGTCGCTGGGCACGACTCGGTGTCGGGTGAACATTCGCACACGCGGGTGCTCGAGCCCGCTCTCGACGTCCATACGCTCGATCGCTTCCAGATAACGGCGAAGCAAGATCAAGATCGACGCGGCGCTTGCCTGAAATGTGGACGGTCCGTCGAGCACCTCGACGACGTTGGTGCGAATCTTCGCTGGATCGGGAACACTCGGCGGCTCCGGCGCTCTGAGCAACGTCAAGATCCGACCAGGGACGCCATCCTTCCACCGATCGTCGATGAACTCGACGTGATGAATCGTACCAGCGATGTGTTGTTCGTCGTCGAAGCCGTCGATGACGTTGTCTGGCACGATGTCGCCGGCCTTGGTCTCTGTGCTGTAGAAGCACTCGGCCAGGCTGAAGGTGCGGCCATCACTGCGCTGTGGAACGCCTGCTTTGCCGTAGCGGTCGAGCATCATCTGATCGATCAGGCCGAGCTGATGATAGAAGTCCTCACGCACGTTCCAATGTACGCCAAGGAACGGATCTCCGCGCATTTCGACACCCACGACTCGGCGTCCCATGGCGACAGACCAGAGCATCGCCATCATGCTCGTGCCTCCGAGGCCAATCGCGAGAAAGTCCGGGTCGAGCGCCCCTTGGACGTTGAAGATTGTGGATTCGAGCTCGAACTGATTGGTCGTCATTGATCGTCGGCGGCGGGCAACTCGGTTCGACACCCGAGCGCACGAAGAGGAGTGTAGACTCGCACTGGAGGTCGGGCTGGGAGAAAATCGACCAATCCGATGAGCAGTGTACCAACTGCTGCGCGCCCTGTGCACACAGCCCCACACAGAGCATGCTGCACGATGATTTCCGCAACAGGTGAACGCTGGAGCACTGACGTTGCGCGAACTCTCGTTTGGGGCGCGGTCGGTGCGTCGATGCCCGCGCCGCCATTTGACGAACTGTCGACGCGTTCGACCGAGGAGCCCGCCGGAAAGGGCGAGTCGACCGTTCCGTGTCGGAGCGCCAGCAGAGCCGAACCACCGCGGAGGCTTGGACGCGGCGAGCTCAACGTACCGTCACGTCTCCGCTACCGCTTTGCGAAACGTTACGGACCGCGGGGTTGCCATTCACGTCGATGCCGCCAGACCCGTCGAGCTCGATGTCGACTCGCTCGAACACGCTGGCATCGATCTCCCCCGATCCGAATAGACGAAGGCGCGCCTCAGCAACGTCCAAGTCGCTCGCGTCGATCTCACCCGACCCCGACAGCACGAAGTCACCCCAATCAGCTGCTCCCGCGGCGTCCACGTTGCCGGAACCGGAGAGCGAAATCGTCAGCTCGGGCGATGTTCCGTCGTAGATGACCTGCCCGGAGCCCGAGAGCTCGAGCGTGACGGCCTTTTGGTGGTCGAAATCTCGCACTCGTACCGTTCCGGATCCGGAAAGCTCAGCATGTTCGAGCACCGGCAGCTCGACGATCACGTGCGGCCCGGGCAGGTCGGTATCGATGTTGACGTCGTCTGTCGTGATTTCGAGACGCTTCCCGTGCACCCTCGTCTCAACGAACTCGAGTAGGTTGGAGTCGAGACGAAGCTCGACATCGAAGTCTTCGCCGGGTCTGATCTCCACATCGAGTGGGCCGTTGCCATCGACGGCGCTGAAATCCTCGGCGCTCCGCTTCTCGGTGACCCGCTTGCCATTGCCTTCCACCGCCAACCCACAGCCACAAATCCCCGTAAGTAGGACAAAAAACAAGTTCCAAGAAACCGATCGCAAGTACGTCATGGTTGCACCTCGCCGCTGTGTGCCCACCTGCGCCCGAATCGTTCACACTGACGACGACATCGCCTGACCGCTGGGCCAACTGGCCTGCGTTGCTCACAACGATGACGAATGCGCGAGAATGAACTGCGTCCTCAACGGACCACTCTCATGCAATGGATCGCGACTTCGACCGTCAACTTGCGGTCTCGCGCCGTGATCGCGGCTCGATCCAATGTCAGCTGCGAAGAGAAGAAGTCGTACTGGTACTGGCTCGGAGAGAGACGTCGCTCCTGCCCCGACAGATCTGTGACGACGATCGCTTCGAGTGTTTCTCGTTCAGACAACGAGAACGTGTACTGCACCTGCAGCGACTCTTGGGCAAACCCGCTGATCCGATCCAACGCAGGTGCGTACGACTCGCAAATCGGAAAGACGTCGGCATCGCTGCTCGCGATGCTCAGCAGGCTAGTGGCATATGACTGACCGCTCTGCGGCACACACTCGAATTGGGGCTGTAGCGCGATCAACTCGACAAAGTAGTTGTCCGCCCCAAACGCCGTATCAGCCTGCCGGAGGAAGTAATCGGCCAAATGCGAGGTTTCGAGGGCGCCGGGCACGAGACGCAGCGGCGACAACCCTCCAGCCCAGCTACCAGTCCCGACAGACGACGAATACAGTCGCCGATCACAGTCACCCCAGCCCTCGGTGTCGTAACGATGCTGACAGTACTCCGCCATGTTCTCGTACGTAGCGCCACCAAACTCGAACGGCTCGACGCAAGCATCGATGGAGGAGTCCTCCAAGTCGATACTGCACGCCACGCGGTCGTCGGCATCGTTTCCGCACGTGCTCGAGCAATCTTCGATGATGGATCCTGGTGAGCAGTACCTTTGCACACTGTCGAGGTCGCGCTCCGTGCACTCGCCCATCGGCGCCTTGCACCCGCCGTCGACCGTCGTGTACGTGAAGGCTCCCTCTTTTGCCTGATCCGGAAACGGTGTTCCGAGATCGTCGGTAGGGACACACCGATAGCTGATCCAATAGCGCGACGCAGGTGCGAAGGCCCAGTACTGAGCGTAGTCGCAGCCTCCGCTACAATCGGACACTTGCGCCGGCTTTCGGTAACGAGTGTAGCGAACCCCCGCCAGGCACTCGGAAGGGTCGGTCTGGTCGTCCTCGTCGGACAGCACGACGAACACGGCGCGTCGAGGCAGAAGCTCCGGCGCTTGAGACACGTAGCGCCCCAACGTGCACAGTGGCTGCTCGTACGACGAACCGCTGCCTTCCAGCTTCAGGATCGCTTCCTTGATTGCTTCCTGTTGCGCTTGAATCTGCTCGTCGGTCATGTCTTGCGTGATGCTCGCCACGGGCTCAGGCATCACGAACTCGAACCTACCCTCGATGGTGATGTCTTGCTCCAGGGCGCTCGGGTCCTCGGGGCAGTCGATGATCTGTTCGGCGCCATCGGTACATGTCTCGGTGTAACGCGTCACCTCGTTCTCGTAAGGGGTGCCGGTTACCGGATCTCGCCACGGCACCAAGTCGTCCCTGCCGAAGCGGTTGCTGGCACTGCTACTCGCACCGTATTGCGTGGGGGTCAGCACGAAGAAGCGCGCGTTGCGCCCGCCGATGTTGGCAAGCAGCTGCGAAAGCCCCGAAGACAGGTCGTCCTTGGACCAACCGAGACTTTGGGAATGATCAGCGACGATGATCACGTCGAATGGTTCGGGGTCACTGAGCACCACTGCTTCGAATTCGATCTCCCGTTCACACGCAACGGGCTCCCCCTCTTCGACGAGCACTTCGTCCTCTTCGACGACGAAGTCGTCTTGGGGACGCTCAGGTCCTGGCTCGACCGACGTGGATGTCGGGCCCGGTATGGGGCCATCGCTCGTCCCGCTCGGAGCGGCACCGCCGGCATCCGCCGTAGACTCCGCTCCTCGGGGGTCGGCCCCGTCGTCGTCTTCAGCCGCGACGCCGGACGTCCCCGCGTCGCTGCCGCAAGCGGCCAGCTGCACCAACAACAGCAGTGAAACGGCGCGGGTGAGGCTCTGGAACAGCATTGGCCACAGGGTAGCAGATCGGGCCAAAACGCCCGGTGCGAGTCACCAAAGCCGGCGGGAAACCGTATACGACGAGTATACGGTCGCGCTGACCGTTCTCGCTCGCCCGATCATCCACCCCGATGCGGTACAGTCCCCAAGCACGACGCGCCAACTCGCAGATCTCGCGCCGCCCAACTCGTTGGCTCGGGGCGACCGGCGCCCTCGCATTGTGCTTGCTGGCGTGCACCCCGCGGCCACCCAGGTTCGAGTATGCCCAACTCGCCAGCCAACGCATGGGCAGAAACATGGACTATGCTGTTTACCTGCCAGGCGCTTGGTCTGCGGGTGAGCGTCTCCCGTTGATCGTCTTCCTTCACGGCGCTGGCGATGGGCCGAACGCGCTCGACCAGGCCGGAATCGGGAACTTGTTGGACCGCCCCGGCGCGCCGCGCGCGATCATCGTCGCGCCTCGAGGCGACCGCGGGTTCTGGGAAAACTGGGCATCCGGTGAGCGTCCCTACCGAGATTGGGTGATGCGAGAGCTCGTCCCTGCAGTGCAGCGGCGGTATCACACGCTCCCCTGCCCCAGCGACTGCCACGTCATCGGCATCAGCATGGGCGGGTATGGAGCTCTGATGATGGCACTCCGTGAACCCGGCGCGTTCTCGAGCGTCGCAGCTCTGAGCGCTCCCATCTACACGGCCGAGTCAGTGAAACCCTTCTACGACAGCTGGTTGTGGAACTTGCTGTTGCCGATCGAAGACATCTGGGGTCCCTACGATCCGTCGAAGATCGCAACGCGCGATCTGCACCTGCAATGGCATTCCAACGCCGACTTGCATGGGTCTCGTCTTCTACTGGCCTGGGGTGATCAGGACCTGCCCAATCTGCGGGCAGGCAACGAGCGACTCCACCAGCACCTGACCGAGCACGGCATCGCTCACGAGGCAGTGCTGTTCCGGGGAGGTCATAAGTGGGCGTCGTGGACGACGGTCGTGCTCGATGCGCTACGTTGGGGGTTGGAGCCCGAGCTCGACTGAAGAAGCCTGGGAGGATCCCCAGATCCGTCGACGGGCGCGTCGCGACGTTGGGTTCTGAGTTACCCAATTGCGTCGAAGAAACCACCCAGCGCGCTCGCGCCACGCCAGAACGCGTCGTCTTCCACCGGAAGATGGGCGCCGACCGCCGCTCCGACACGGCGGCACGGCCGTTGCACTAGTCAGAGCCGAACTCTCAACCAACGAGGAGGTACCGAGTGACGGCTGGCCCTGATGGCGGGCAACCGTCGGTACCACGGAGCTAGCGATGACAACGACGATGATGCGCATGATGATTCATTGGCAGCGATGGCTGCGGGCAGGCCTCAGCGCGCCGCTTCTATTCGTGGCGTGCCTGTTGCCGGCAACCGCCAGTGCAGCGCCGAGTTTCGATACGTCCGCCGACACGAGCCTGAGCGGCTCTGCAAAGAAGACGGTTCGCAAGGACGAGGTGTTTCAATGCCTGGCCGCGTGCCTGGAAGAAGACAGCTTCGTGTGCAAAGCGTTGGACTTCGACGCCGCCAGCGGCAAGTGCCGCCTCAGTGACCGCGCCGGTTCCGGCGCAAAGGCACCCGGCGTCGACTACTTCGAAGTCACGGACGACGGCAAAGGCAGGATGGACACCAAGTGCTTCTCAGGGGGAGAGAAGAGTGGAGCGCTGTGTTACAAGAAATGCCGAGACGGCTATGTGGGACGGGGTCCAGTGTGCTGGCAGAAGTGCCCGACCGGATACAAGAACGACGGCGCAACTTGCCGTAAACCCGTGGACATCATCTCGCGTGCCTCAAAGGGGCGCGGCGCGGGCAAGCCGATGGGTTGTAGCAGCGACGAAGAGAAGGACGGCGCGTTGTGCTACAAGAAGTGTAACGCGGGCTACAACGGCGTAGGACCAGTGTGCTGGCAGCAGTGCCCCGCGGGGTCCGTCAACGATGGCGCCACCTGCCGGGTCAAAGGGGACATCTTCGGAAAGAAATCCTACGGCCGCGGCCGCGGGAAGGTCATCAGGAAGAAGTGTAGCGGAGACTGCGAGAAGGATGCGGGGCTTTGGTACCCGAAGTGTCGCGCCGGCTACAACGGACGCGGCCCAGTGTGCTGGCAGACTTGCCCAGCGGGCTACAAGAACGACGGCGCGACCTGTCGCAAACCCGTACAAATCAGCGCGAAGAAGTCCTACGGCCGAGGCGCAGGCAAACCGTTGCACGGCTGTGCGAGCGGCTGGGAGAAAGACGGCGCCCTGTGCTATCCGCAGTGCCCAACCGGCTACAAGGGCACTGGCCCCGTGTGTTGGAAGAACTGCCCCTCAGGCTACAAGACCGACGGCGCAACTTGCCGCAAGCCAGGCAAGATCATCGCGAAGAAGTCCTATGGCCGCGGCGCGGGCCACCTTCAGCGCGGGAACTATCGTCGGATCTTCTTCAGGTACATCCGCGACCATCACAACGTCAACATGGCCTACGGCAAACCGCTCACGGATACCGAAAAGACGTTCCTGAAGCAGTTCTTCCCAGAACGCTTGGTGGACAAAGTGCGGATCGTGATGAAGAAGAACAGAACGGGGTTTGGCAACTACAAGGCCGGCGCCACCACCTACGGCAACGACTTGATCGTGGTGAAGCAAGGGAACCGCGATCTCGACACGTTGAAGCATGAGATGGTTCACGTGTGCCAATACGACAAGTTGGGGATCAAGGGGTTCGCCTACGAGTACGCCGATCAGTACGTCGAATCAAACTACAACTATGACAACATGTCGTTCGAGCAGGATGCCTACAGCTTCGGCTCACACACTGACCACATCAGCAAGTACCTTGGCGCGAGTAACTCACGCGGGGACATCTACGCTGCGTGTAAGGACTGACCACATGGATCCCTGGTCGGTGTCGGGGGATGAACACCGTCGGGTATGACCCTGTAACGAGCACTGACGGTGCAGAGACGACGGGCCGTCCCCCATACGGGTGAAGCGTATGGGGGATTGCCTGCGCCAAATTTGGCATCCCGCCAGACTGCTGCTCACAAGACGAGAACGGTGAAGCCGAACACCAAACCCGCCCCCACGAGGAATGAGGTGATTGAACCTGGCGACGAATCGAAACGCAACGACGCCTTCGTCGCCGAACCGACAGGTGCGACGCGCAGCTCGAGTTCCAGGGTGTCTCCGCGGGAAAGGCCAGGAAGATACGCTGACGAGTCAACACTGGCGGCCGGCACCGAAACAACCAGCGTCAACGCGCGTTCCGCTGCACCCGCCGCTCGCTCTGCGTCGGTAACCACGATGTCGGTACGCACGACTTCCTCCCCCGACGCCTCCGAGAAACGCTCGCAAGCATCGTTGACGTCGTCCACCGCTGCCTGAGCGAACAACTCGTACCGCAAGGCGGGCCCACTTCTCCCGTCGAGTTTCCTGGCGTCGACCTTGTACGAGAGCGACACCGGATCGAGCGGATCCTCTTCGCTCACTTGGATCAACAACCGGAGCGGAATTGCCATGCACTTGCCGTCATCCGATACGGAGGGCAAAGCACTCTTCTCGAAGAACTGCACCTGGTCGTCGAGATGCGCCGAGGGCTGTTCTATGGACACGTGACGGACGCATCCGGCGAGCAGCAAAGTCGAACCAACCAAGGCAGTTCGTAGCGAAAGCAACGCGCCGGCTCCGTTGGTCATTTCAGAAACTCCCAAGCGTCCCTGAATTCCGCGAGCGGCGACATGCGGTTCTGATCGGGCACAATGGTGTAGGAGATCATGGCGCCGTAGCTGGGACCCTTGTCCTTACCGCCAAGTTGGTCATTGAACGTCTCGAAGGTGAACGCACCGATCTCCAGACGCAGATCCCAAAACTGCTCTTCCAAGGCCGTAGACGGCTGGGGTCGTTCGTCTTCCACGTCGCCGACCTTTGGACGACGACTCGCCTGAAACAATCCACTGCTCCCGGACACCCCCAGCTCGAGATGCACCGGCCAATGGTAGCGAGCAAAGTGCAAGCCAATGCCGGCTTGAGCCGACGCATAGTGACTGGCAACATGATCGAACACGAGCCCCCGATAGGCGGCCCCGAGCCGCGTCATGGCGGAAACGCTCAAGTAGACCACGCGCGCCGCGTCCGGCCACAGGGGGCTACTCAGATCGAAACGGCGCACCCCCATCTGCGCGTACGCCTCGTTGTAAACTGTCGACACGGCGAAGCCGGCACCCACGAAAAGGGGAGTCGGCCGAACAACCCGACCATCGCGGTGAGAGTCGAACGACTGGAAATGATAGTTCAGTGCCCCGGAATAACCCAGCACGTAGCAGCTGGGGCTACCCCACTCGAAGTCGTCGGTGCAAGCCTTCTCGCCCCGCGGGATCTCCTGTAGGTCCGCCACCGCGTGGATCGCGCGATTCTGGTACGTCTCGGTGATGAAGTCGTTGACCCAACCCACGGTGAGCAGATGCGTATACAACAAGTTGCTGCCGTTGCTCTTGAAGCGCAGCAGGGGTCTCGTCGACGAGTAACTCGCAATGTTGAGACCGATCGTCTCATCGATGTCGTTGTACGGGTCAGGATCACCACAGTGAACGCTCAAGTCACCGTCCCGCGCCGCTAGGCACGGGTCCCGAAGCACAGGTGTGCCGTCTGGATTGGTGTCCTTTCCGAACTGGGTGAATGCCAAGATACCAAACCCCAAACGTTGAGTCGGTTCAGTATCGGGGTACATGAGCGCGCCCCAGTGACCCGCGGGCGGTGTCTGTGCCCCCACAGGTGATGCCAACAGCAGGAGCGCACTGACTCCCACAGTCACGGGTCGCCGGAGCATACTGGCTCATAGTGAACGGTATCCAGAATCCCCGTCAACGGGAAACTCGCAACGGTCACCACATGAGTTGACCGCGCGGGAGTCGATTCAGCGGGAGGCACGACGCCCCTTCTGGATGGCGAGTACCGACGCGCGATCGGTCATCGACGACAAGCCACACTCGGTGCGAATGGGAGTCTGCCCTGACGCTGCTCCCATGCCACTGTTGCCCTTCGCTCTGTTTGGCGCGGCCGCGACGGGTTCGTGTGCTGGAGCCGGGCACTTCCAGATCGTGTCGAAACTCGGCAACGACGAGCGGGAGGCGCAATGTCCGCGTTCACCAGGGCCCACGTATTGCCGTTCGGACGTGCTTCTGGTGCAGGAGCATGTCCGCGTCCAGCAAACAGCGCAGCGCCGCCGACGATCTCCCGCACCGCGCAGCGACGCCAGGACGCTGACCAATCAACTGACACCCACCATTTCATGGGCCAGCATGCCGCTCGCTCCAGCGCCTCAAATGCTCTGAGTCACCTGCTCGGCACGAGGCGCACGAATCGACGACAACCGAGAGGCGGACACGGTGAAGCGCGCGCAACAACATCCCTGTCATCTCCCGCATGACGAGCGCACCTTTGACCGGGACGCCAGTACCGTCCAGAATCAGGGCAAAAGCCAACACTTTCACTGACGGCTTGCCCAGAGCGCCGAGAACGCGCAGAGGGAACGTACGACGCGGGAGAAGCAACATGCATGGCTCCAACCGGCCCAACCGACACTGGTGCGCACTCGCGCTGCTGACACACGTGGCAGCGGCGTGCAGTAGCCCTGACAGTCCGCTGAACGACGGGAACGGCGAGGCATCGACTTGCGGAGACGGTGTTGCTCAAGACGGCGAAGAGTGTGACGACGGCAACAGCATCCATGACGACGGCTGCACCAACAGCTGTAAGAAGGCACGCTGCGGCGATGGCATCCGGCAGCGGGATGAGGGGTGTGATGACGGCAACGATGTCGACACGGACGATTGCACCAACCGTTGCACCAACCCGCAATGTGGCAACGCCATCGTCGAGGGGCGTGAGCAATGCGACGACGGCAACGACGTCGACACGGACGACTGCACGGGCTCGTGTTTACTGGCCTTCTGCGGAGACGGGTTGACGCGAGAAGGCCAGGAAGAATGCGACGACGCAAACCGAATCAACGGCGACGACTGCACGAACGAGTGCACCGTCGCCGTGTGTGGTGACGGCTTCAAGCAACGCGACGAGCAGTGCGATGACGGCAACAGCATCGACGAGGACGACTGCACGAACGAGTGCGCGAGGCCTCGGTGTGGCGACGGGATCGTCCAAGAGGGCGAAGAGTGCGACGACGCAAACAGCAACGACGACGATACCTGTTTGAACATCTGCGTCATCTCCACCTGCGGCGACGGTTCGACGTGGGAGGGCCAAGAAGAGTGCGACGACGGCAACACGCTCAACACCGATTCGTGCACCAACGATTGCACGAAGGCGAGATGCGGCGACGGCTTCAAGCAACGCGGTGAGACCTGCGACGATGGCAATGCCGTCAACGACGATGGCTGCACCAACGAATGTAGGCTACCGACCTGCGGCGATGGCATCCTCCAGAAGGGCGAAGAATGCGACGACGCAAACGCCTCGAACACCGACGAGTGCACCAACGCCTGCACGGTCGCCGTGTGCGGCGATGGCATCATTCAGGCGGGCGAAGAATGCGACGACGCAAACGTCTCGAACATCGACGAGTGCACGACCCGGTGCAAGCTCGCAGCCTGTGGCGACGGTTTCGTGCAGGCGTCGAACAACGAAGTCTGCGACGACGCGAACACCAATGACGGCGACTGCTGCACCGCAACGTGCGTCAGAACGTATTGCGGCAACGGCATCAAAGACTGCAACGAGGAATGCGACGATGGCAACCAGATCACCAACGACGAGTGCACCAATGCCTGCACGCTACCCGCTTGTGGCGACGGAATCCTCCAAGAGGATGAACTGTGTGATGACGGGAACGACATCGACATCGACATCTGCGGCAACGAGTGTCTGGGCCCCGGCGGCACGTGCGGCAACGGCATCGTCGAGGGCGCCGAGAGCTGCGACGACGGAAACACCAGCGATTTCGACGAGTGCTTGAACATCTGCCAGCCACCGACCTGCGGCGACGGGGTCGCCAATGGGACTGAGGAGTGTGACGACGGCAACAACGTCGACACGGATGCCTGCTCTAACTCGTGCACCCTGAACAACCCGTAGACCACTCCCGAAACGGCCGACGGCCTGGGAAGTCCTCAGCGAAGCTGGCGCGAGCGCTCCGTGAACCTTGGAGCGCTCGCTCGTACCCGCTCGATCACTGACCAACGCCGCTCGGAGTGTCGCCGTTCGGCGTGAGGTACAACTTGTCGAGCCTCACACCGTCTTCCCGATTGGCGATGACCACGGTGTGCGTACCGGGTGACAACGTGTAGGACACGACACCTCCCCCCGCATCGCTGTTGCGCACGGGATCCCAGAGATAACCGGTCGAATGGGCAATGTCGTTCCAGCGAACGAAGGCCCCGCCATCCATGCTCACCCAGAACGAGTCATCGTCGGCGGAAGGCGCGCGAACCCTTCCCCACAACACATACGTCCCACCCGAAACGGTAAACGAGTAACTGGAGCGGTTGGGCCCCGGTGATGACAAGTCGTTCGACGTCGGAGTGATCACGGTTCCGGAAGCCGCGCTATCGGCAAGCACCTGGAACGTCGGATTACCGCTGAGCGCTCCCGACTCCGCTTGGATCCACAGGGCCGAGCAGGCCGGGCAGACGCTACCACCGCAGTCGATGCCCGTTTCGTCCCCGTTTTGGATGCCGTCGCCACACGTCGGACACTCGCCACAATCCAGTGCACAAGAGTCGCAGGTTTCACTCGCGTCGCAGCTTCCGTCCCCACAAACCACGGGGCAGGCAGGACAGGGTCCGCCGCAGTCGATGCCCGTCTCGGTCTGGTTCTGGATACCATCGTCGCAAGTCCCCGGTGAGCCGCCCAGACCCGACGGAGTGTCGCCGAGTGACGTGAGGTACAACTTGTCGAGCCTGACGCCGTCTTCGCGGTTGGCGACCACGATGGTGTGCGTGCCCGCGGACAACGAATATGTCACCGCGGCGCTCCCCGCATCACTGTTTCTCACGCGATCCCAAACGTAGGTGGTCGCGTGCGGGATGTCGTTCCAGCGTACGAACGAACCACCATCGACGCTCACCCAGAACGAATCATCGTCCGCGGTGGGCGCGCGAACCCGACCCCACAGTGCGTACGACCCGGCCGCGACCGTCACCGTGTAGGTGGCGCGGTTGGGTCCCGGCGAAGACAGATCGTTCGACGTAGGCTGGATGTATTGACCGCCAGAGACGCTGCCATCGGCGACGATCTGGAACGTCGGGCTTCCGCTGAACGCACCACTCTCCGCCTCGAGCCACGCCGCACTCGGCAACGGACACGCACCGCAATCTGCGCTGCACGTGCCGCACGTCTCCGACGCGTCGCACGTTCCGTCTCCGCACACCGGCGGGCACACTCCGCAGTCCTCACTGCACGTGCTGCACGTCTCCGACGCGTCGCACGTCCCGTCTCCACAGGTGGAGGTCCCGGACGGGACGTAGGTCGCAACGAGCGGAGCCATGCCTTCGGCTACGACGATGGAGTGATCGGCGTCGCCGCCATCCGACCAATTGCTGAAGGTGTACTGCTGGCCGCCGAGCATCTGAGTCAGCGGAGCACTGATCGAAAGACCGCCGTTGTTGATCGCCGTTTTCGTCGTGGGCGTCACCTCGAGCTCCGCCCCGACGCTCAGAGTCAGGCCGGGCGGAACCGACTCCACCTCGACGTCCACGGTCTTCGGCATCAAGATCAGGTTGGTCGTCGCGCTGAGTACCGTCGGTTGCTCCGTCGTGCCGTAGCTGAACAGTGCGTCGCGCAGCGAAGCATCCTGTGCTGCAAACCACGCCGCGGGGCGCGACACGTTCGACAGGCGGATCTCGTCGATGTCACCCAAGAAGTAGTCTCCGCCGCCAGCGCGACGTCCAATGTTCAAGGACAAAGTGGACGACACGACAGCGCCCACCGCTCCGTCGGTCGTCACGTTGACGCCATCGACGAACAAGCTACCCGAGGTACCGTTGATCGTACTGCCGACGTGATGCCAACTCGTGCCATAGGAGACGCCCGTGGCGCGCAGGTAGTCGCCACCGCCGCCCAACGCACCCAAGTAGCCGAGCGCCGGCTGAACCTCGAGGTTGAAGCCGCCCGCGGCGTCCCAAGCGTCCTTCTTGGACAGCAAGCGATCATAGTTGTCACGGCTCCCGTTGCCGGAGCGAAACCACGCCTCGATGGACAGGTCGCCGGTCACGTCGAGCTCGCTGGCATTGCCGACGTCGATGTAGTCGCTCGTGCCGTTGAAGGTGAAAGCCGAGCCCACCGTGCCGACGCTCGGCGTCGCTCCTTGCGCCGTGCCGTTGCTCGTTCCGTCAGTGGAGTCGGCCAGGCCGGCGCTCATGTGCCACACCCCGACGTAGCCATTGGACCAGGTGTTGGGCGCGGAGGTGTCCGCTGACGCCGCGGGATTGTCGTAGTAGACGTAGAGTTGCGCGCCCGATGCCGAAGCCAACGTCGGCAACTTCACCCACAGGTCGGAAGTTCCACCTGGGTTCCAGTTGTCGATTTCGAAGTCCAACAGTTCGCCCGATGCCGTCACCACGCGGAGGTCAGCTCCACCTGGGGCAACCGATGCGTAGTTGATCCGCGTCGGGTCCAGATGCACACGGACCGGCACGTCGCTCAGCGTGCCACCGGGGTAGCTTCCGGTGACCGTCAAAGGCAAACGCTTGTTCCACGCGGGCAGCGCCCAATCCTCAGCCACGGCGTCCGAAGCCGTCAGTCTGAACTCGAGGTATGACGGGTACTCGTGGTCGACCGCGTCAAACACCCCTGAAGCGACCCCGGGGTAGGCGGTGATCGAATGCTCGTGGCAATCGTCCAAGTCGTAGCAGTGATGGAGAATCACCTGCCAGTTCAGTTGCGAAGCGGGCACGGGACCCGTTTCGGCGTCGGTCGCTTCTCCAGAGAACGCGATCGCGTCCCCTACGCTCCACTCGTACCCCGGATCCGGCGTGAGGATCACGGGAACCGGCGGTGAGTTGTCACCAGTGATGGTGACGCTGGCAATGTCCGTGGCGTCCGCCGAGTCAGTCACCTGGACACGCACGACGTGATTGCCAGGAGTCGTGAACGTCGTGCTCGCGAGCGGACCAGTGCCGTCATCGAACTGGCCGTCGTTGTCGAGATCCCACGCATAGCTCAGGGCCGTACCATCTTCGGAGTCAACGGAGGCACTGGCATCGAACTGCACGAACAGCGGCACCGGCCCCGACGTGGGAGCGGCAGTCAACTGCGCCTGGGGCGGAACGTTGGCCGGATAGTACGCAATGCGGTAGATGTTTCCGCCGTCGAAGTCGACATAGTACAGAAAACCATCCGGCCCCATTTGGATGTCCACGACGCGCCCAGAAGACTTGGTCACGAACGCCGCCCGCTGACTCGGATCCGGAAGCCCGGAGCCGCCAGCGAACATCGTCCAAACGCAGCGGCGCGACGAGTCGGCGAAGAACAGTGCGTTGTCGTACTCAGGCGGATAGACCGACGCGGCGTTGAATGCGACGCCGGTGACGGAAGAGGAGCCGGTACCGCAGCCGTCACCCGGTACCACCAGTGCGCTGTGTTGGTACGCGTAGTAAGGACTGCGCACCTCCATCCAACCGGGTGGCGACGAATACAACTGTTGGCACATCGCACGTGACGAATAGCTGCCTTGTTGCGGCGAACCTTCATAGCAGGGCCACCCGAAGTTCTTGACGGTATCGAACGACTCGACCCGGTTGATCTCCTCCCAGGTGTTCCACCCCACGTCGGCAATCCAAACCTCGTCGGTGCCCGGTCGGGTCGTGATACGGAAGGGGTTTCGCAAACCGTTGGCAACGATGAAGTCGTCGTCGGCGACGCCATTGCCAACCAGGGGATTGTCAGTGGGCGCAGCCACGCCGCCTCCACTGACGTCGAGACGCAGCAGCGATCCGTTGAAGGCCGTCGCGTCGCCGGGAGTCAAGATATCCTGTGAGCGCAGCGCACCACCTTCGTTGCTCGGATCCGCGCAGGGGTTTCCGAACTGCCCCCAATCTGCTCGATTGAAGTCCGCGCCGTCACCGGAAGTCAGGTACAACATGCCGTCTTCGCCGAATGCGAGATCCCCCACGGAATGGCTGGGGTATTGCTGGCACCAGTTGCCCGTGAGCAACGGCTCTTCGACGCCGACCATGGTCGTCGGATCGACGGCAATGCGCGACAGGCGACCGTAGACGACGCAGCCCTGGTCGGTTGGTCCCGGGGGACTGGGGCAGTTGTCCGAGTAGTTGCCCGTCCCCCAACGCGGGATTGTCCCGTCGTCGAACGAGTCGAGCGTGTACAGCACGTAGACGTAGGGCTGGCTGGGGAACTGCGGGTGAATGGCCATACCCAACAGCCCGCGGTCCCAAAAGTTGTGAACCGCGGTATTGAGATCGATCACCAGCTGACCACTACCCGGCGCTTGATAGGATCCATAAGCGTAGATCCGCCCGCCCTTCTCAGCCACCATCACCTGATCGTCAGCGGTGAATCGAATCGCCGTGGGTTCAGTGCGCCCGCTGAGAAACAGCTCTTCTTGAAAGCCCGGAGGTATGCTCTGGGCTAACGGCTGCGCGAGCTCTCCGACCGGCTCGGGTGGTGCGGAAACGCTATCGGGTTGGCAGCTCGACAGCAGCGCAGCGATCGCGGAGAGCACGAGGAGGCGATGTCTCGACATGAGCTCCCTTGTACGAGAGCGAGTCAGATCCCGCAACGAACGGGTTCACTCGGCGGTTCCATTTCGCATGGCCGTCGCTGTGTTTCGTCCATGCTATTCCAATGGGGGCTTCGCATGGCTCGCGTAGGTCAGTTGCAGCGAAGATTGCGCACCGATGCCTGGAACGTGTCGTGACGGGGCGGCAAGTGCAGATTGGGAGTTCCGGCACGCTTGGGGCGAATGGATCGTGCGATCTCGCCCAACTTGCCAAACCGCGAGTGTTTCACCGCCGGGTGCCCTGAATGGGTCGAGCGCAGGCCGTCGCGCACCCCGAATCCAGGGGCTGGGTGGCAGTGAATGGACCGCCTCATGCACGACCTTGACCCGGCTCCTCAGCGAGGCCCACTCGGTCGCGGGTGAATACCGGTCCCCCCCGAACGAGCCGCCGATACGGACTGTTCGGGTGTTGCGCGATGAAGCGGCGAGTCCAAAGACGCGCCTCGGAACGCGGTCGAGCTCGACGAGCAGCGCGATGCGCGCTGTTGGAAACCAAGGACGAGTTCGTCATCCACGATTTCATGGGTGCCGGCTGAGCGCTCGCCGACAGTCGGCACGCGCCTTGCGATGGGCATTCACCACAACCGAGGAAACTCGGACGCTGGCACCCTCGATGCCGGCGATACGGACGTTGCTGCCTCCCCCAA
>QJWJ01000266.1 GCA_003235365.1 Deltaproteobacteria bacterium
CTGGGCAAGCCAGCTTGGGCCGTTCGGCGCCCTGAATTCTTGGTGCCAGACTCTGTGAGCATCTTCGTCGCGAAGCCTTCCTTCACTGCTTCCGACGCGGACATCCAGGTCTCGGCTTTGACGAGTGCCGCAATCGATTCTGCGTCCTTCTTCGTCTGGTTCACGTAGATGTCGACGAGTGACCCGGTGATCGAGCGCAATGCCGTTGCCGTCTTGTCGTGGTCTTCGTCGTCGCCCCAGGTCATTCCAGAGGCCTTGTGGATCATCATCTCCGTGCCGACATGCATCAGGATCTCGTCGCCCGCGAGAGCGATGATGCTCCCTGCTGATGCCGCCAGACCAACGACCTCGGTAACGACTCGGGCGGGGTGTCGACGAAGAACGTTGTAGATGCCAACCCCGTCGAAGACGTCGAAGACATCGCCGCCCGGTGTGTCAAGCAACACGCGAATCTCGCCAACATCGCCGGCGTCGTCGAGTGCCCGCTTGACCATCTTCGTGGTGATGCCGCCACCGGTCCACCAGTCGTAGCCGATGACGTCGAGCACGTTCAGCTCCAGCACGTTGTTGGAAGCTTTCGCCTCAAACGGTCGCGCCTTCGGGTTGCTGTCGCGCCACGCTTTGAATCGAGCTTGGTGTCGCTCGCTCATGCGTGGTCCGGTTGCGAAGTTGATCATGCGTTTGCGTCGTTCTGTGGATCAGCGCCGTCGCCGTCGCCGTCGCCGCCGTCGTCTGGGTTGCTCACCGGCATCTTCTGCCCCTTGAGCAGCGGGATACCGAGACGCGGGAGCAGCTGGTCCCAATCGACCGGCACGCGCGCTGTGAGCAGGTTGGTGATCGCTTCGGAGGCCTTGAGCAGACCGTCGGAAAGCTGCTGCTGGTCCTCGGGAATCTCGAGGTCCCACGTCGGCCAGCAGGCGATCTCGTCGTCCCACGAAGGCTCGTTGAAACGACCATAGGGAACGAGCAGTTGCGAACGCAGGGCTTCGCCAGCAGCGTCGGCATCGTTCTCGGCGTAGTCCTTGCGGACCCGCATGTGCCAACCGGTAGAGGCGTAGGCGCCAGCGTCAACCTCAGTGGTGAGGTTCTGTCCCTTCGTGTAGATCGCAATCGCGACGTTGAGCCGGTCTGCGAATTTGTCGAACGAGTCCCAGCTGCGAGCTTTGGGCTCGAGCAGGTCAGCGCCGTAGCTCGTGTATTCGTCCTTACCCTGCGGGATGCGCAGGATGCCAGACGAGCCCATCTGCTTCACGCCCTGGTAGAAGCTGCCCTTTTTGCCCTTCTCACCAGTTCCGCTCGGCTCTTTCAGGACGATGATTGGAAGACCGTGGCGCTCGTTGAAGCGGGCCCAGTCCTTGTAGTCGAACTGCCGGAAGATGTACGGCATCGCGAGGCCGCGAACCGCTCCAGACATCCACGTTTGGTCACCGCCTGGTGCGTAGAAGAACCAGTTGGGGTCACCCGGCAGGATGGGAACGGGTCCGGTGGTCGTGTTCGCCATGAACACGCCCTCGTGCTCGCTCCACCAGACGTGCTCGGGGTTCCAGCGGATTGGCTTGCGCGGGATCCATGCTCGCTTGGTTCGTTCCCACGGAATGCGTGAGAGGTGAAACCCGAGCTTGATTCCGTCGCGCAGAACCGACGACAACCACGGGTTCGTTACCGTAGTGTGCCACCAGTCGAGCTTCTTGATGAACGCCTTTGATCGCGCCGTGTGGCGCTCCTCAGAAGGCTGTAGCGAAAACTCAGCAGCGCCAGCGCCTACCAGCGCGTTGATGCGGTCCCCGATACACGGGGCGATTCGGTCATCGCGATCGAATGCGGTCGCGAGTGTTGCGCTCGTCGCAAACGTCCCAGTCTCGTGTTCGTCCAGCGCTCGACGGACTGACGAGACCGTCCATGTCACCGGCTCCGTTATCGATGTCGGGGCAGCGAGGACCTTGATGCTCGGCGAAGCCGATGCCTCGGAGACGAACTCCCTGGACGCGGCCCCCGAGAAGTCGAGTGACTGCTGTCCGGGATTTGCTTGTGCCATTCATATCCGCAGGTTTGGCAAGTCGTGATCGAAGGTTGGGTCGTAGTCGGGCGCGGCGGCGGAAGCGCGCAGCTCCCAGACAGCGTTCACCAGCGAGCTCACGATGTCGCCGTGCCCACCCGCATTGCGCGGGCTCCAAATCTTGAGCCTCCCGCCATCGAGCGGTTTGCAGACTACTTCGCGCAGCTGCTTGATCAGCTTGGTGTGGCATTCGGGGATTCGAAGCCGCCCTTCACGCATGAGCGTGCGAGTCAGTGTGTAGGCTTCTTGCTTTCCGTCGATCCCGGTTGGCGCAGCGACCAGTGAGCACTGCTCGAAGTGTTCGAGTGAAGCTTCGAACTCGTGGGCGTCGGCGGAAGCCTGGTACTGGCCCTGGCGAAGCATCTCGGCCTCGTAGGCTTTGCAGACCTCGCTGAGCTTCAGCGGCTTGCCTTGTTCCGGCTTCCGCTCGATGGCTCGCGCGACGGTTAACATGCCGTCTTCGGCGTGCACCGCTACCAACGAGCTCGAGTCACGAACCAGGCCCGTGTCGACGCCGATGCCAACTGCGACCCCGTACGGCCGTGGGAGGATTTCGTCCGGCAGGCCATTGCCGAGCGCAATCGACGCCGAAACCTCAGGCTCACCGAAGAACCGCGAGGTGTTCTGAGCGAGCGGAACGCAATCGAACTCGCGTGCTGCCGACTCGGGGTCGGTTGCTCGAGCAATCGCGATGTCCGCGAGGATCTTCTCGTCGTGCCGAAGCACTTCGGTCGGCGTGACGCATGCGACCGCCGTCTCGTGCTTCGCCGTCCAGTCACCCGATGGTGGGCCCAGGTTGCTCTTGACGAGCTCCCAGAGCAGGCCCTCTTCAGCCCATGCGGTGGAGACGAGGCCGAGCGTGCCGCCCGCCATCACGCGTGGTGCGATCGCTCGGTAGATCTCCTTGTCGTTGACGACGCCAGAGTCTTGGGCGCGAAAGAAGCACGCCTCGTCGAGCAGTGCACCGACGTAGGACTTCCCTCGGATGGCCGCGCCGCCTCGAGCGGCAGCGAAGACTTTGATTGTGACGCGGTGGCCGCCCAACCTGAGCAGGTCAACGGACTCCTTCGCGTTGTTGGTGCGCAGGTGGTCAAGGTTCGCTTGAACCAACCCACCGCGAATGTAATTGATCGACTGAAGGCCGAGGTCTTTGCGCTCGCAGACGATCGGCGCGAAACCAACCTCGCCTGGCGCGAGCCGAGAAAGGTCGGCCGTTAGACCCCGCCACAGCAGGTACAGCGACCAAAGCCACGTGCCGCCGACACGTGCGCCTTTGAGCATCGCCACCGTGTGGCGGGCCTCTGAGCGAAACCGATCGATGTTGCCGAACATCCGCCGGGCAGCAGCACGTCCAGCATCGTCCAGGTCTGCTGGGTCGACTCGGTCGAACAGGACCCGAACGAGCACCCACTGCTCGTCGGTTATGTCGAGGTTCAGCCGATGGCGGAAGAACGCTTCGCAGGTCTCGAGGTTCTCACTGTCTTCACGACGGGCGCTGGAACGCGACGACCTTGCCGCCGCCCTCTCTGCCCGCAGCTGTGCCTTCATCCGCTTCATGCGGCGCAGCTGGTTGATCGTGTCCAGTGGACCCGTCACCCTTGTCTTCGTCCTCGTCCAGGAAGTCGCGAGCCATCAGCTGGTTGCCCAGAATGTGGACCGCGCCAACGATGTCGCGAATTCGAAGTTTCCCGTCGGAACCGGTCGCCTCGTCCTGTTCCAGCCGGTTCTCCAGCGTCCGCAGGCTCTTCTCGTACACCTTCTGCAACAGCCCCCTCGTCGCATTCGTTGTCGCTTGCGTTGTTTCCGCGACAAGGGCGGCCAGTTCTGGCGCTTTGCCCTCCGCAATCGCTTTGCGTTTCCGCTGAAGGGACCGAACCGAGATGTTGAATTGCTCGCTTGCGACCTTGTCGCCGTGAAGACGAGCACACGCCAAAGCGGCAGCCATCTCTTCGTTGGCGACGGCTTTCGGTGGTCGGGTTGGCATACGGGGAGGGCGCCCGTCCCTGCGACACGATGGCCACAGGGACGGGCTTCGGGGAGGTGAACTGAGCGCAACGGTCAGGAGCGACCGGAACCACTTGGCCATCGAAATGGACCAAGGCGATTGCCGTCTGTGCGACGGGCGAGGTCTTGGAGACCCATACTGGTAACTGTGTTGGATCGTGACGCCGATTGACGCCGATTGACGCCGATTCCGACATTTTTGGTGTCACGACATGCCTTTCGCTACCGCCGCGGCCCACAGGTGAGCGGCCTTGTCCTGGAGGTCCGCCATGGTCGTGTAGACCTGCTTGCCTGGTCCGTTCTGGCGGTCGATGCCAATCGAACGCAGCTCGCGGCGGGCCGCCTGAACACGGGTCTTGGGTTTGCCCTCGAGCCCCATCAGGTCTGCGACCTGTCGGCAGGTGATCTTCTTGCCGAGCGTCACGTCAGGCCGCTCTCCGTCCAAGGCACGCTTCCCAGGTTCGCGACGCGGACAGCAGCAGGGCATACGCTTCGACGCTGGCGGCGGCATACAGCGCACGGCGCTCGTCGGTTCGGGTCGAGACGTTGTGCAGGACAGCGAGCGCTTCCTTTGCGGTCATCGCCGCGGCGGCCGGCGGGGATGGTGCGAGCTTTGCAACCTGACGAATCCAGCCTTTGCTGCAGGCTCGAAGCATGTGGGAAAGCGGTAGGTCGATTGCTGCGATGTCTTGTGACGGCGGCGGCTCCTCACGACTTGAGTCGCGCGCTCGTTTGCGCTTGCGCTTCTCGGCCCGCTTGGTTGCCGCGCGATCAACTCGCTCGCGTTCCGCTTCGAGCACGCGGTGGCCACCGTCGACGAGCAGCAGGACCGCAAGCAGCCGGTTGCCGTGTTGCCCGTGGGCGTACTCACCGACGTCGCCGTGGTAGGCCTGCAGCGCCCTCCAATGGGTGACGCTCCGGCGTTCCACGCGCATCATGATGCGGCTCGCCTGCGCCACGTCGAGGATCGTCCCCTCCGGAGCTCCGCGGAGCGCGCCGTGCATGCTGGATCCGGTGGGGCGCGCCGACAGCCCGGAGCCATCGCCGAGGTACGACGTGTCAGGGACACCGGAAGCCAACTCGCGCTCGCCAGTCCCATTGCACGCCGCGCAGTCACCTTGTGGGAACGGCTTTGGTTTCACCTTGGAGTAATCGAGATCCGGGTTGAGCAACTCGAAGTCGACCCGGTCCCGCTCCCATCGGTCGAGCTCGCGCTGGTTTCCCCAGGTTGTTCCGTGGCACATCCTGCACTGCACTTTGGCGCCAGCGCCTTCGAGCATCCGTCGCTCGAGTGAGGCTTGCACTGAGCGGTCACCGAGTAGGTGAGCGCTCGAGAAGCACAAGGCCAACAACTCTTGCCCAACCACTAGCGGCGCTGGGGTAGCGCTGACCGAAAGAATCGAACCACTGATTGTCTGTCCCGTTTGCATCTGCTAGCCTCCTTTGCGGACTGGACATCCGTAGGAGGCCCCCGTCTCGGGTTACCGGGGCGGGGGTTTTGCGTTGCTCGCCTCTTTTCTCAGGTAGTCCTCGTAGGTGCCGGGAATCGGTGGAGGCTTGGTGGCGGATTGCTTGGTTGCCGCCTCGTAGAGGATGGCATCCTCGAAGCGTCGCATCCAATCTGGGGTAATGGTGGCCACTTCACTCGTCTCCTTATTGTCAGCGCTTCGGGTTACCCGCCAAACTCGTCAAACATGTCATCGCCCACTCCACAGCGTCTGTCGTGTTCGGCTGCTTGGGCATCTAAATAAGCTTGATCCTGGTCGATGAACCGACGCCGAGGTCGGTCGAATTCGATGTGGGCGTCGCCGGTTTTTCCGCCACGGTTCTTGTCCCAGATTGCAATCCTATCAGGCGGTTGCTCGTCGCGCTTCATGTGTGCGTGCTCGTTGTAGAGAAGCGCGATCTTGTGCGCGTCTTGCTCCAGCGAACCGGATCCTTTCAGATCGCGCATCGTTGGTCGCCGGCGCTTACCGGATTGCCCTGACTTGTTCTCGCGATTGAATTGGCTCGTGCATAGAACGATCGCATTCAGTTCCTTCGCGAGCGTCATGAGGCCCGTAGAGTTGTGAGAGATTCGCTCGTGGTCGTCACCTGGGCCAGGCATCAGCTGGATGTAGTCAACAACGATCATTAGACCACGCAGCATGCCGCCGTGCTCACGTTGAAGCTTCGCGTATTCTCGCCGCGCCTTCGAGCGCAACTCGGCAAGCTGCACACCACCATCGTCGACGATGGCAATCGGCAGCGGTTCAAGTCTCGACTGCGCGGCTGCGTACCGCTTCCACTGTGACCCATTGAGCTGTCCGGATTGCAGCACGTCGCTCGGCAACTTCGCGAGTTGCCCGATAAGCACTTCAACGAGTTCCGTGCGCGTCATCTCGTACGAGAAGAACACTACACCAAACCGTTGCTCAGCAGCGAATCGCCCCTCTTGCAGCACGAGCGACGTCTTCCCGTCGCCGGGGTCGCCAGCAATGACGTGCAGCTTGCCAAACGCCCACCCGAGAATGATTCGGTTGAACGCCGCGATGCTCGTGCGCAAGTAGTCGACGTTTCCCTTGCGCCGCTCATCGATCGTTGCTGCCACTTCAGCGAGCGTTTCTCGCAGTGACACGATCTGCTTAGAGTCACCCTCTGCGCTCGCCTCGTAGACCTGGCGCTCGACCTCGGCGAGCCACGCGTCCACGTCTATGTCGAGCGGTTCACCTGCCGCAGTCAGTACGCGAAGCACCTTGAGCGCGCGCCGCTGCCGCGCCCGAGCCTCCACCCTCTTGGCACACACGACCGCAGACGGTGGCATCGGTTCGTCGAGCATCTCGGACAGCCACTGGCTCGATACGATCTCAGCGACGCCCTGGTCACGAGCTGCGCGCATGAGTGTGTGCAGGCCGATCTCGGTGCCGGATGCCTCGAGCTCCACGGCGAGGCGCAGGCATTCGCGCTCAGGGCGCCCGTAGAGGTCGTCTGGCTTCGTGACGTCGAGCACGTCCAAGAGACACTCGGGGCGCGTCAGGACCGCGGCCAATAGCGCGCGCTCGGCAAATGAGTCATGGGGCGGTAGCAGGTTGCCGCTCAAGGGATCATCTCCTGGCCCTCACGCTCGGCCCTGGCATCGAGTTCTGCTTGGCGCTGCCGGGCGTGTGCTAGGCGCTTTTCACGTTCCGCATTCTCAGCCTGCTCCGCATCGAGCTCCGGGCGCTTCGGGCGGTTCTTCCCGTTCCACTCGGCCATGGCGCGCCGGACGTACGACTGAACCCAGTTGGACTGCGTGCGCTCGGTGCCCTGGTTGCGGTGGTAGGCCCGAAACCGGGCGAGGCATTCGGGATGAGCCCATGGCGGCACCGCGCTTCCGGCGAGCACGTCGGGTCCCGGGTCCCAATCTGGCGAGATTCGAAATGGCTGACGGGCATCGATCAACCGATCAGGTTGATCCGAAGGCGAAGGCGAAGGCGAAGGAAGCTTTTGCTCTGGGTTTGGCTTAGGTTCAGCCTGGGTTAACCCAGAAATAACCCGTTGGGTTTCTGGTTTTGAATCATTACGAGGCCTTCCGCCTTTTACGCCGTTCGTACGCGACGACTCTATTCGCTTCCGAGCCTTGGCGATTTCTCGCTCACATTTGGAGTGAATCCAGACGGTTTTTCCATCGATTTCTGAGCGCTCGAAGAACCTATCCAAAACCCACTGGGTTATTTTCTCGTCCGCCTTCGAGCGGCATCGAGTGAGCAAAAACTTCTCCTCGTCAACGATGGGAGCCTCACTGGAGTAGTACGCATCGAGCAGTCTGGTGTAGGCCCCGTCCTGAGCTAGAGTGAGCGCAACGGTGTCGCGAAGGTAGTCTCCTGGGTAGCGGTCGTAGCGGTTCACGCGGACCTCCTGTGGTTCGCATACCACTTCCGCCTGAGTCGCTCGTGCCACGTTGCCAGTTCGCACCAGCGATCGAACGGCGTCGCGTTGTCGTAGTACTCGGCCCGCGGAAAACCGTTCGCGTCGAGGTGCTCGAGCCACTGCTTCTGTCTATTCCTCTCGTCCACGAAACCTCCTAGTTCTCAGCCTTGCTTCCCGATGCTCTTCAGCGCCGCGTCGCGGGCTTTCCCCAACTCGACGAACTGCTCCGGGGTGCCGCCGGCGTCCGGATGACAGCGCTTCGCCTGTGCGCGGTAGGCGCCGTTGACGTCGTCCTCCGTGAGTCCGACCGACCGCGTCAGCCCGAGCGTTGCTGCCCATGGCGCGACGGGGATCGGAACCTTCAGCGTCTTCAGGGCGCCGCCCGGCTCGACGAACTGAACCTTGCCGCCTTTCGCGGAATGCTCCACGATGCGCTGAGCGAGACGCGCCGCCCACACCATCGCGACCTTGGTCTCCATCCCCGTGATGTCGACGATGCGTTTGACCGCTTCGTAGAACTGCTGCTCAGCGTAGTCGCGCTGCGGCGTTTGATCGGCCCGGAACTCGCTCGCTGGGATGGTGAACGGTCTACTCCAGGCGCGCCACGAGTAGTCGGTGTAGTCAGGT
>QJWJ01000521.1 GCA_003235365.1 Deltaproteobacteria bacterium
ACACCCAGCAGCACTTGCTCGGCGTTGCGACCCAACCCGCCGAGAATCACTTTGCGTAGGCCTGAAACCAGGGTTTCACTCACTTCAGCGACGGCGCCGTAGTCCAAGATCACCAACTTACCGTTCTTGACCAGGAAGTTACCTGGGTGTGGATCGGCATGGAAGACGCGGTGATCGAGCAGCATGCACAGGTATGCGTCGACCAACGTATTGGCAACCTTCTCCGGATCGACGTTTGCCTGGCGCAGTGCATCGACGTCCGTGAGCTTGACGCCCTCTTCGAAACTCAGCACGAGCACTGTCTTGCTGCACAGCTCCTCGACGACCTGCGGCACGATCACGTCGGGGCGACCCTCGAGGATTTCGCGCAGCCGCGCGATGTTGCGCCGCTCGCAGTCGTAGTCCATCTCCGAGTCGAGCATTTCGGTCAGCTGATCGAGCACCGACTCCATCCGTCGAAAACCGAAGACCCAGTGGATGATCGGCAGCACGCGCCGCAGCACCCAAAGGTCGGCAGCGACCAACCGCCGGATGTTCGGATACAGCACCTTGACCGCCACGAGGCTTCCATCGTGCCGCTGTGCGCGGTGGACTTGAGCGAGTGACGCTGCCGCGATCGCTCGTTCCTCGAAATTCGCAAAGTGGTCGGACCAGTCTGTTCCCCAGGCCTCGATCAGCCGTTCACGAATGGTGGCAAACGGTTTTGGCGGCACTGCATCTTGCAGCCGCTCCAGTGCGCGAACGTAGGCTTCCGGCAGAAACGTCCCCAAGACGCTCACGACTTGGCCGAGCTTGATGAAGACGCCCCCCAACTCGCTGAACCCGTGGCTCAGGCGTTCGGCGCACCGCTCGTGAACCCGCGACCAGCGACCGGCCCACAGTCGTTGGCCGCTACTTCGCCACACCACCCATTGGACCAGGTAGGCCATCAGGATGCGGGCGAACATCAGCAGGGCGCGTAGCGATCGGAGCGGCACTTGGGCGGAATACAGTAGCGTTCGACAGGCCTGTGACAAGCCACAGTGACCACACTCAGTCGTCCAGCTTCGCGGCCGACATGTGCGGACAGCCTCGTCCCATTCCACATGCCTCTTGGCGGGGTGCCGGCCCTCTCGTAAGTTCGCGCCATGCCCGACTTCATCTTCACGATGACCGACGTCACGCGCGTGCACCCACCTGATAAGGTGGTGCTGCAAAGCATCCACTTGGCTTTCTTTCCCGGCGCCAAGATCGGCGTGCTCGGCGTCAACGGTTCCGGCAAGTCCTCGCTGCTGCGCATCATGGCCGGTGTCGACACCGAATTCACCGGTGAGGCCAAACCGCGCCCCGGCACCAAGATTGGATACTTCGAGCAAGAGCCGCAGCTCAGCGGCATGGAGACGGTCAAGGACGCCGTCGAGCAGGCGGTCGCCGACACGCGCAAACTGCTGACCGATTTCGAGGCGGTGAACATGAAGTTCGCCGAGCCGATGTCGGACGACGAAATGGAGACCCTGCTCGCGCAGCAGGCTGCTCTGCAAGACAAGATCGACGCCGCCGACGCCTGGAACCTCGACTCGACCATCGAAATTGCGATGGAGTCGCTGCGCCTACCGCCGGCCGATGCGCGCATCGAGCACCTCTCCGGCGGCGAGAAGCGCCGCGTCGCGCTGTGTCGTCTGTTGTTGATGAGTCCCGATCTGTTGCTGCTCGACGAGCCGACAAACCACCTCGATGCCGAATCCGTTGCCTGGCTCGAGCACTTTCTCCACGACTTCAAGGGCACGGTCGTTGCGGTTACCCACGACCGCTACTTTCTCGACAACGTCGCCGAGTGGATCTTGGAGCTCGATCGCGGTCGCGGCTATCCGTTCAAGGGCAACTACTCGGCGTGGCTCGAACAGAAGTCCGCACGACTGGCCGACGAAGAGAAGCAAGAGAGCGCTCGTCAGCGCAAGCTCAAGCAAGAGCTCGAATGGGTCCAGGCTTCGCCCAAGGCCCGCCAAGCCAAGAGCAAGGCCCGCCTCAAAGCCTACGACGAGTTGGCGTCACAGGCCGCCACAGGTTCCAGCGACACGACGGAGATCACGATCCCGCCCGGTCCCCGTCTCGGTCAGGTCGTGCTGGAAGCGAAAGAGCTGTCCAAGGGCTTCGGCGATCGTCTGCTGATCGACAAGCTGAACTTCAGTTTGCCGCGCAGCGGGATCGTGGGGGTCATCGGTGGCAACGGCGCGGGCAAGTCGACGCTGTTCCGGATGATCGTCGGCGAGCAGAAGCCCGACTCGGGGGAGATGTCCCTCGGCGACACGGTGCAGGTGTCCTACGTCGACCAGGCGCGTGACGCGCTGGAAGGCAAGCGCTCGGTGTGGGAGGAGATCTCCGGGGGCGAAGACACCTTGGCGCTCGGCAAACGCGAAGTGCCCTCGCGCGCCTATTGCTCCTGGTTCGGCTTCAAGGGCAGCGATCAGCAAAAGAAGATCGGCACGCTGTCCGGCGGCGAGCGCAACCGGGTGCATCTGGCCAAGCTACTCAAGAGTGGCGGCAACCTGCTGCTGCTCGACGAGCCCACCAACGACCTCGACGTCGACACGTTGCGCGCGCTCGAAAGCGCGCTGTTGGCGTTTCCCGGTTGCGCGGTGGTCATCAGCCATGATCGTTGGTTCCTCAATCGTCTGGCGACGCACATGTTGGCGTTCGAGGGCGACAGCCGCGTCGTGTGGTTCGAAGGCAACTTCGACGAGTACGAAGCCGACAAGAAGCGTCGGCTCGGTGACGACGCGCTGAAGATCAAACCGATGCGCTACAAGCCGCTGGTACGCTGATCACGCGCGGCCGCAACTCGTGGTTCAGAATCGAGACGCGGCAATCCGCGACGCCCCGCGTCTCGACCCTCAACCCCCCTGAGCGTCGGCGCGTCTCGTTCAGACGTCTGGAAGCGTCTTCACTCCCGGTCGGGAGCGCGTGACGACCTCGCCTTCCACAGTGTTCGCCGAGTCGTCTGACAGCGAACTTTCGATCAGCGCGATCTGCTGCGACCCGATGGTGATGAGGTCCCCGACCTCGAGCTCGACGGGTTCACTGATGCGATGCCCGTTGACAGCCGTGCCGTTGAGACTTCCGAGATCGGTGATGGTGATGCGCTCTTCTTCGGCCCTGATCGCCGCGTGCTCGCGTGACGCCCGTGCGCTTTGCAGGACGATGGTGCAGTAGTGGCTGCGCCCCAGCGTCGTCTCACCCTGCCGAACCGGAAAACGATCCTGCCCCAACTGCAGCCACAACATGTGCGATTATCCTCGTGCGCGGCGCGGCAATGTCAACTTCACCCGCGCTCCGCCCGCGGGTGGGCTTTCGACTCGGATTTCCCCGCCATGATCGGTGAGCACCTGCTTCGTCAACCACAGGCCCAGCCCCGTCCCCGCGCCGAGCGGCTTCGTCGTGAAGAACGGTTCGAAGATTCGCTCGCGATCTTCCTCGGCCACACCCGGTCCGTCGTCGTCGACTTGGACTGTGACCCAGTGTTCGTCGTGACTAACCTTGAGCCAGACGTGCCGTCCGCCATGCGCTGCCGAGTCGACGGCGTTCGACAACACGTTGATCACCGCGTGGGCGAATCGCGTCGGTTCGTGAGCTACTTCGATGCGGTTCATTTCGAGCGCTTCGTGAATGACGGTGACTCGTTGCGATTCTGCCCGGGGTCTGATCATGCGTAACGCCAACCCCAGGCATTTCGTCAAGCTCGTTGTCACCAGCCTCGGCGCGCCTCGCCGGGAGAAGCCGGTCATTTGGTCGACGAAGATCGCAATTCGTTCCGACGCGAGCTCCAAGTCTGCGGCGACCTCCCCCAGTTCGGAATTGCCGTCACGTCGCGCCATCGCAGCCAACCACCCCGTGTTGCTGCGAATCACTGCCAGCGGATTGTTGACTTCGTGCGACAGGGTGGCGGCCATGCGTCCGAGCTGGGCAAGGCGCTGCGAGTGCTCGAACTCTTGCTCGAAGGCTCGCCGCTCGGTCACGTCGAGCGAAACCTCGACGCACTCGATGCGCGACCCACTGGTGATATCTGCGGCGCGGGAACGCGACACGATCACGCGCAGTCGCCGACCGTCCTTGTGGCGTCGCCTCACCTCGCGGGTTTCCGGTTCGCTGCGCGGCACGTTGGTGACTACCGTCGGCGAAGCGTCACCGAGGAGCGTGGAATCCATCCCGAGCGCCTCGCTCTCGGTGAATCCGTACGTTCGCTGGGCGCCTCGGTTCCAAAACACGATGCGGCCCCGATCGTCGAGGCCGACCAGGGCCTCTTGGCTCGACTCCAATAGCAATCCCAGCTCGTCGGCTCGCACAGCCAGCGTGCGCCGGCGGCGATCGAGGGCTGCCAGTTCCGTCTCGCGTTCCAACATCTCGGCGACCGCCGAGGCGTCGAACGGCTTGCGGATAGTCGGCGCCAATTCTGCCGTGCTGTCCGCGCCTCGATCGGCAATCAAGAAGCAGCGGCTCCAGGGCGACTCCTCACGAAACGTCGCGAGGGTGCTTTGGTAATCGTTGATCGCGACGTCGAGCACCAGCACCAGCGCTTCATGGCGTGGCAGTGCGTCAGCGTCGCGGGCATGAGTGATACGGCGACGTCCCAACGCGGACTCGAGCGAGTGGGCCGCGTGGTCGTCTGGCGAAAGGATCAGGACAGACATCGCCCTCGTGCCGATGGCAATTGCTGGACGCCCGTTCGGTGAGTTGTTGTCCAGGGTGTGAGCGCGTCGCTCCTCGCGTGCCGCCCGCGCCGCGCAGTGAACACTCGTCGTGAATTCGTCACAGCGCGACTCGACACGTGAAGGGTCTGAACGTTCGCTGCCACCACTCGCTGAACTTGGGCCGCACCGGCGACAGCGTTACCAAGACTCACCGAGCAACAAGCTAGCACAGTGAACGTTTTGCATGAAAAGCCGAAATCTGGAACCCCCCAAGCTCGCACGTTGCCGTTCTGTCTCGGCACACTGCTTGCTCCTTGTGATCAACCACGGATTTGATCGATGCGTGTCCGCCGAATGAGGGTTCGCGATTCGCGAGCCCGCATTCGATGCAACAGAGAATGGGGTCGAGATTGCGACTGCAACGGGGGCGGTTTTTCGGGGCCTCACCAAACGGGGGCCCGAAAAACTGCCCGACAATGCTCGCCCAACTAGCCAGTCTTGCGATGAGCGACATTGGGGGTGAGCACTTCGCGCGACGTCACCTACACCGTAGCGGTGCCTGACGAAAGGTGTCGCGTTGGTCGAGTCACAGTCCCGGCGCGACGCTCGGTTGCGCTTCGCGTTTTGCGTAGTCGAGATTGACGGTGTCGAATGGCGTGCCCTGTTCCGAGCGAAGCGCCAGGCGCACGGCGCGGTGGGGGAACGAATCGACTCCGGTGATCGCCTGAACCATCTCGTGCGTCTTGACTCCGCCTTGGGAGGTGAGTTTCACACGAACGACCAGCGGCACGACCCGTCCTACCAAGCCGACGCGCTCAGGAACCAGATCGTCTTTGGGGATCTCAACGGAGATCACCCGTTCGCGAACGTCGATGGTGCGTCCGATGCCCTTCACGCGGCGTTCGACGAGACACCGTTCGGCCCGCATGAACTCGTCGATTCGCGTGGCGAGCTTGGCCGCACCTCCCCAACGGGCCACCTCGTCTGCCGCCAGGCCGATCCAGTACTCGGCGCTGGTGAGCAAGGTGTTCAGGCGCGGCTCACCCGTGGCGAGACGCCGAGCGTCGAGAAACACGAAGCCGTCGGAGGCAGCTCGGTTGAGTCGCTGCAACAGTTCGAAGGGCTCCGGCGCGTCCAGGAGTTGGACATCCATGTACTCGTCCAGGCTCGCGACGCCCAGGGCGAGTGCCGGACCAAACGACATTTCGGGTTTCGGGTGAAAACCCTGGCTGTAGTGCGTCTTGGCACCCGCGCGGCGAATCAGTCGTGGCAGCTCGCGCAGCATGTCGAGATGGCCGAGCATGGCCGCTGCTCCTATCTTTGCGAACCGCAGCCGCCAGCGCTCGGGGGTACCGCTGCTGCGCAACGCGCGCAGCAGCTCCGGGTCGGGTGTGTTCTTGTTGCGGTCCACGTCTCCCACCAACGGCAGTCGCGCACGTTGGCCGGGTTCGTGGGCACCCATCACGGACAAGTAGTCGATGCGTTCTTTACGCATCTGGCTCAGGTCGCAAGCGACGCCGCAGTCGTAGCAAATGAGCTTGCGCGCGTCGGCTCTGGCGTCCTGTGTGTTGGTGTGATGGATGAACATGCCCTTGGCTTTGCCACAGGGCGGGCTGAGGCGACTTGCCACCGCTTTGCGGTACTCGCGCAGCAGGAAGCCCTCTTCGAGCCCGATGTCGAAGTGGTCCCAGGGCAGGCGCGCCGTCGTTGGCAGTGTGCCCAGGTAGATGGACGTGTCGACGCCAAAGTGGCTCAGCGCCTCCTGCCAAGTCTCCAGCCGAAAATGCTCCTCCCAGGAATCGAACATCGCGCCATTGGTGTAGGCGCGCTCGATGACCTGCCCCAGGCGTCGGTCGCCGCGCGCCAGGATGCCTTCGAGCACGCTGGTTTGGGCGCCGTGGGTACGCAGCCCCAAGCCGCGCACGTGGCGTGCGTCCTGCTTGAGCAACATCTGCTTGCGGCGGATCTCTTCGAAGTCGTCCATGGCCGCCCACTGGAAGGGCGTGTGCGGCTTGGGTACATGGGTGGAGACGCTCACCGTGACCTTGGCTCGCCCGCGCGCGTGCTTCTTTCCGACCGCCAGTGCGTTCTTGCCGACTTGCACGATGCCGCTCACGTCTTCGTCGGTTTCCGTGGGCAGCCCGATCATGAAGTAGAGCTTCATCTTGTCGAACCCCCGGGAGAACGTGCGTTCGGCCGTGTCGAGCAGTTGCTCCTCGGTGACGTTCTTGTTGATCACGTCGCGCATGCGCTGAGTGCCTGCTTCGGGCGCAAACGTCAGCCCCGCGGCGCGGACCCGACGCATGTCGTCGAGCAGATCGTCGGCCAGGCCGTAGGCGCGCAGGGACGCCACGCTGAGACTCACGCGTTCGGGTGCGGTCTTCTCGACGAGTCGTTTGATCAACGGCGAGATGCAACTGACGTCGGCGGTTGATAACGCCGTGAGGCTCACCTCGTCTTGACCACTCTTCTGCAAGGCGCGTTCGACAGTGGCGATCACTTCCTCGGGATTGCGTTCGCGAACCGGGCGATAGATCATGCCCGCTTGGCAAAAGCGGCATCCCTCGGTGCAACCTCGGGCGACTTCGATGCTCATCCGATCGAAGATCGCTTCGGGACCACCCACGGGGCCGTCGTCAGGGAACGGGAACTGGTTGATGTCTGCAAGCAACCGCCGCTTGATCGGCAGTGGCGCGCGTTCGTCGAGCTTGCCGACCACGACTTCGAGCTTGGACTCGGGGTCGACGTCGACTGCGTACAGACTCGGGACGTAGATCCCGTCCAGTTCGGCGAGCCGCAGCAAGCGCTCGCGGCGCGCAACTCCTGCTGCTCGCAGCTCGGTCCACAGCAGAGCCACTTCTTTTGCGAGCTCTTCGCCGTCTCCGATGGCAATCGCGTCGAAGAACAGGGACATCGGTTCGGCGTGGGTAGCAACCGGGCCGCCGGCGATGACGAGGGGATCGTCCTCACCACGCGCCGCGCTGCGCAGCGGAATGCCACCCAAGTCCAGCATCAGCAGGATGTTGGTGAATGTGAGCTCGAACTGGAGCGAGAAACCGACGACGTCGAAGTCGCACAGTGGGCGGTAGTTCTCCAACGAGCGCAGCCACTCGCCGTTGCCCTTCAGTTCCCTAACCAGATCGACCCACGGCGTGTAGCAGCGCTCCGCGAGAACGCGTGGGTCGTCGTTGAGGATCTTGTAGAGCATCCGGTACCCGAGATGGCTCATCCCGATGTCGTAGATGTCTGGGAACGCGAGGCACACGCGTGCCTGCACCGACGACCAGTCTTTGACCCGACTTCCGTGCTCCCGACCAGTGTAGCGCGTGGGCTTGTTCACTCGGTCGAGGAAGGGGGCGTACGGATGATTGAGCAGTTCGGGCACAGGATTTCCAATCGGTGGAGCTCGAGCCTGGCGGCCCAGCGAGGCGGACTCGGGTTGGTGTCCCGATCGACGTCAGCAGGGCCAACAAACATGACGGTCGGCTGCGATGGCGCACAGTGTGTTGGTTGGGGCGGCTGGTCAACCCCAATGCCACCCGTCGTCTCGCTACGCTCCACGCCGGGGCCCGGGCATTGGGGCCCCGCCTGAATCGTCGTAGGCGTCGGTGCCCGTCGTCTCGCTGGG
>QJWJ01000159.1 GCA_003235365.1 Deltaproteobacteria bacterium
GTTCAACTCTGCGCGGATCTGCCGTTCTGCCTTCCGCTACCACAACTCGCCTGCGCTCCGGAGCATCAACCTGGGGTTCCGGCTCGCCGCAGGTCAGTGAGCAAGGACCGCCAAGCAAGCAGGACAGCGCCCGGCGGTCAGGGGGCGGGAGGCCCCCGGACAGCTGGGCGCAGCGCGGGGCCCAGCTGGGTGGCGCCCCGCGCCCGGCGGCGCGCCCCGGTCACTTCCCAAGTGAAACCCAACCGCCCTCGGTCCCCCACTCACTTCCAGAATAGAAACCCGACCGCGACCGGTTCGAATTTCACCCGGGAAGTGAAAATCGAACCGCGATCGGTCTCTGCCGTCACTTCCGAAGTGAAAATCAGACCGTTTGCGGTCCGAATTTCACCGAGGAAGTGAGAATCGAACCGGTCGCGGTCGCTTCGTCAGCTCCGAAGTGCGGCTCGGGCCTTTCGCGACCCGGTCGCTGCTTCGGTGGCCACCCAGGGGCCAAGCGGGGCTCACGCGACGGCGGTCGTGTCGGCTGCGCCCTGGGGCTTTTCGCTGCGCTTCTTGCCGCGCTGGCGGCGGCCGCTGAACAGCGAGGGGAAGAGCTGGTCGCGGTCGGTCTGGTAGTAGCGCAGGAAGTAGACGCCGCGGCGGCACTCTTCGTAGTCGTTGTAGAACAACGTGAAGGCCTGGGCGGAGAGATCTGCCGGTTGATCGAGCGACTGCGGGGCTTCGTCGAGAGCCAGCGCCACGATCAGGTTCGCGCCGAGCTCTTCGGCGCGTTGCAGCTCGTCTTCGGTGGCGGCGGTCTTGTCGTGCACGTCGTCCCAGACTGCTTCGAATGCGGCGGCCAGTGCCACCAGATCGTTGGCGACGTCGACGTTGCCTTGGCCGGCGCGGATCTCGGCGACGCGCGCCGGGTTCATCCGGTTGCGCGTGGCCAACGCCTCGGCATCGGAGAGCAAGCTCTTGCGCAACGTCTTGGCCTCTTCGAGATCTTCGGCGTACGCCTTGGGCTGCGTCTGCCGCACCCTCACCAGGTGTGCGTACCACGCGGCGAACGCCGAGTGCTTGACCCGCGCGATCTTCGTGTGGTCGAACACCGCGGCAGGCAGCAGGTCCATCTGCGGTTTGAGTTGCTCGAGGATGGGCAGCGCGCTCAGCGCCAAGCGCACCGCCACCGAAACGTCGAGATTCCTCGGTGCCAGGTTGCTGGTATCGACTGCCTTGATTTGCGGCAGCAACTGCAAATAGACCGCCCGAGCCGTCGTCGGATCGGGCAAAGATAGAGTGGTTGGACTGGAGTCTGAAATGGCCATCGAGCCTCCCTTCGGCATGGCAGGGATCGGGAACGACCCAGTCAGCACCATTGCTGGCACAGGCGCCCCCGCGTGTCGGGCGCAATCCTACAGGTGTGAGTTGGATGGACAAGGATAATGTCAGACTGAAGTCCGTTCGCTGCGCAGACTGACGAGGTTTAGGGAACAATCCCTATTCATTCTCCCATGAGATTGAGAATGACCCGGCGCGCCAACTCTCAGGCGGCGAAATCTGTCCCGCAGCACGAGCACTGTCCGCAGCATGTCGGCGCTCGACCCCAGACCACGCGGACCGGCTGCCCCGCCAGCGCACCGCATGCCTTCGGTGGTTTGAGCGGCGCTGACCTGCTTGACGCTTGCTCGCGCTTGGCCTCAGTGTCGTTCCGCGGGAATGGATCAGCTCGATGGGATCTACGTGGTGTCGGACCTGCATCTGGGCGGGACCTCGGGCACACAGATATTCAAGGGAGGGCACCTACTCGCGGCCTTGATCCAGCACGTGGTCGAAAAGCCCGAGGGGCGTCACGCGTTCGTCATCAATGGCGACTTCATCGATTTCCTCGCGGAGCCGGGCGCGCGTGCGTTCGACCCCGGGGGTGCGGCGGACAAGCTTCGGCGCATCAGTCTCGATCCGAGTTTCAGCATGATCTGGAAGGCCCTGGGTGATCTCGTGAAGCACGAGGACCGCGAGCTGGTGATCGTGCTCGGTAACCACGACTTGGAACTTGCCTTGCCGCGCGTGCAGGCGGCGTTCGTCGAATCCGTGGCGGGAAAGGACGCGGCCGCGCGGGGGCGCATCCGTTTCTCGGTAACCGGGGCCGGATACGCGGCCTATGTGGGCAACTCACGAGTCGTTTGTCTGCACGGCAACGAGGTCGATCCTTTCAACGTGACCGACTTCGAACAGTTGCGCCGGATGGTTCGAGATCAGCAGTTCGGTAGGCCTCCAGCGGACTGGGTACCCAGCGCGGGAACCAAGTTGGTGATCGAGGTGATGAACGGCATCAAGCGTGATCTTCCGTTCATCGACTTGCTCAAGCCTGAGACGGATGCCGTCGTTCCGATCCTGTTCGCTCTGCGGCAGGTGAAGCCGGACCGCGTGTTGGAGGCGATGGAGGTCGCCATGCGCGTGAGCTGGAGCAAGACCCGTATGGTGTCGGGATTCTTGTCTGCGTCGGAAGAAGCCCGAACGCCGCCGACGACGGTCGATGAATCGAATGAGAGCGCCCTTGGAGCGGGCGGCACTCCGGCGGACGCCGCCGACGCCCTGATGCAGCTTCTGGCCAAGGCGTACCAGGTGCCGGCAAACACCGGAAGCGAAGAGGCGCTTGCTGCGCTGCTCGACAAGACTGAAGAGCGCCACCGAATGCAGGTCGATCCGCTGCTCATCGCTCCGGAAGAGCTGGACGATCGTCTGGGAGGCTGGAACCTCACCAAAGCCGCCGCGCGGGCGGGATGGTCCAAATTGATTGGTCGAACGGAGGCTGAAACGATGCGCGCGGCGCTCCAGCATCTGCACTCGGATACGAGCTTCGATGAAGACTTCGAGGACGAGACGTTCAAGCGAATCGAAGAGATCGTGCCGGTCGGTGTGCAGTTCGTCGTCGCGGGGCACACACACCTGCGGCGCGACCTCGCACGCAGTGGTGGCGGCCGCTACTTGAACACGGGGACCTGGGCGCGATTGATTCAGATTGAACCGGCGGCCCTCCAAGATCCGACGCGGTTCGCCCCTATCTACGAGAAGCTCCGCTCCAGCAGCATGGATGGGCTGGATCCCGTCGTCACCCACCTGCCGTCGGTGGCGTGCATCGAAAAGCGAAACGGCAACGTCGTTGGTCAACTCAAGCACGTCCGCTCCAAAGGGAGTGGTATCGAGCTGATTGATCCGAAGGAGCTGAGGTCTCCAGTCAGCCAGCAGCCTGACGATCAGCAAGCGAGCACCGGCGAAGCGCAGGCGACGGACGGAGGCGGTTCAGGATGAAGAGCATCACGCTGGAGATTTTGCGCGATGGCCCACCCCACAATCAGCTGTTGTCGCCGCTGACGAAGTATCTGGCCCTGTGCGGTGAGCACGCGGCAGTGTCGCTCAGTTTGGGGTTCGAGCACGGACAGTGGCTCGCGCGCATTGGAGGCTTGAGCTATCGGGACTCGGAGCAGACTCGTCGGCTACAACTCAGCGACGCGGCCAGCACCATGGGAGATCTGTTGGGGCAAATTCCGGGCTTCGTAGCAGAGCTCGCTCGCTGCAGAGTGCCGCTGCCGGAGCGCACGCCAGCGGATGCGTTGCGCACCCAGCAAACGGTGCAGCTGCGCTTCGTTCTCAACGCGAACGAATTGTCCTTGCTTCCCATCGAACTGGCGAACGCTCCAAGCGGGTTTTCTGCTGCCGGTCAGTTGCTCGCACTGCAAACCGACGTGCCCCTTTGCATCACCCGCGAGGTGCGTCGAGCAACGGCGACGGATGTGAGATGGGATCGCGAGCCGAGGGTGCTCTTCGCGTTTGCCGACCCCTTGGCAGACGTGCCGTATGAGCAACACCTTCTGGCACTTCGCAACGCGGTCGATCCGTGGGTGAAGTCGTCAGATCACATCGACGCGCCCACGCAGCGAACTGAGGCAGCGCGCGCCGAAGTGGCACGGCATCTCGTCGTGTTGCCGCATGCCAGTCTGCGAGCCATCCACGATCGCTGTTCGAAAGAAGCCTTCACGCACATCCACTTGCTCGCTCACGGCGTCCCCTATCGACGAGGGGACGATCGTCGATTTGGACTTGCGTTGCATGATGGCATCAACCCGGCGCAGGTAGATGTGGTGGATGGGGAACGTCTAGCGACGGCGCTCCGGCCTCATCTGCACGATCGCAGTCAGTCGTTGGCCGAACCACTCGTGGTTTCGATTGCGGGGTGCGATACCGGAAACGCAGGATCTGTCGTTGGCGCAGGTGCCAGCATCGCCCATGAGCTGCATCTCAAAGGGATCCCGCTCGTCGTCGCCTCTCAGTTTCCCCTGACGGTGCAGGGGTCCATCGTCATGGTTGCTGCGTTGTACGAAGGGCTGCTGTGGGGGCAGGACCCTCGTTGTTCCCTCGACGCCCTACGGCGACGGCTCAGGTCGATGCTGGCGAAGAATCACGACTGGGCCAGCATCGTGGCTTATGCCGCGCTTCCACGGGATATCGAGGAGCAGAGCGACGCCCTGGCACTCCGACAGGTTCGAAGCAGCATCCGCACCGCACTGGATTCTGCCGACGACATGGTTCGCCGGCTTTGGACACAGCGGTCGTCGCTCAAAGACGATAGCGCGGCTATCCAGCTCCCGTCTGGGATGGAACAGCGTCTCGACAAGGTCGACTATTTGCTCGGCCCTCCCTTACGCAAGCTGTCCGAGTCGGCGCGGCGCTTGAAGGATCTGTTGGCGGCGTCGACCCGCGACCTGGCAGAAATGCGTGGTTTGCAGGCGGCAACCCACAAGCGAACTGCCGAGCTGCACGTGACGGCGGCCAGCCTCCTTCGCAACAGAGGGTGGATTGACCATCAGGAGCTTGGCGACCACTATGCGCGGGCCAGAGACGTCCTGCGGCGTTCCAAGGATTGTTACATCGCTGCGTTTCTGGCGAGCCGCGGCGACGCCTGGGCGCTCGTACAAACGCTCACGCTTGAACTAGTGCTTCAGGATTCGCCAGGGCCCGTTCCCGAACCACAGCGAAGCGATACAGACGACGCTCGGGTTCCCCCAACGAGTGCGCTCCCCAGCAGCTGGCGAGAGCGGTGGATGCTCGCTCGGCTCCTCTCAGAACAGGATCGATCCCACGACGACCCCAAGCGGGCACTCTGGGCACTTGGCAACCTCGTCGAACTGCACTTGCTGGCGACGGCCTGGCCGCGCCAGCTGTCAGCTCCAACCGTTGGCGCGCAGCAGAAGTCACACGACGCCCTCATCCTCGAGTACGCGCGTCAGATCAGACAGCACCAGTCGGCGCGCCCCATCGAGGTGCATTCGATTCGGCGCCAGATCCAACGCTACCTCGGCTTCTTTCCGGAGCTGGCCGAACAGGCCTTCCTGCCGTTGATGGGTCCAGCGGCGACCGTGTTCGACCTGCTGCCAGCCGAGAGCTAGTGCATTGGCAGCGTGAATTCGAGCGGTGTCTTGCCGCCTTCTCGAACGAACACGGCATGCCCGCGCAGGATTTGTAGAGACGGTTGCCGCGGTGGTTCACCCGGAACCGGTGCCGCAAGGAGTTGGAACTGTTGCGTAGCGCTGGCGGGCAGACGAACGGATTGCCGGGTTCGCTCGGTGTTTTCGAAGTTCAGCCCGAGGTGTTTACCTTTAGCAAGGGGTACGTCACCACCTATGAGAATGTGCTATATCGTTCTGACGAGACCTTGCAGATGTTCGATATCTCCGACCCAACGAAGCCACAGCTCGTGGGGATGAGCAGCGACCTCGGTTACGGCGAAATGCTCATCTTTGATGATCACTTGATCGTCAACAACGAACACACGCTGTACGTCAACTCGTTGGAGGATCCCCAGCAGCCCGTGCCCACCGGAACGTTGGCCCACGCAGGGGGCGTCGGCTCGCCATCGCACATCGTCGCAAGTGCCGAGCACTTGGTGGTGGCTCACACGCTCTCGACGAACCCGCAACACGACCTCGTAGAGGTGATCAGCATCAACGCGGCGGGAGTCCCCGTCGTGGATCGGGCGTTTGAACTGGACCGCAAAGTCGATGGCATTGCCCTGGCGGGAGGCAGCGCGTACGTGCGCTTGGATGGCGGTGATACGACGGAAGAGCTGCTGAGGATCAGCCTTGCAGACGCATCTGTATTGGGGAGCAGCGCGTTGAAGGCGGGGGGGAGCGTCCACGCTTGGCGCGATTACGTGGTGCTGTCGGCGCCTCCTCAGGTGGTGATTGAGTTCGATCAGGACAGCGCCGAACTCGTGACGAGCTGGGACACCCGCGGGTCGATGCTCGGCTTCGTCACGGATGACGTGATCGCCGTCGCAAACGCACTCGAGCTTTCGCTGTTCAGCGTCGCCGACCCATTGCAGCCGAAGCTGCTCGGCGCTGCGCGGTTGCCGGCAGCGCCATTGGACATGGTCGTGCAAGGAAGCGTGCTGTACCTGTCTGGGGACGCATTGACGGGCGTCGAACTCGACTGTCGATGAATCGCCGGGAGCTACCACGGTCGTGGATGGTGGTGGCGCCGCGGCGGTGTGCAGCTCACGCCGCCGCAACATCGGTCATCGAGTAGCCGGCTGCCGGTGGCGGTTCCGGACGGCGTTGGCAGCGGACGGGTCGTCATTTCGTCGAAGCGCTCTCGTTACCCAGCATCTCGGCGTACAACTTCTGCTCGCACGTAGGACACACTCCGTGTGTGAACCTAGCTCCCGTTCTCGAAGAGATGTACGACTCGACTCGAGCCCAATAGCCATCGTCGTCTCGCACGTTTTTGCAGCTGGCGCAGATTGGTATGAAGCCCTCCAATTGTTTGACGGTCTCGAGCGACGCTTGGAGCTGTTGTACCAATCGCTCCCTCTCTCGCTGAAGTTGATAGAGACGAACGTGCGTACGAACTCGGGCGACGACCTCTTCGACCTGAAATGGCTTTACCACGTAGTCGACGCCGCCGGTTTCGAACGCTCGGACTTTGTCGAGAGTACCGTCCACCGCACTGACGAAGATGATCGGGATCCGTACCAAGGTTGGGTCCGCCTTGAAAGCGGTGCAAACGTCGTAGCCGTTCATGTCTGGCATGTTGATGTCGAGTAACACCAAGTCTGGGTGCTGGAGCCGCGCTGCTTCGAGTGCCAAGCGGCCGCTTTGCGCCGGCCTCGCTTTGAAGCCCTCGCGATTCAAGGCTACCGTCAGGTACCGGAGGTTTTCCGGAACGTCGTCGACGATGAGCACGTTGGCGCGCGGTGAGTCGGTGTGAGATGGGGCCATGGCTAGGTCGTCGCCCTTCGCATCATGTCCAGTATCTCACCGTAGCGGAACTCTCGCGCCAAGGGCAGCAACTGCTGCATTCGCGGGTCCAGTTGGGTCAGCTCCGTCAGAGCGCCGTCGATTCGTTCGGGGTCGACTTCTCGCAGCGCCAGGCGAAGTTCGTCGAGCAACCCGGAGTGCTCGACGGCCATGTCCGCGAAGAGCGATTCGCCGTGGGAACGAGTCGATAGGGGGCCCCCCGGACTCGCCCCCACTTCGGGGGCGAACTCGACTCCAAGATGTTCGGACAATAGAGCGTTCAGTTCGTGCGCGAGGATCGGCTTGGTCAGCTTCCCGGAGAAGCCATGGTCCTCGACGCCAGCGAGCTCCTCTGCGCTGGCGCTGACGGCAATGATCGGAACCCTTGCATCCCGTTCTCGTATGCGTCGTGTCGCCTCGATTCCGTCCATGACCGGCATGTGCAAGTCCATGAACACGAGATCTGGTTTCAATCGCTGCCATTCCTGCAGGCCTCGTTCGCCGTTCTCCGATGTGCGGGTCGATATTCCGACGTAGGCGAGCATCTCACGCAGCACTTGAGCGCTCAGTGCGTTGTCCTCCACGATCAATATGTGCAGCGCCGACGTGTCGGACACCACGCGACTGGCGATCAAGCGCGTCGTCGAGCGTCGCTCGGACTTGCTGATCGGACAAATGCCCGCTGGAACGACGAATTCGAAGGTCACACCCGCCGCCGGCGAATCGACGATTCGGACGTCTCCACCCATGCCGCGTGCGTAGCGTCGCGAGATCGCCAGACCGAGGCCCGTTCCAATCCGTTCGTTTCTGTCCGGATGCAGTTGGGTGAACGGTTCGAATACAGCCTCTCGTTGCTCCGCGGGGATCCCGGGTCCGGAGTCTCGGATACTGAAGCGAAGTTGGCCCTGATCCGCTCGGAAATCCACAGCGACGACAATCCCGCCGGTGGTCGTGAACTTGATCGCGTTGTTGATTAGGTTGATGAGGACT
>QJWJ01000254.1 GCA_003235365.1 Deltaproteobacteria bacterium
GCTTCCTTCTTCGAAAAACCACCGAGCTGCGAATAGAGCGCGTGAACAATCTCCGCCTTCGTCATTCGCGACCCCCGTTCTGCCTTGAGTCCACGGGTAAAGCCTAGCTGCCTTCGGACAAAAGTCCATAGGAGACGGGCATCTAGGCCCTGAGCGACGGTGCCAGAATTTCAGTGCAGCGGAACCGTGGAGTAGGCCTGTGTGGTGCGTGGAGGGCTCGGGTACCCTTTCCCCCCCGACCCAATCGCCCGCTGCTCCGCCCCGAGCCGGTCATCGATCAGTACCCCAACTCGTCCTTGGGCGCCTTCGGCGCAGGCGCCGTTGAAGGCCGTTGTGACGCTCTAGGGGGCTTTTTCGGCGAAGGTGATGTGGCACGTACCCGACGCACCGGCGGCGTTACCGCACCCGTGCCAGGCTCGATGCCGTCGGTATCCGGGGCCGGATCGACGCCCGACGCGCCAGCCGCACCTGATCCAGCAGCGCTGGTTTCCTGTTCCAGTACGCGAACCGTCGGCTCGGTCGCGGCTCGAGCCAATGCACCGTCACGCACGCCTACTGGTGGGACCGCAGACGGTACCGCGGGGATCGAGAGCAACGAAGGCTCGGGTTCCACGCTGACCGCAGTTGCGGAGTCACCGGGCCCGTTCGCGGTGACCAGGGCGACGGCGCCCAACACGCCCACGGCGCCCAACACACCCACGCCAACCAGCCACGGCGTGGCGCGCGACCCGACCGAGTTCGTTCCGCGCTCGAGCCCGAGGACGGTGTCCATCGACTGCAAGCGTTGCACTTGCTGGCCAGCTCGACCTTGCTCCCCGCCCGCTTCGACGATGCGCGCCAGCTCCCTGGCCTGCTCGGCCACGGACTGAAAGCGATCGGCAGGCAACTTCGCGAGCGACCGCGCCATCCACTCGTCGAACGCCTCAGGCACGGGCACGTGACGGCTCGGCGGCAGCGGGTCCGCCGTGCAGATCTTGACCAGCAGATCTCCCACGCCTTCCCCGTCGAACGGCAGCACCCCGGTGACGGCGCGATAGGCGATCACCCCGATGGACCAAATGTCTGCACGCGGATCGATCGTCTTGAGCCCACGCGCCTGTTCCGGGCTCATGAAGTGCGGCGTCCCAATCACCGCGCCGGTCCGCGTCGCCGAACTGATCCCCGTATCTTGGGTGAACTTGGCGATCCCGAAATCCACGAGCTTGACCAAGTCGCACTCGTCCTCGGCGTCCCACACGAGGAAGATGTTCTCGGGTTTCAAGTCGCGATGGACGATGCCCGCCTCGTGAGCCTTCTTCACGGCACGGCCAACCTGAGTCAGCAACGTCGAGACGTCCGAGAGCGACAACGTCCCTTCTCGGATCAAACGCGCGTCGAGTGGTTCGCCCGAGAGAAATTCCATCACGATGTACGGGCGACCGGCGTCGTCGACACCGTGATCGTGAACCTGAACGACGTGTTTGCTCTGCAGCCGCGCTGCGGCAAAAGCTTCGTTGAAGAACCGGTCCCGGATTTCCGCTTGGCCGGCGAACTCGGCCTCGATGAACTTCACGGCCACTTGCGTTTCGAGCGACGTGTGCACGCCTTCCCAAACACTGCCCATACCTCCGCGTCCCAACAGCCGAACCAGTCGGTACTTGTCCGCGACGAGCATGCCCTCATGCGGCGACTGGCCACTGGTTGCCATCCCCGATAGGCTAAATCAGTAGGGCGCGTTCGGCTACCGCTAGCTCACCGCGGCAAGACCGCGACTGCTCGACGTCGTTGGGCCTGCACCGTCGCCCCCAGCCCGCCGGCAGGGCGCGAGACCGGGTTGGGATGTTCGGCAGACTTGGCATCTGCTACAGCCCCCACGATGCCCACGCGCCTCTTCGAATCCGGCTCTTCCGACGTCTTGTACCTCGTCGATTTGAGCGGATATGTCTTTCGTGCATACCACGCCATCGCGCCGCTCACGAGCCCGAGTGGCGAGCCGACCCACGCGGTATTCGGCACGGTCAACATGCTCGAGCGCCTGGTGCGTCAGTGTAGGCCGCAATTGCTGGCAGTGGCCATGGATTCGCGCACCCCGACGTTCCGCAAGGAGATGTACCCCGCCTACAAGGCGAATCGGCCGCCGCCACCCGAGGATCTGAAGCAGCAGATGCGGCGAGTTTCGGAAGTAGTGAACGCGTTTCCGATCCCCTGTTTCCAGCACGATGGTGTCGAGGCCGACGACGTGATCGCGTCCGTCGTCAAGCAATGTCGCGCCGCCAGATTGAAAGTCGTCATCGTCAGCGCTGACAAGGACTTGATGCAGCTCGTCAGCAACGACGTGATCCTCTGGGATACCATGCGGGACCGCGTGTTCGGCGTCGAAGAAGTCGAAGAGCGGTTTGGGGTGGAAGTTGCTCAGGTTCGCGACGTGCTGGCGCTGATGGGTGACAGCTCCGACAACGTCCCGGGCGTACCGAGCGTCGGCCCGAAAACGGCCCAGGACCTGATCACCCAATACGGCAACATCGAAGGCATCTACGAGCACGTCGGCGAGATCAAACGCAAGAAGCTGCGCGAGACGCTGGAAGAGAATCGCGAACAGGCACTGCTGAGCCGACAACTCGTGACGCTCAAAGACGACGTTCCCGTCGACGTCACCGCCGAGTCCTTGAAGTTTGCTCGGCAGGACACGGAAGAACTGCGAAAGCTCTACTCCGACTTGGGGTTCACGCGACAGCTCGCCAACCTTCAAGCCGAGCGACCCAACGCCGGCAGCTCGACCACCAGTTCGAGCCCGGGTGCCGATACACCCAACGCACCACCGCCAAGCCAACTCCCGGAGACCACGTGGCAATTGGCGATGACGCCGAGCGACCTCGAAGCCATCGGCGCGGCAGCGCGCAAGCACGGAAGCATCGCGCTGCTGCCGTGCACCCACGGCGACTCACCGCTTCGGGCGAGCTGGATCGGACTGGCGGTCAGCGTCGAAACCAGCAAAGCGCACTACGTCCCGTGCGGGCACCGGTACATGGGGGCCCCCAAGCAGCCGAGCGAGGCAAGCGTGCTCGAGTGGCTCAAAACGCTGCTCGAAAGTGACGTGACCGTCACCTGCTACGACGGAAAAAGCCTGATGGTGCTGCTGGCCGAGCGCGGCATCACCCTCGATGGCTGCGCCTTCGACGCCCTGCTCGCGAACTATCTGCTCGACGCTGGCGGTGCGCAAGATTTGGAACGGATCGTCAAAGCGCAGCTGGACGTCGACCTGCCTGCCTACGACACCCTGTTCAAAGCCAAGGGCAAGCGCGCCACGCCCTTCGACGAGCTGACCGTCGAAGATGCCGGCGCTTACGCCGCTGCACGCGCTGCGCTGCTGCCCGCGCTGCGAGAACGCATGAGCGCGCGTCTCGAAGAGGAGGCGCTCAGCGACCTGTTCGAGTCGATGGAACTGCCGCTCGCCACGCTGTTGGCCCAGCTCGAGCGCCAAGGCATCCTCCTCGACACCGACAAGCTGCGCGCGCTCAGCACGGAGGTCGGCACCAAACTGGTCGAGCTCGAGAAGCGAGCCCACGAGATCGCCGGCAAGGAGTTCAACGTCAACTCACCGAGGCAACTGGAAAAGCTGCTGTTCGACGATCTGAAGCTCAAGCCGCTCAAACGGACGAAGACCTCGCGCTCGACCGATGCCGAGACACTCGAAGCGCTCTCGGAAGAACACCCACTGCCGATGGTGATCTTGGAAGTACGCCAGCTCGCGAAACTCAAGGGCACCTACCTCGACGCGTTGCCCGGCTTGGTCAGCGAGAAAACCGGTCGCCTGCACACGCGCTGGCACCAAGAGGTCGCCGCCACGGGCCGACTGAGCTCCAGCGATCCGAACCTGCAGAACATCCCGATCCGTACCGAGCTCGGCAGCAAGATTCGTGAAGCGTTCATCGCCAAGCCTGGCTGTGCTCTGATCAGCGCCGACTACAGCCAGATCGAGCTGAGGGTGCTGGCGCACTTGTCCAAGGATCCGGTACTCATCGACGCGTTCCAGAACGATCAAGACATTCACCTGCGCACGGCCATGGAGATCTTCGAGGTCGACGAGGACGAGGTGGATGCCGAGCTGCGACGTCAAGCCAAGGCCGTCAACTTCGGCGTGATCTACGGCCAGGGCGATAGCGCCTTGGCGAAAAGCCTCGGCATCTCGCGCATGGAAGCAGGCCAATTCATCGCCGCCTACTTCCGCCGCTACCAGGGTGTACAAGCGTTCATGAACGAGACCCTGGAAAAGGCGCGCGCGAGCGGGCGCGTGATGACCATGTTCGGACGGCGACGCCTGGTTGGAGACATCAACAGCAACAACCGCGCTCGACGGCTCGCCGCCGAGCGGATCGTCATGAACGCCCCGATTCAAGGCACCGCCGCAGATCTCATGAAGCTCGCGATGCTCGCGCTGGCAAAACCCGTGACTCCTGGCAGCCAAATGCTGTTGACCGTCCACGACGAGCTGGTCTTCGAAGTGCCGCAGGCTGAGGTCGCAGAAGCTAGCGAAAAGATAAGACAGGCCATGCAAAACGTGCATCCGCTGGAAGTGCCGCTCGTGGTCGAAGTCGGCAGCGGCGCCAATTGGCGGGCAGCTCACTGACCGGAGTCGAAGCGACGCCAATTCTGACTTTACAAGGCAACTGATTCGATCCATGCCCGGGCGCCCCGCGTGTTTCGGGCACATTGCGCCATGAATCAATCCAACACCGTCCCCCACGTCGCCATCGTCATTCCCATCTACAACGAGGAAGGGATCCTGCACTCGGCGGTCGTCGACTTGCGCGAGCGGCTGGCACCGTTGAAATGGAGCTACGAGATCATCCTGGCGGAGAACGGTTCGACCGATCGCACCGTGCAACTGGCCGAGACGTTGAGCGCCAAGTACCCAGAGGTCCGATACATCTCCGCCGGAGCCCCCGACTACGGCAAGGCGCTACGCGAGGGCATATTGGCTACCCAAGCGGAACTCGTGCTGTGCGACGAGATCGACCTGTGCGACACGGATTTCCATCAGCGTGCCGTCGCCGCCTTGGAAGCCAACTCGGCCGATCTGGTGATTGGCTCCAAGCTCATCAGCGGCGCCGAGGACGAACGCCCCTTGCTCCGCCACGTCGCGAGCATCGGTTATACGTCGCTGCTGCGCGTGCTGCTCGGCTTCAAGGGCACCGACACGCACGGTCTCAAAGCCTTCCGCCGCGACCGGGTGTTGCCAATCGTCAACGCCTGTCTGGTCAACAAGGACGTCTTCGCCAGCGAGTTGGTCATTCGCGCCTACCGCGAGCCGCTGCGAGTGGTCGAGATCCCGGTCCGCGTCAAAGAGAAGCGCCCGCCGTCGATCAACCTATTCCGCCGTGTGCCCAACGTGCTCAAGAGTATCGCAAAACTGACCTGGGCGATCCGCATCCGCGGCTAGGAGCGGCAATCATGTTGATTGCCGCGACAAGTCAACAACCTAGAGCACCGAGCCGCGAGCAAGAGTGCCCGAACATGGCCCCGAGAAACGCCCTCACCGCCGCTGGGGCGATTTTTTCGGGGCATTTCTGTGCATTGGCAAGCTGATTGGTGCTCTAGCAGGGCCGCTCGTCACTCGACCAGATCTCGATCGGCCAGCGCCGAGCGCGGGCCACGCGCCGCAGACGCACGTCGGGGTTGACGGCCACGGGCTGCGCCACCGCAGCGAGCAGCGGCAAGTCAGTAATGCTGTCACTGTAGGCTGCGGCGTCCTCAACGCGCAGGCCCTGCTCGTCCGCGAAGCGTCGCACTCGCTCGAGTTTGCCGGCGCCGAAGCACATGGGGCCATCGACTTCACCGGTCAAACGCCCGTCGACGACGCCGACCGTCGAACACACCAGGTGTTCGATGCCCAATGCACGCAACACCGGCTCGGCTGCGATCTGGCTTTGCGCCGTGACGATCGCCACGCAATCGCCGGCGGCCTGATGCCGACGAACCGCCTCTTTCGCTGCTCGAGAAATGCGCGGGAGCACGTCGTGCTGCGCCCACGCCGCGGTGTCGGCTCGGAGCTCTGTGACGCTCCGCCCGCGATACCAGCTCAGCGCCCGCCGAGCGATGTCCTCCGCGTCGATCCACCCGGCCGTGTACAGAGCGCCCCACCAAACCACGCGCGCCACGCGCATCAAGCTGGCCTGTCCGCGGCCAAACTCGTGCAGAATGAACAGGCGGGCGGTATCGGCGTCGACCAACGTCTTGTCGAGATCGAACAGTGCCAAACGACGCGCTGGAGCCACCGCCAACGACATCACCGCTTCGAGACCGAGTTGTGCCGACGAGTTTGAGTCATGCGCGCGAAGGTTACCTCACATTTGTTCGACCACGCGGATCCCCAGCAGCTCCAGCCCCAAACGCAACGTGCGCGCGACCAAGTCACACAGCGCCAGGCGGCTCGAACGCAGCGGCTCGGGCGCCTTGAGGACGGGACAACGTTCGTAGAACGCGTGGTAGAGCGATGCCAGATCGTAGAGGTAGTTGCACAGTCGATGCGGTTCGAGACTGGCACTGACCGACTCGATGACGGAAGGAAGGCCGAACAATGCAATGGCCAGCGCGCGTTCCGCCGGTTCGTTCACTTGCAAGGTTGAGACGTCCAGCGCGTCACGCGCGACTTCCCCCTTTCGAAAGATGCTGCAGATCCGCACGTAGGCGTTTTGCAAGTAAGGCGACGTGTTGCCTTCCAGCGCCAGCATTCGATCGTAGTCGAAAGTGTAGTCCTTGATGCGCTCGTTCGACAAGTCAGCGTACTTGACCGCCCCGATGCCGACAGCGTTGGCAACGTCCGCCGCCGTTGCCTCGTCGAATCCAGGCACTTTGGCGTCGATCACCTTGCGCGCGCGTGTGACGGCCTCGCCGAGTACGTCCACCAGACGCACCGTGCCACCTTCGCGGGTCCGAAAGGGTTTCTTGTCTTTGCCGAGAATCATGCCGAAGGGCACGTGCTCCAGCGTTGCGTCGGCCGGAACCCATGCGGCCTTGCGCAGTGTCCAGAACACCATTTGAAAATGCTCGCTCTGCCGCGAGTCGACCACGTAGACGATGCGCTTGGCACCCAAATCTGCGGTTCTGAAACGCGCCGCCGCCAAGTCGGTGGTGGCGTAGCCGTAGCCGCCGTCGTTCTTCTGCACGATGAGCGGTAGCGGGTCGCCCTCTTTGTTCTTGAAACCCTCGGGGAACGTCACCTGCGCTCCCTGGCTTTCGAACAAGACGCCCGCGCTGCGCAGATCTTCGACGACGACCGGCAAACGCGGATTGTAGAAGCTTTCGGGAACGATGTCTTCGTCACGCAACAGCACCCCCATCATCGCGTAGACGTCGTTCATGTGACGCACGGATTCGTCGATCAGCTGCCGCCACAGCGCGAGTGATTGCTCCTCCCCCGCCTGCAACGACACGACGCGCCGCCGCGCGCGTTCTTTGAAATCGGGCTCGGTATCGAAACGGGCCTTGGCAAGCTGATACAGCTCGTTCAGATCGCCGATGCTGTGGTCGGAGCTGCTGTCCCAACCGATGTCGATCAGATGCTCGAGCAGCATGCCGAATTGGGTACCCCAATCGCCGAGGTGATTGTGCCGAGTGACCGTGTCACCACGAAAGCTCAGCACGCGCACGATCGCATCGCCGATGATGGTCGACCGCAGGTGGCCGATGTGCATTTCCTTGGCGAGGTTGGGGCTCGAGTAGTCCACGACCACGTTCGTCGAGTGCTCGACCGTCGGCACACCGAGCCGATCACTGCCGAACATGGCGTTCAGACGCTGTTCCACGAAGCTCTTGCTCAAACGCAAGTTGATGAAACCAGGACCGGCGATACTCACCTCGTCGAGAGCACCAGCCGGGCCGACCGAAGGCAGTTGCTGGACGATGGCCTCGGAGATCTCCCGCGGCTTTTTGCCGAGCTGTTTCCCCAGCCGCATCGCGAGATTGGCTTGAAAGTCGCCGAACTTGGGGTCCGCGCTGCGCACCATCGGGTCGGTGTCGCCCGCCTGCCCCAGCGCCGAGACCGCCGCCGCACGAACCCACGTTTCTACCTCGGATTTGACGTCAACCACGGGCGGAGGCTTGGCGCGTGCCAGCGGTCGAGTCAAGACCCAGCGGGCCGGCTTGGCGCCGATCCGCGAAACGCCATTGCGAGCGCAAAGGTCCCAACCGGGGACAGCGAATCCAGCGCCGTTGGCGGCGCTGAGTCCTCGCACCCGTCGCGTACCCCCACGTCGCCGATCTTCTTCGGGATCGGTTCGAGATGTCGACGGCCGTGGCGCAAACGCCGTTGATCGCACCGCTACTCAGCGATTCCACGGATTGACGATCGGATCGACTCGCCATCGGCGCCGAGGCTCGGCGCTGCCTTGCCACGGATCGACGATGTCGAGCGCCCCCATCGCCCACCGCAGCGGCGCCACGTCATGGGCACTGGGAGCGACGGCGACGGCCTCTGGACTCACCGCGGGGCCAGAACCGAGCTCGTGCGGACGGCAGCGACGGCCGCCATCGTGCCACGGGTTGGCAACCTCTGCGGAAAGGATCGTCGAGACTCCGTCACAGTCGTCCCAGGGCAAAGCGACACCATCGTCGCCAGCCTCGAAGGGGGCGTGCACGTCGGACGGCCCGGCTCCGTTTGCAGCCTGCGAGTGAACGCCACTGACAGCATCGGCCTGCCCCGACTCGTTGCGGGGCCAAAGCTCGGCCGGATGGATCGGCAAGGACCCTTTCGCGCGGGCGGGACGAGCGGTGGACCGGCGCCCCAAGGGTTCTGCTGCGACGATCAGCTCGTCGAGACCGGACGTGGGCAAGCTGCGCTCTGCACTCACCTGACCATCGAACTCTGGCTGGGCCAAGGCAGAGGAATGGTAGGCCGCGGCCCACGTCGCGAGTACACCCAGGGTTACCCCCAGGCCCACCGATAGTCGCGAAGAGAGCCAGATCACCCGCAAACGGTGACATTCCCGAAACACGACGTCAACCTAGCCCCACGCCTTCGATGCAACCTTGGAAGCCTTCGTAGGAGGTGTGCGCATCATCTCCCACACGTGGGTATCTCGCGTCGAGACCGTCCTTCGGAGCCTGGCTGCGATGCTGATGCGGGGTGATAACCCACCAGCGAGACCACGCGGCACCCGAGACGCGACACGTGCAGCAGAAGCAAGAGCCCCAAAACTGACCGACAATCGTGCTCGCCCATTCAGCTCGAAGGATGCGCTTGGACGAACCGACCGCCACCAGTCGTCAGACAGCGACGCGCCGGTCGCGGCACTGTCAACCACTTCGAGCACAGCGGCTACATTGGTGGAATTTACCGGAGCGGGTGCACTGGCATCTACCGCCCGGTCAGCGCTCGCTGGGGTTGTCAACAACTGATCCACAGGCGGCTCAGAGCTCGGTCTCGACAAACGGCGATGTCCGCGGCACAGCAACACGTTGCTTCGACCGTCGACGCTGCGAATGACACGCGTGACGACTCGTCGCAGACCACGAGTTTCAACGCAGCCAGCCCAAGGCCCGTAGGCCCTCGTGCACCCCAGCTGCGTACTTGGCGGACGCGAAGTAGACGTGGGGGTGGCCTCGCAAATCACCGAGCGCGGCATGACCGTTGCCCACGACGATCGCTGGCCATGGCCCGACCAGCATCGTGCGGTCGTTTCCCGAATCGCCCGCTGCCACGATTCGCTGAGACGACAACCCCCAGTGTTCGATCAGGTAGCGCACGGCCCCGCCCTTGGCGCCAGCTGCGGGTGCAACGTCCAGGTAATGGTCCATGCAGTAGATCGTCTGCGTCTCGAAAGTCAGCAAGTCGAGCGCCGCTTCCACCCGCTCGCGGACTTCGGGAGTGTCGGCCGCGAAGTAGCTGACCTTGTGCGCGTGCTGCTCGTGGTCGGGCTGCAGCCGCATGCCCGGCATGCCTTCGAGCACCTGGCGCACTCGGTGAGCGTCGAAGCCGTCGGCGCTGAGATACGCATGGTACCCGGTGTGCGGCCTGGACTCGGCTCCGAGATACAACTCGGCGCCAACGGCGGTAACGAACGCGTCGAAGTCCCCATCGGCGAACCCCACGTCGCGCAACACCTCACGCGCATCGTCGATGCCGCGACCGGTGGCGACGACCCATCGCAAACGGCCACCTCTGGCGAGTTGCTCGTCGCGCGAAGCAAGCACGGCCGCACGCAAGCGCTCCAAACTCTCCGACTCCCCGAGCAAGGTGCCGTCGATGTCCGTTACCAAGCACCAGTCAGCCATGTCGACCAAGACGGATTGTATACCCGGCACGGGCCTACTTTGGTCGATACCTGGCGACGACGCCAACCAAAGCCGCCTCGCGAAGTGCCGTCGGCAGCTCCAGCGCGGTGGCCGCTGCCCGCGGGTGCCTGGCGGCGCGACGCACCGGGACGGACCGGGTGAAGTGAGACCGATGACGGACCGGGCCACCCCACAAAAAAAACCCACGATTTCTGCTGGCGCACCGAGTCCGAGTGCGCTTTGAGTGGCCCTGACCACACCGCCACGTCTGCAATGCTCCCCATCGACCCGCTACTGCCCGAGATCCTCGCCTCGCTGGCCAACAATCCTCGTTTGGTGCTCGAAGCACCACCCGGCGCGGGCAAGACGACGCGCGTTCCGCGTGCCCTGTGTGAGGCTTTCATGCACGACCCGGGCGAAGTGCTCGTGACCGAGCCTCGGCGGCTCGCAGCGCGACTGGCGGCGAGTCACGTCGCTAGCACGATGGGCGTGCCGCTGGGCGGATTGGTCGGCTACAGCGTTCGCTTCGAGGACAAGAGCGGCCCACAGACGCGTCTGCGCTACGCCACCGAAGGTGTGGTCTTGCAACGTCTACTCGGCGACCCGGCACTGAGCAGCGTGCACAGCGTCGTGCTCGACGAATTTCACGAACGACACCTGGCGACGGACCAGCTGTTGGCATTACTCGACGACCTCTGCCGACGCCGCCCGGACCTGCGGCTGGTCGTGATGAGCGCAACGCTCGACGCCGACCCCATCGCGCGCTTTTTGGGTGATTGCCCACGTCTGCGCAGCGACGGGCGTGTTCACGCCATCACCCTGAGACATCAACCCGAACCCGATGAGCGCCCGCTCGAAAAGCAGGTAGCCAGTGCGGTCCGTGACATCGCCAAGGAGCAGACGGCGGGAGACGTCCTCGTGTTCTTGCCGGGCGCAGGCGAAATCGAGCGCTGTCGGCGTTTGCTCGAAGAGCGTGACAACCCCTTCGAAATGCACGTCCTACACGGCGAGATGCCGATGGCAGCGCAGGCCGCGGCGGTTGCACCCAGTCGCCAGCGCAAACTGATCTTGGCCACCAACGTGGCTGAGTCCTCGGTGACCATCGACGGGGTGACCGCCGTCGTCGACTCGGGCACCGCCCGCATCGCCGGCTACTCGCCGTTCAGCGGACGAGCGACGTTGACGGTATCTCCGATCAGCAAGAGTTCGGCGACCCAGCGCGCTGGCCGCGCCGGAAGAACAGCCCCCGGTCTGGTGTTGCGACTGTTTACCGAAGAGGACTTTCGACGCCGCCCCGAACGAGATACACCCGAGCTGTTGCGTTCGGACTTGTCCCAGTTCGTTCTGCAACTGCTGGGTATGGGACACCACACCGAAACACTGCGCTGGTTGCAGGCTCCCCCGGCCACCGCCCTCGACGCGGCGACAGGACTGTTGTCACGGCTCGGCGCGATCGATGAACGGAGCGAGCTGACGCCGATCGGCCGCGCCATGGTCCGATTGCCAACCACACCGCGATTGGGGAGGCTCCTGCACAGCGCCGTCAGCGCGGGCATTGGCGACGACGGTGCTCTTGCCGCGGCGATTCTCTCGGAGCGCGACATTCGCGTCGCGCCACGCGGCGCGGTGTGGGACCTACCCAGCGGCCCCTGCGACATCGCCGAACGCATGGAGGCATTTCGGCAGGCGAACGACGCCAACTTTCGACCGGGCCCGCTACGGGCGATGGGGCTCGACGGCGCGCGAGTCCGCGCCGTCGAGCGCAGTTATCGCCAACTGCTGCGACTGAGCAAGCAACTGGACGGACCACGGCACCTCACGGGAACGAGCGCGGAGCGCGAGCGGCTGCTGCGCCGCTGTCTCTTGCACGCGTTCAACGACCGCGTCGCGCTGCATCAACCCGAAGGCGGTCGATTGATTCTGAGCAACGGCACTTCGGCCAAAGTGTCGCCACTGAGCATCGTACGCCACGCGCCGTTGGTGATTGCGCTCGAACTCGAGGAGCGCCACGACGCCCGCGGGGGAGCAGCGCGTGTGCAGTGGATGAGTTCCATCGAACCCGATTGGCTGTTGGACGATTACCCCGACGGGGTCAGCACCTCCGACGAGCTGAGATTCGATGGCGCCAAGCAACGCGTCGAGGCCATCAGCCGGCTCAGCTACGGCTCGGTCACCCTCGACGAAAGCCGAATCCCTGCGCAACCGGGCCCTGAGGTCGCGCGTGTGTTGTTCGAGGCGGCAAAGGGCCGCAAAGCGGCGATCTTCGGCAAGCGTTCCGCCGGTGCCGAGTATGCCGAGCGCATCGCAGTGCTGCGCAATGCCGGAGTCGGTGACGGCTGGCCGAACTCCGAGCAACTCGACGAAGATCACCTACTGCGGACAGCGTGTGAAACGGCGACTTCCATCGAGGAACTGAGCGAAGTCGACTTTGCTGCCCTGTTGCAGCACAGTCTCACGCCCGCTCAGCAGCGGTTGCTCCTGACGCAGGCGCCAAGCGCCGTGAGCTTGCCGTCGGGCCGCCGCCTGGACGTTCACTACGAACCGGGCAAACCGCCCTGGGTGGCCTCGCGCCTGCAAGACTTCTTCGGCATGAAGTCGGGGCCGGTGATCGCCGAAGGGCGAGTTCCGCTGACGCTCCATCTGCTGGCGCCGAATCAACGCGCCGTTCAGGTCACGTCCGATCTGCATGGGTTCTGGGAGCGCCACTACGCCGAAGTGCGCAAAGAGCTGCGCCGTCGCTACCCGAAACACCCGTGGCCCGAGGACGGCGCCAACGCGGAGCCGCCTCCACCGCGCCCACCTCGGCGGCGTTGACGAGATCCCTCGGGACTCAGTCGACGACGCACACACTCGGACCACCGCCCGACTCGACGTACTCGACGTCGTCAGTGCAGTGCGCGTCACCCGAGCGGCAGAAAGTGCATTCGCTGTCCGCTGAACACTGCTTCATGCAGACGTTTCGCTTGCCGTTCACGACGCAGACCGATCCGTTGGAACAGTCGTCGTCGCCCTCACAACCCTCGGTTCCGCAGTAGCCTCCATCGAACCCATCGAGGCAATCCAGATCGCCGGGGCAGTCGTCGTCGGTCAAACACGCCGCGCCCACCCCACAGTCACCCGGCACGCAGATCTTTCGGTTGTTGGAACCGCCGCCCGACGACCGACAGATGAACTGCGGGCTGACTTCGCCTTGGCAAAACGCATTGTCGTCGTCGTACTTCGTCGCGGTCGCCTCGCGCGTCGCCTTCTCGCAGCTCAGAAAGCACAGCATCCCGCCGGTCGACTCGAAGGGCGCACAAACCTGCGCCGTATTGCCCGTGCACTCGCCATCCACCGCACAGCACTCGTCGTCACTCGTGCACTCGTGGGTGCAGTAGCCATCCCGCACTCGATCCAAACATAGGGCGTCCCCCTGCACTTCCACGTCGGGAAAGCAGTCCGCCGCAGCACTGCACTCCGCCCCCGTCGTCTCGTACAGGCCGCGATCCGCCGTCGTCTCTTCCTTCTTCTCGTCATCCCCACAGCTCGACACGCCTGCGATGAACAGCCCCGTGATAGCAACCCACCTTCTCATCGCCCGAGCGTGCCACCTGTGCCACGCCTCGGCCAAGATCCTGAAGGTGGAGGGCCCTGGACGCTTCTGCGATGTCCGTTGGGAGCGGCAGCGCCATGTCGCACCAAGTGCCTTGCTACCCCAGGTTTGCGCTTGCCATCTTCCAAAGCAGAGCTAACCTGGGGTTCGTCGCCACTGCCGGCGCACCACCGAGGAGGAACGCCATGATTGTCCTGAACTCAGCCGCACAGACCGTCGCTTCCTCCGTCGCCAGCCAGTTTGCGGTCGCCGAACACATCGCCCGTCGATGAGTGTCGGGATGTGAGCTCGCCCCCGTGGTGAGCGTACACCCCACACGTTCACGCGCGCAGTCTCCCGTCGGGTAGCTCCGACACTGGCGCTCGCGCTGTAGGCCCGAAAGACGAATGCCACGCGCGCCCAGCGCGCGGGCAGGCCGGTAGCGCACGCCAAGACCCCACTGCGGATCTGGCGAGGGCGGGTCACCGACGAACACCGACGGATGCGGAAGCAGCCGTCGTCGCTGTGCGAGGCTCCGAAGAATCATCACCAGGCTACTGTCCTGAACGCCAAGTTCGAGGGCACGTCTGCTTCATTCGTCCCGAACCCCTCGTTCGGGACACTCGGTGCGCGCCGCGGTGAACCCGCGATGGCGTCGCGCCGTCGAAATGCCGGTGCCGAGGCACTGGCGCCGCACCGCCACGGTGCGACCTCACTCAGCCACTCAAGCGCAGAACGGCGCTCGTCCCGGCGTTTCGCAGGCCACGAGCAGCCATCAAGACCATGCAGACACTCGACGCACTTCGAACCCTCGGTTTCAAACCCGTTCACCATCAACACTGGCTTTCTCTCGAGCCCCAAAAACATCCCTGGCGCGTGCACGCCGTCGACCGCGGCCTGTGTCGCCTCGTCTCGACCCAGCCCGACCCGGTTGCGAGCGATACTTCGACCCTCACTCCAACTGTTCAGTCGTTCGGTGAGGATTGCGAGACGCGGGATGCGCTACCACCAAAGGCCGATTCCGTGGCGGTTGGCGACTGGGTATTGCTCAACGACGACGCTGCCCAGCTTCCCCGCGTCGAGCATATCCTGACGCGCTCGACGACACTGCAGCGTGGCGCGGTGGCGGGTCAGAGCAAGCATCAACTGATCGCCTGCAACCTCGACACGGTATTCGTCGTTTGCGCCTTCGCCCCCACGGCGAAACTGCAGAGCCGGGCGCTCAACCCCCGCCGCATCGAGCGCTACGTCAGTCTGATCGCAAGCGGCGGTGCAACGCCCGTGGTGGTGCTCAACAAGGCGGATCTCGCAAGCGATCCCGCGACCGCAGCGTCAGAGCTGTCGTCGCGGTTGGGTCACGTCGAGGTCCAGCCAGTGAGCGCCACGGACGGCGACGGCGTGTCGAGACTGGTGCCCCACCTCGCGCCCGGCGACAGCGTCGCTCTCGTCGGTCCGTCAGGTGTCGGTAAGTCGACCCTGATCAATCGCCTCCTGGGACACGCCGCTCAGGACACCGGCAACGTGCGGGCGACCGACACCAAAGGCAAGCATACGACGACCCGTCGACAAATGTTGCTGATGACCGGGGGCGCGTGGCTCATCGATACGCCGGGCATGCGTGAACTGGGCGTCGGGGAGGACGTCGCGGACGGAGGCTTCGACGACATCACCGAACTCGCCGCCCAGTGTCGCTTCACGGACTGCAGCCATCAACGCGAACCGGGCTGTGCCGTACGCCGGGCGATCGCCGATGGCGTGCTCGACCGAGATCGCCTGGAAAACCAGCAGGCGATCGCTCGTGAGTCCCTGCGTTTCGCGGCACGCCATGATGCCTACGCTCGACATCTGCAGCACAAGCATTTTCGCCAATTGAACAAGCAATACCGAGCTCACGCCAAGAAGCACTGAATGAGCGTTCGCGATTCGCGAACGCTCATTCGATGCAACCGCCACGGCAGGCAACGACGGTCCAATCTGCCCCTCGACGCGACGAGACCAGCACCAGTCGGTGCCGCCCGTCAGTTCAAGCGCTTTTTGACCTTGGCCAACAACTGCAAGGCATCCATCGGAGACAGGCGATCGAGATCCACCGCGCGCAACAAGCCGAGCGCTTCTTCGGTTCGAGCATCGTTCGGGGCTTCAGCCGCGTGCGCTGCGAACAGATCGAGCTGGTTGGGGTTGTTGCGGCGCGCCTGCTTCACCGGAGTGTGCGGTTGGCTCTGCGGTTGCCCTTCAAACGTCTCGAGCAACGATTGAGCGCGCGCGAGCACGACCTCCGGCAACCCCGCAAGCTTGGCAACCGCCACGCCGTAGCTCCGGTTCGCTGCGCCATGAACCAGACGGTGCAAGAAGACGATGTCGCCACGTTGTTCGCGCGCACTGACGCTGTAGTTGTCGACGTGCTCGCTCTGGCTCGCGAGCGCAGTCAGCTCGTGATAGTGCGTTGCGAACAGCGCGCGACACCGACACACGTCGTCGAGGTGCTCGGCAACTGCCCACGCGATCGCCAGACCGTCGAATGTACTCGTACCGCGCCCGATCTCGTCGAGGATCACCAAGGAGCGAGACGTCGCAAACCGCAGGATGTCTGCGGTTTCGCGCATTTCGACCATGAAGGTGCTCTCCCCCTGCGCCAAGTTGTCGCTCGCGCCGACGCGCGACAACACACGGTCGGCCACGCCGACGCGCGCCGAGCGCGCCGGAACGAAAGCGCCCATTTGAGCGAGAATGGTGATCAGTGCCACTTGCCGCAGGAACGTACTCTTGCCGGCCATGTTGGGCCCGGTGACGATCCACAAGCGCAGCGCACTCGTATCGAGATGCACGTCGTTGGGTACGAATCGGCCCGCGGCGGCGAGCTTCTCGACGACCGGGTGACGCCCCTCATCGATTTCGAGGTGTTCACCGTCTGCGACTTCCGGTCGCACGTAGTCGTTCTCGTGAGCGACTTGCGCGAGCGCCGCAGCGACGTCCCATGCCGCAACCGTGACCGCGAGTTGACGAATGCGCTCAGCAGCCTCGCGCACCGTCTCAGAGAGATTGCGGAGCAGTTCGAGTTCGCGACTGCGATGGCGCTCCTCTGCGGTCGCAATGCGATCGGCGAGCTCGTCCAATTCGTCGAGCGTGTAGCGCTCGCCCGTTGCCACGGTTTGCTTGCGCCGCCAGGATTTGGGCACCTTGGCCACGTGCGCTTTGCCGATCTCGAGGTACCACCCAAAGACGCGAGTGTACTTCGCTCGCAGCGTCGCGATGCCCGTGCTTTCGCGAAGCCGCCCCTCGAGCTCGACGACCAGCTGTGCGCCACGTTGGCGCGTGTCTTGAAGCTCGGCCAGATCGGCGTCGAACTCCGCCTTGAAGATCGCGCCCTCTTTGGCCATCGCGGGAGGTCTTTCGACTAGAGCAGCGTCGAGCGCTTCAGCGACGTCGCTGACCACGTCTTGGTCACCGTCGGCACCGACCACTTGCTGATCCGCTTCGGGCAGGGAGCGCAATTGCTCGAGCGCGCTGGCCGAAGCGCACAAGCTGTCACGAATGGCACCCAAGTCTTTGGGGCTCGCCTCCCCCAACACGACCCTCGATACGAGCCGCTCGAGGTCGGCCACCCCCTTGAGTGTCTGGCGCAGCTGACTCCGGGTACTGGCGTGCATCACGAACGCCTCGACCGCGTCGAGGCGACGGCGGATCTCCGCGACGTTGGTCAGCGGTGCGAGCAAACGCCGCCGCAACAGCCGAGCACCAGGATGCGTGCACGTGGCATCGATGACGTTCAGCAAGGTCGTCGACGGATCACCGACGTTCGACTGCACGAGTTCCAGGTGTCGCTGCGCATTCGGATCGATGACCATCGTCGTCGACGGATCCCAGCGGCCAATCGCGCGGACGGGAAGGTCCACGCCCGGCGTGCAAGCTCGCGCAAACCGCAACGTGCGAGCCACGGCCTGACGCTCGACGTCCGTCAACCCCGCTCCATCGCGCGCCAGCTCTCCGAGCGCGATCTCCCCCTCGACTTCGTTGAGCGGCGCATCCCCACGCACGGCCGCCTTGCCCAACACGCCGCGCAGAGCCTCTTCACAGCTTTGTTGCTGCTCGGCATCCGAAGCCGCAATCAGCACCTCTCGAGGAGCGGCATGCACCAACTCGCCAATGGCCGCCGTGAAGTCCGTCAGGGGCGCGACTCGCAACTCGCCAGTCGAGATGTCGAGCAGCGCGACGCCGACTCCGCGCGACCCGACGACGACCGCCGACAGCCAGTTGTTTTCTCTGCCGCGCAAGTGGTCGTCGTGGGTGGTGAGCCCTGGCGTCAGCACTCGCACGACCTCGCGAGGCACGATGCCTTTGACCATCTTGGGATCGGCCATCTGTTCGCAGATGGCAACCTGATAACCCGCCTCCAACATGCGGCCGATGTAGGAATGGGCAGCGTGGTGCGGAACGCCAGCCATCGGGATCTCGTCTGGCTTGCCCTTGTTGCGACTGGTGAGGGTGAGATTCAAGACGGACGCGCACAGCACTGCGTCGTCGCCGAACATCTCGTAGAAGTCACCAAGCCGAAAGAACAGAACCGCATCGGGGTAGGCACGCTTGGCAGCGGCGTGCTGGTCCATGACCGGAGTGCTCTTTGCCGCAGCCATCGCTTCTGCTCAAACCGTAGCGACCAGCGACGACGTCCCTCGAAACGTCACCCACGGAATCGCGACCAGCGCTCGACCGCCGATCTCCTCCGATCGACGAGGGAACGCCACATGACGTCTGGCGTGCCCGCCGAGCGCCTCACGAAACTCACTGCGCGGATCACTGCGCCGAGTTACTGATCTCCGAATGCTCTGTTCGTAGTTCATCAGTGTTAGGAGCGAAGCGTTCGCTGAGCGCTTCCACGAGAACCGATCACGACGATGCCCGCGCATCGCACGGCCGTCTTAGCAGAGAGCCGGTCAATAAGCAAAAGTGGGTTCGGAGAAGCCCGGACCGCCGTCGTTCCGACGCAGGCCAACGAAAAACAGCCCCGTCGCATCACCGTCCGCGATCACCAAGCGGTTGACCTGCGGAACGTAGACGAGCTTCTCGGGCATTGCGGTGGGATGAGAACGGTTCACGCCGTACAAATCGATCGCCATCGCGCGAAACCCGCCGACCGCTGTCCAGCCAAACTGCATGCCGCGCACACTCGGATTCGTGCCGCGATAAACAGCAAAACGAGCGGTGAGTCCTTCGAAAATGCACTCCGCACCCTCGGCCCCCGGCTGAACGCCCCCTTCGGGATGTGACTGCAGGACGCATGCCAAGGCGCGGCGACTCGGCTCGCCTTCGACGCCGTCAGTGCTCGCGAAGTCGCTGGGACCAATCGACGGTTCGCTTTCGGCGTTCTGCGAGCAGGCATCACCATCACAGGAGATCTCGAAGATGCGGCCGTTCCTGCCGCTGATCAACGGGTCGCAGCTGCGCTGACACGCCAGGGTTTGCGGGTTGATCTCGATCGGGTGCGGCATGCGACCGTTGGTATGCATCACCCATTGGTCACTGGCACGCACCTGGAACTCGACACCGCCTGGAAAGCAGCACTGCACCATGTCCAGGGTCGCGTCCCGCTCACCCGTGGTGCCGAGCACGCGAGGTTCGACCACGAGGCGATCGTCGTATGCACGCACGATGCGCAACTCGCGGTGACGGTCCGGCAGTTCCGCAGTGCCGAAGAACAGCTGGCAGGCGTTGTGCCCCCCCAGCCGCTGCGCCTGCGATTGGTACGCTGCACCACATTGGGAGCCCGGCTTGCTGTCCCAATAGCGGTCGTCGGAGTCGAGCAACTCCGCGGTGACCTCCACGTAGTCCGCGTGCTGAACGGCAAACGCATCGAGCGTCGAATCCGCCGCCTCGGACAACAGTGTCTGTCCGCGCAGTCGCATCGCCGGCAAGTCTTCGATGCCCGCCGTACAGAACCCGGCGTTGAGCCCGCCACTGAATACGCCCAAAGGTCCGTCGGAACTGGCCGCGCTGCTGAGCTCCTCGGCGGAAACGACCTCGAACTGAGCAGTGGCCGCACCACGGACCGGGCCTTCGAAAGTCACGGTGTTGATGCTGGTTCCGGAATACGCCCGCGGTTCGACGAAAGGCAAGACCAAGCTGTTGCGTTGAGCAAGCGACGGGTCGAGGCGCAAGCGGTCCAAGGACTTGGCGTCGTTGGAGTACTCCGTAGCGCCCACGAAGACCCTTGCGTCTCCGTCTTGCCCCTGTTGAGGCGTAAAATTCACGCCCAACAGACGAGGATTGCCCTTGCCCCTTTCGGTGCGATCAACCGCGAGCGATGTCCCGTCTGGTCCGCGAAGTTGCGGAAACGCGCGCAAGAACGGCGCCGTGCCGAAGCTGCCGTCATTGAAGAACGTGCCGGCTCGAGTGCGGTGCCGCTCGAAGATGTTGCAGCTGAACTCGTCGCTCACCGTCGGAGTCTCTCCGACTTCGAGTGCGTCGCGGAACGGGTCGCCCGCGCAGCCCCGGAAGTCCGGCTCTTCGCTTCGGTTCACCCGCTTCGGCCGCCGACACGGCGCATCTAGATCTTCGACGTCGATCACGGCGATGATTCCGCTCTGCAAGACAGCAAAGCCGAACACGCCTCGGAGCTTCACGGGAGAGGCGCCGGTGCCGTCACTGCTGGGTCGATACAACGCGCCAGGGCTGCTACTCGGACTCTTGGAGGGATCTGGATCGCAGATGACGCCCTCGACAGCCACGCCGGTTTCCGGATCGGCAACCGGTCGATCCTGACGCGCGAATTCGATGTCGCGGACCTCTTGATCAAAGCGGATTCGATCCGGTGGTTCGCCCCAGATGTACGTGGAACGCGGTCTGAGTATCGGTGTTCGTTGCGTCGCCTGGGGGCTGACGTCGAACACCATGATGCTGCCCGCGGCCCGGCTTTGCGAGCCATCGACGGCATAGACGAACTGCTCACCAGTGCTGGTCTTGGGGCTGACCGCGACACGGCGGGTGGTCACGACGTTCGCCGGTTCCGTGTAGCTAGTCGGAAGCAACGGGGGCAGTTCGCGCAGCGCACACTTGTCTGTCGTATCGAGCACGTGCACCACGGGTGCGTCGTAGTCGGAGACGTACAAGCGTTGCCCTGACGCCGCCATGTCCGATGGCGAACTCTTGAACGTCTGCGTCGGGGGCAGCACGCTGACGGACTTCGGCAGACACGCAGCGTCAGCCACGGCCATGTCGTCGGGTACGCTTTGCTCCGCTTCCTGAGGGAGATCGACCTGCAACGGCAGCAGCTGTTCGATGGGACAGTCCTCGAAACTGCCGGGAGCTCCGTCGAGCACCTGCTGAGCGTCGATGACGGCAATCATGCCGACGTCAGGCAACGTGACCGCGAGCTTGCGCCGTCCCGGGTTGACGAATTCCTGACTGAGATCTGCGGGGCACTCGACACGTTCTGCCTGGCCGCCATCGTCGCCATCGCAGCTCGTCGTGCGCATGTCGTCGACCAGCACCTGCATGGGACCGGGGGCCGCAGGCAGACGACAAGCGGGCCATGTCCGCAAATCGCGAAACGGCGCGGACTGCGGACGCGGTCCGATGCAGCTCGTCGGCAACGCGAACAAGCCCTCCTTTCCAGGTTCGGCCACGGCGACGAAGCTCGCAAGCCCCCCCGGCGTCGAAACGATGGACACCGGTTCGGCACCCACGGGAAGGAAGTTGATGCCCGGTTGGGTGAGCTCGAGGTCGGGTACGCCAACGCGACATTGGGTGCCTTCACGGCAGGCCGTCATGTCGACGACGGCGACCTCACCCGTCTCTTGCTGGAGCGCGAGCCCGAGGAGGTTGTTGGACTCACTGCCGACGCTCGGGCAGGCGTCGATGGGGCGGCCGACGTAGTCGCCGTCGCGCTCGGCAACGCAGAGGAAACTGATGTCCGACGTGCCTCGCAAACTCTGAGTGCTTTGTGCCTGTTGAGTTTGGTTGCACCCGATCATTGCCGTTGCGAGCAACGCACCGGCGGCCAACGCACTGAAGGGGATTCGATGGGGCATGACAACTAGTTGGATGTCCGGGGGGGTCTCGGCGAACCAACGCTCAACAACACCTGTCCGTAGGTCGCGTGCCGCTTGTCGAGATCGATGACCCCGAGATACGAATGCGTAAAATGCGCCAAGTAACCCAGTGAACGACTTTCGTCGACGACCAGTGCCTGCGGCCCAGGACCGGTTTTCACGTGAGCCTCCACCTCTCGCCGCTGCGGGTCATAGATGTACATCAGCTGTGCATCGAATCCGAGCACGAACACACGCATCGCGGGGTTGCCACGCTCGTCGGTAATCGACCCGACAATCACGCGAGATGGGCTTCCCCGCAGTGGCACCGCGTCGGAAAAGTTTGGCACGTCGTCGCGCGCCAGGTCACCGAAAGCCGGACGAGTCTCGCCACGCAGCAGCGAGTCGGGGGAACGATTGGCCATGTACACGTCGACGCCGATTGCGGCGCATTCGAGTTGGCACTGGCGGCAAGCGTCAGCCTGCTCGTCGCTGCACGCCGACTCGTCGCAGTCGCGCTCGCACGAATCGCGACGGCTGGCATCGAGATCGATGCCGCGCGAATCACTACCACTGGCGTTGGTCGTGATCGGTGAAGTCGCCGCGCGCTCGAGGTAGGGCGATGCGGGGGCGGCGGCCTCGCTGTCGTAGTAGCGCAGGAGCTCGACGTTGGGCGCACTGCTTCCGCCAAAGCGATAGCTGACCAGAACGCCCGGCGTGTAGTCGACGGCTCCGATCACTGCAGCCCGCGGCGGCGGCACAGCCAGTAGCCCCATTGGATTACTGGGCAAGCCGGTGAGTACCGAACGCAAGCGTGGCGCGGACTGGGCGTTGTCGAATACGGAAACGCTGCCTTGAGACTGATGACCGACGAAGATCGCCTCGCCGTCTGAGCTGACCGCGATACCGAACGGTTCGGTCGGGAGCTTGTCGTCATCCGCCGTTCGTTCCCGATCCTCGTCTCCGAGTCGGTGGTCCGAGTCGCAACGCGCGTTGCCCTTGGTTTGCCCGCAATCGAGCACGGGCCCACTGCCGAGAACGTCATCGTGAACGGCGGCCCAATGCAACGTGGCGTCACCGCGCACGGGCATCAGGATCCGCGCACCGCGACGCCCGTTGCCAGGGACGTACTTCACGTCGGCAACGAACGGGTTGATGACAGCGCTGGCCTGCTGCAACCCGGCTACACCGAGCGGCAACGCGGTGCAGGGCCCCGGGTACGAGAACTCATCCGCCGCGGTCGCCAGCGGCAGGTCTCCGCAGGGAGAGCCCGCGGAGTCCACGCACAGGCCGAACGTGGAAGCATCCGCCTCGGCGCCGTCCCCCGCGCATCGCCTGCCCCCCGAACAGTCCGCGTCGACCAGACACGCTCGTGGCAAGTGCTCGAGGATCACCTCGGTGTCCAACACTTGAACGGTGCCGGTGTTGAACCGCAGATCGAAGTCGCTGTTGACGACGAACAGACTGTGTCCCTCGTTGCTCAGGGCGACTCCAACCGGATAGTTCATCTCTCCCGCCGGCGGTTCGAGCCCGTCATCCGGGGGAAAACACGCCGTGGCGAGCACTGAGGAGGCGAGCACTGAGGAGGCGATGGCCGCCGCACCCCGAAGGGCTCGTCGGCCCCGACGCGAGGAAAGGTGAGTTGGGTGGGAGGGCGGTCGCATGAATCTCGAATCTCACGGGCCCCGCTCACGGCATCGATCAGGAGGTCATCCTGGCTCGCTCCAGGGCTGCAGAAATGGAAGCAACCAGTCTGGGGACATCCGCCGTCTGCGGCCGGCAACCCTAGTAGTGTCCCCAGCACCGACTTGCAATGGTGTTGTCCGACATCCTAACGGCCTAAACCCGCGTGGATGCACACGGAGCAGGCCGGAGCCCCACGCCCGGCTGCCGCGCTGAAGCGCGCCGCGCCCGTGGCCGTTCAGCCCGGCGACCAGGTCGGTGAAGCGCGCGACAGCCCCCCGGCGGGGAGTCAGTTGGCGGCGCCCAGGGGAGACAGAGCGACGCCTCAATGGGCGAGCACGACTGCAGGTGGTCTTCTCGCCCCCCCGTTGGGTGAGGGTCAGACAAGACGCCACCGTTGCGGTCGTCTTCTCGACCCCATTCTCTGTTACATCGAATGAGAGTTCGCGAATCGCAGAGTCTCATTTGGCATCGGTACCCGATTCAGGGCCCGGCAACGTCGTGAGTACGGGGCAGGAAAGCCCCGTAGAGCGAGCCCGAAATCACAACTCGATGACGACGACGCCACGACCGGCATCGGGATCATCGTCCGCCTCGGTGGCCGGCCGCACGTGGTCGACCGGCAATTCGAGACGTGGCTGCCGGATGGCTCGGCGCTCGCGCTCCTCCGTCTCGCGACGGCGGATCTGCTCGATGATGAAAGGAGGTAGCATGTGGCTGTCTGCCAATCGCGCCGGAACGTCCGGCAATGCAAGTACTCTAACCCCCGCCATGACCGGGTCAAGTTTCCCCACTGCTTCATTCCGTGGCGAACGGCTGGGGAGTCGATGAACAGTAAACGAAACGCATACCAAACCGGCGCGTCACCCAGCGCGCCTCACCCAAGAGGGAGATCGCGGCGCTGTGACGACGTGACCATGCAAATTCGCGGGGTTTGCTCAGCGCGTCGGCGGTCGCCAGTAGCTGCCGAGCTGCCCGCGATGCGTCAGCTTCGGCATCGCGTCCGAGCGACGTCCGTGGCACTCTCGCCCCGATGGCGAATGTCCCAACAGGAAACTCGAAGCGGGTAGCTTCGGTCCTTGCGGCGTTGGCCTCCCTGTGCATTGCGCTGTTCGTTGCACCAACGTGGGCCAGTTTCGAATTCGACAAGCCGCGTTGGGACTCCACGACGCGACTATTGGAGCTTGCTCGTAAACAGCTCGGTGAGCAGCGTGTCGTGTTGAGCCCGCAGCTGGATTGGGGCCGACTCCAACCGGCCGACGCCGTCTTGATCCTACACCCAGACGCGCGTCTGCAGTTCTCCGAGCTCAGCGCATTCCTCGCCGGTGGTGGGCGTGTCGCCCTGCTGGACGATTTCGGTAAGGGCGACCAGGCCCTGACCCGTTTTCACATCCACCGCAGCAGCGCTCCGACCAAACCCCTCGAGAGTTGGCTCGACAAGCCCGCACTGCAATACGCGCGCCCCGCTGAAAGTTTCAACCGACAAGGCACGCCGCTGCGCCACCCGATGGTCGAAGGAATCGAGTTCGTCGTCACCAATCACCCAAGCGCGCTGCACACCGATCCCAACGTGGAGCTGACCCCGGTGTTGACCCTCAGCAGTGAGAGCGGGAACCAGGCGCTATTCGCAGTCATCGGCGTGATTGGCGATGCGGTAGCCTGTGGCCTCGACGACGGCCGACCACGCCATCCACGTGCCCGTTGCGGACGGCTGTTTGCAATGGCCGACCCGTCGGTGTTCATCGACCTGATGATGCAATTCGAAGGCAATCAGCGGCTTGCATCGGGACTGCTGAAATACCTGCTCGAAGACGACGCCTGGGGCAAGCGCGACGGCAAGCTGTACATCGTCGCCAACGATTTTTCCCAAACCGGCGCGTTCGGTGATGACGACTCGTTGCAGCGCCAACTCGACGACGCGTTGGACACGCTGAGCGGCTGGTTGGGGGATGCGCGCACTGAGGGACTCCCCCCCCGCGTCGTCTGGCTGTTGGTACTTGCGGCGAGCATTGCGGTCGTCGGCGCCGTGTGGCGCATTTCGGGTAAAGTGTACGAGCGTCCGTCCCCCCGCTACGCCGCGAGCCCCGCTCGAGTCGCCCAGGGCGGCGTCGCAGGTAGAGCGGCGGTACTGGCCGCCCCCTCCACCAGCCGAGCGCTCGTCGTTCTGGAATTGAAGAACGGCATCGAAGAGTTTCTCAAGTGGAGGCTGCGACTGCCGCGACGAACCGCTGCCCACGAAATACTCGCAACGGTGGAGCAACGTGGACTATTGGACGTGGTGTCCTCACGAAAGCTGGGCAGCCTGTTTCAGCAGATGTTGGCCGTGGAGCGGTCCATGGTCACTGCCCACCCCGCGCGAGTATCGACGGAAACAATCGAGCAGATGCGAGCACAGATAGCCCAGACCACTGAGCTGGTGGATAGTCAGCTGAGGAGAACTCCTTGAATCAACCACTCAACCTAGGCGAGCTCAATCAAGCGCAAGAGCTGCTCGAGCGCGTCCGCAGTGAGGTATCGGGCGTATACATCGGTGACGCCACCGTGATCGACATGATGTTGATCGCCTTGTTGACGCAGGGCCACGTGTTGCTCGAAGGGGTCCCCGGCGTCGCCAAGACGACCCTCGTCAAAGCGTTCAGCGACGTGCTCGGTTGCACCATGAGGCGCGTACAGTTCACGCCCGATCTCCTGCCCCAGGACATCTCGGGCACCTACGTGCTCGAGCCCAAGACCGGCGCGTTCACCCTCCGAGCAGGCCCGATTTTCGCCAACGTGGTGCTGGCCGACGAGATCAACCGCGCTCCGGCCAAGACTCAGAGCGCGCTGCTCGAGGCCATGCAGGAGCGTCAGGTGACGATCGAAGGGGACCGTTTCGAACTGCCGGCACCGTTCATCGTGCTAGCGACACAGAACCCGATCGACCTCGAGGGGACCTACCCTCTGCCCGAAGCGCAGATCGATCGCTTCTTGGTCCACGTCGAGCTGAGCTACCCGTCTCAGCGTGACGAGGTCGCCATGCTGCGCTCGCACGGCGTCGCCACACCCCGCCCACGTCGTGTGCTCGACGAGCAAACTTGTCTGATGCTGCAATCCGTCGCTGCGCGCGTGCACGTGGAAGACGACCTGCTCGAATACGCCACGGCCCTGTGCCGCTTCACACGCGCGCATGCCAAGGTGGTTCTGGGTTGTTCTCCCCGCGCAACGCTGGGCCTGGTCCGTGCCGCAAAGAGCCACGCAGTGCTGCGAGGCCGACCCTACACGACCCCCGACGACGTCCGCGCCGTCGGACCGGCCGTGCTCGCTCACCGCCTGGTGCTGGTACCAGAGCTGGAAGGGGACCTCAGCGCGCGCTCGAACATCATCCGCGAAGCGATCACCAAGGTCGCCTACCGCCGGCCCGCGCAGTCGGCGGAGTGAACGTCTGCTGCAGAAGCACGACGACCTGGGCATGGACCCGGCAGAACGACGCCGATCGACTGCACGGGCGGGCCAAATGGAGGAGCACGATTGTCGGGCGGTTCTTCGAAACCCCGTTGGGTGAGGGTCCCCCAAAACGCTCCCGCTGCAGTCGTTCCATCGACGCCATTCTCTGTCACATCGAATGAGAGTTCGCGAATCGCGAACTCTCATTCAGGCGCAATGCCGAACAGGCAAGCGAGCGACGCGCCGAAAACGGCGCACCCTTCCTACATGGCGCCGGCGCGTGGTCACAGCAACCACGACATCGCCAAAAAGTGCTGCGTACGCCACACTCGAGTGGGCGTCGCCAGGTGCGTTCGGTTACCAGGCGACCGTCGGAGCTTTCGACGACCAGGGGGTCGACACGCCAGCAAACCCCTCGCCCCTGAGCGGCAGTGGTCTACACTGATCAGGGTGGACATCCCGTTTCGTCTCGATTCTTCCCCCGAACAAGTCGTCGAAGCTCTGAGGAACGCCCAACGTCGCCGCGTGTGTCTGACGCTGGATGCCTCTAGCGGGCAGCTCGTTGCCAGCGACCCGTCGTGCTCGGCAGCGGCTGCCGCCATCAGTGCCAACTCGCGTGACTTCGCAGGGCACGAAGCCGTGCTCTTGGAAATCGGCGCGCAGAGCGATGCGCTGCTCGGCGCTTTCGTGCACAAGACGATTCGAGGTCAGGCTGCCGGTGGGGTCCGACATTGGCGTTACACCAGCGTCGCCGACATGGTCGTCGACGGGCTGAGGCTCGCGCGCGGGATGGGCCGCAAGAACTCCCTCGCCGGGCTGTGGTGGGGCGGGGGCAAAGGCATCATCGCTCGCCCCGCCGACCGAGATCCACGCGATGCCGACTACCGGGCTGCGGTGTACGCCGACTACGGACGCTTCGTTTCCTCGTTGCGCGGTCTGTACGTGACCGCCGAAGACGTCGGCACGACGGCGGCGGACATGGCACAGGTTCACACCACGACGCGCTTCGTCACCTGCGTGCCGCCCGAAATCGGCGGCTCCGGCAATCCGTCGAGCGCCACGGCACGCGGCGTGGTGTGCGCCATGCAAGGCGCGCTCGCTTGGATGAACCAGGGGAGCCTCGAGGGCAAACACGTCGCGATGCAGGGGACCGGCAACGTCGCGGGATTCATGGCCGGGTACCTACTCGAGGCCGGCGTGGCTCGAATTACGGCGGTCGACATCTCCGAAGCTTCCGTTGCGGCGCTCACCCAGCGCTGGCCCGATCCGCGGCTTCAAGCTCGTTGCGTCGCGCCGAGCGATTTGTCCATCTTCGCCACCGATTGTGACGTCTTGGCCCCCAACGCACTGGGCGGCGTGCTCAACCCCGAAACCATTCCGCTACTCAGAGCCAAGCTCGTGTGCGGCGCGGCGAACAACCAGCTGCTCGACGACACGCGCGACGCCATGGCGCTGCGCGAGCGAGGCATCCCCGTCGTGCCAGACTTCGTCGCCAACCGAATGGGCATCGTGCAGTGCGCGAACGAACAATACGGCTGTCTTCCAGACGACCCTGCCATCCTCCGCCACTTCGATTCGAACTGGGACGATTCGGTGTTTGCCGTGACGCAGGCAGTGCTGAAGCGCGCTTCGGACGACGGCATCACGACTGCGGCCGCAGCCAACGCACTGGCCGACGAGGCATCACTGCAGCCCCACCCGCTGTGGCCAAACCGCGGCAAAGACATCGTCACCGCGCTGCTCGCGGAGCGCTGGGCCGACCAGTAGTCGATCGATCCGACGGATGACCTGGCCCTGCCGGACTTGGGGGCCAGTCCGCTCGGCGCGCCCGCGACCATTTGACGAGTTGCGGTTACGTATGGCGACGAGTCGCTGTAGGCTGCCGAGGTGCAGCTTCATCCGACGCGTACTGCCGTCGACCTGACCTTCGCCGCGATCTTCGTCGTGGTGGTCGGGCTGATCGCCGAACGCGCGGCGATCGTCGCGTGGGGCGGCGCGCTGCTACTGGGGCTGGTCACGGCGCGATCGGTGACGTTGCTCGGGGTCGCTCGCATCCGCAGCGCCGGCTTCGAGATGCTCTGGCAAGAGCAGCGCCGGCGAGTACGCGTCGCCGTCGGCGAAACCGTACGCCTGGAGGCCGAAGTGCGCAACCGCGACGACCGAGCGGCGCGCTACGTCGAACTGCGCTCCGTGCATTCCCCCCACCTGTCGGTGACCCTCGAACCCAACCGCGGCGAGGTCCCAGCTGGCGGGCGTCTGAGCGTCGCGGTCGAAATTCGCGCCAGCCGCACGGGGCGCCACGGCCTGTATGGGTTGAGTCTCGAGGTGCAGGGGGGCCCGGGCCTGTACGAGGTACCGCTCACCTTCGCCAATCCATTCGGCGTCGAAGCCATGCCACGCGTCTACTCCATGCGGACCCGCCCAGCCATCGGCGGGCGCAGTCGCTCTCACGCCGACGCCGGTCGCCCCGGCAAGCGACCGAACGGCAACTACGAACTGCGCGAGATCCGCGCCTACCAACCCGGTGACGCCTTCAAGCGTGTCGCTTGGAAGGCATCAGCGCGGCGCGGCCGACTGATGGTTCGCGAATTCGACATCGAAGAACGCGAAGTGGTGTGGCTCGTGCTCGACGCGTCTGTCGAACTGTGGGCGGGTCCGTCGGGGGGTTCGCCTTTGGACTGGGCCATCGACGCCACCGCATCGTTGGCCGAACACCACTTGCAGCTGGGCAACCGCGTGGGGGTGGCCGTCGTCGGTGGGCGGCAACTGGCGTGGCTCCCTCCCGCGGCGGGTGCCGCGCACGCGGCGCGCGTCATGGAGGTCCTGGCGTTCTCTTCACACACACACGACTTCGATCGCAGCGGGCTCGATTCGGGAGACATCGCCCACCGCGTCGCGGAGCACCTGAGGCCTCTGAGCGCAGCGCCGTTGTCGGACGCCGCACTGCGTGACCACCAGCGGCTCGCCAAGCACGCCCATGCGGTACTCGGCAAAGCGCCGTTCGACGTCATCTCTGCACCCGTCTGCTCGAACCCGGCAGATGGAGCGCTGCGCGCCTACCTGATGGCGTTCGGCATCGACTCACCTCCGAAGGTGGAACCCGAACGGTCGCGAACCGACTTGGCATTGATGGCCACACTCACTGAAATTTCAAAACAGAAACCCCATCCGAGCCTCGTCGTCGTGTGCTCTCCACTCCCCGAACCCAACGAACAGGCGACACTGATTGAAGGCTTGTCGAAATGGCCGAGACGCCGCGGTCAGCTCCGCTGGTTGCCCGTTCCGCTCGAACACGGCCTGGAGGACATGGACGAAGGCGTGGCGCAAACCGTCGCATTCGCGGTGCGACTGCGCACCGAAGCCCGCGCCGCGGCAGGAAGCGAAGCGCTCAGACGCATCGGAGTGCGCGTCGAGCGTCCCGAGCGACGCCGGCCCGCCTTACCCAAGGATGAGACGGCGCAGACGGTGGCCTCGTGAGCATCGACTTCCCAACGCCAAAGGCGACGCTGGCTCAATACGATCTGCGGCCGAAGAAGAGTTTCGGTCAGAACTTCCTCGCCGATGCGCAGCTCGTTGATCGCATCGCCGCCCTGGCCGGTGATCGAGCCCACGTGATCGAGATTGGTGCCGGGCTCGGTGGATTGACCGCGTGTCTGCTCAACCGCGGACATCGCGTCACCGCCATCGAGAGAGACCGAGATCTGATCGCGGTGTTGACCGACGTCCTGCAGCCCGCGTTGCAGGACGGTAGTCTGAAGATCCTCGAGGAAGACGCGAAGGCAGTCGACGTCGCCGAGTTGTTCGCTGGAGCTGAACGTCGAGTGTTGATGGGGAACCTGCCCTACCAAATTACCGGGCCGCTTCTGCAGAACGCGGTGGTCACGCAAGGTAGCCTCGATCTGGCGGTGTTCCTCGTCCAAAAAGAGGTGGCCGACCGCCTGTGCGCAGCCCCATCGAGCAAGACCTACGGCGCACTGAGCGTCTTTGCACAAGCCGCCTTCGAGGTGACGCGAGCGATGATCGTGCGCCGCGGCGCCTTCTATCCCCAGCCCAACGTCGATTCGGCAGTGGTCACCCTCACTCCGCGCCGACCCCCGATCTCCGAAGAGACCGAGGCTTTCCGCCAGTTGGTGCAAGGCGCCTTTCGCGAGCGGCGAAAGGTGCTGCGCAACTCGTGGAAAGGGGTGCTCGGCGCGAGCCGTCAGGCGCTCGAAGCAGCTGCAACCGAGTGCGGCATCAGCCTCGACGCGCGCGGGGAAACGCTGAGCGTCGAACACTTCGCACGTATGGCGGTGCGCCTGTCGCGGCCCGATCCGGGAGGTCAGCCGTGAACGCTCTGCGACGGCTCGGTCTGCCAGGCGTTTGCGGCGTGGTGCTGCTGAGCCTCGGCCCCCCCGCGTGCGAATCGTCGACGTCGGGACACGCCGGATCAGATCCTGACGCGACGGCGCGATTCGGAGTGTTCTTCGGCGGCCAGGTGCAGCAACGCCAGGAGCTACCGTTCGTGCTCGACACGGCGAGGCAACGACAGGGATTTCGCGTCGAGTTGAGCCGGCCGCTGCAAGCGCCAATCGAGCTGCACTGGGAAATCAGCCGCCCTGCACGGCGCGGTTCGAAACAACCCTTCGCGACGCCGCTGGGCCGAGTCACCGAACTGGGCAGCGCGACGTTGGGGGCCGGGCAGCGCGAGTTCGAACACGACGTGCAGTTCAAACCAGGAGACCCTTTGGGCCTGTGGAACGTGCGCGTCGTACTTGGCGACCGAGTTCTGCTCGATCGAGCCTTCGACGTCTACGACTCGGACCAACGCCGGGCCGCAGCACGACGCGCGACGCCACCAGACGGGGGGCTCTGATCGTCGCGCCGGTGAGCGCAGTTCCTCGCGCAACGGCGTCAGCAAGCGGGCCCAGCTCCGGACTCCCCAAATGACGCGAGCCCTCGGATGAGGGCTCGGGAGACGACAAGCACTTCAGGATTCGGCGATCGGATCGTCGTCTTCGTCGTCAGTCAGGTTCACGCCGCCAGCCATCTCGTAAACCGTGCGAATGGTGGGCGGCGGAGGATCGCCGTACAGCTCGAGGCGAGCGGCAGCCCAGAGCTCCTTGGCAACCATGTCGACGTATTCGGGTGCCTCGGGCTCCCCTTTGTATGCATCGAGCGCCTCGTCCGCTTCCTTGAGTTCGAGTCGAACCCGGACCGGATCGATGTCCTCTTTGCGGCAGAAGGAGCGAGTCAGCACCACGGCCTTGTCTTCGAAGACCTCGACGAAACCCGGGCCCACCGCGACCCGAACCTCTTTGCCGCCACTGTGAAAACTGACCAGACCAGTCTTGAGCGCGGCCAACATGGGACGGTGGCCGGGAAGCACACCGAACTCACCGTCGACACTCGGCGCGGTGAACTCAGCGACGTTTTCCTGCAATGCCGCCCCATCGGGGGTGACGATTTCCAAAGCAATCGAGTCAGCCATGTCGGTCGCAGACGCCTATCAAGTCAGAGGGGAACTCCAAACGAGTCGGAAACTCGAAACGAGTCGAAACGGGGTGTGCTTCAGGACGCCTTGCGGCTGAGAGCCTCGGCCTTGGCCTTGGCGTCTTCGATACCGCCAACCATGTAGAAAGCTTGCTCGGGCAGATGATCGAGCTCGCCGGAGAGGATCTCCTTGAAACCCTGGATGGTGTCCTGAAGCGAAACGTACTTGCCTGCCGCGCCGGTGAAGGCCGTAGCCACGAAGAACGGCTGTGAGAGGAACTTCTGCACCTTTCGAGCGCGGTCGACCACCAAGCGATCGTCTTCACTCAGCTCGTCCATACCCAAGATGGCGATGATGTCCTGCAAGTCCTTGTAGCGCTGCAAGGTCTGCTGAACCTCGCGAGCCACCGCGTAGTGCTCGTCACCGACGATCTGCGGGTCGAGCATGGTGCTGGTGGAGTCGAGGGGATCCACTGCCGGGTAAATACCGAGCTCGGAGATCGCTCGCGACAACACGGTCGTGGCGTCCAAGTGAGCGAAAGTGGTCGCCGGTGCCGGGTCCGTCAAGTCGTCTGCAGGGACGTAGATCGCCTGGACGCTGGTGATGGATCCCTTGGTGGTCGAGGTGATGCGCTCTTGCAGGGCGCCCATTTCCGTCGCTAGCGTCGGCTGGTAACCCACGGCGCTCGGCATGCGCCCGAGGAGCGCGGACACCTCGGACCCGGCCTGGGTGAAGCGGAAGATGTTGTCGACGAACAACAGCACGTCCTGGCCCTCTTCGTCGCGGAAATACTCGGCGCACGTCAGCGCGCTCAGCGCCACGCGGGCACGAGCTCCCGGCGGTTCGTTCATCTGGCCGTAAACCAGTGCCGTCTTACTGAGCACGGGCTCGCCGGTTTCGAGCTTGGATTCCTGCATTTCGAGGAACAAGTCGTTGCCTTCGCGGGTGCGCTCACCCACGCCAGCAAAGCAGCTCACCCCGCCGTGCGCCTTGGCCACGTTGTTGATGAGCTCTTGGATGAGCACCGTCTTGCCCACCCCTGCACCACCGAACAGACCAATCTTGCCGCCCTTTCGGTACGGGGCGAGCAGGTCGATGACCTTGATACCGGTCTCGAAGACTTCGACCGTGGTGCTCTGGTCGACGAACAGCGGCGCGGGGCGGTGAATCGTCGATTTCTTCTCGCTGACGATCGGACCCGCTTCGTCGACGGGCTTGCCGACGACGTTCATGATGCGGCCCAGCGTCGCTGGACCGACGGGCACGCTGATCGGCTCGCCGGTGTCGCGGACGACAGCGCCACGAACCAGACCTTCGGTGGCGTCCATGGCGATGGTGCGCACGACGGACTCACCGAGGTGTTGCGCGACCTCGAGCACCAGGTTGTCGGGAGTGTCGTCGACGTTGGGGTTGGTGGTCGTCAGCGCGTTGAGGATCGCCGGTAACTTGCCGGCGGGGAACTCGACGTCCACGACGGGGCCGATTACCTGAGTGATCTTACCTTGATTCATTTCGCTCATGAGTTGCTTCTTGCTCCGCACGCGCTGGGGTGGCTGGGCCCGCGTATAGCGAAATGCTCAGGGAGCACCAGCGGAAAAATCGCTCGTGCGACGTCATGGCACGCCGCCGGACCCGTTCAGCCTATCGACCGGGCAACGAATTGTACAGGCCTCGAGACGCTTGCCAGCGGTGCTCCGCCTGAGATTCGTTTACCGGCCCGTCCCGACTGGCTTCATGACGCCGAGCGACGTCGCGGCCGGACCATGCGATACACTGCAGCCGGCGATGCTCTCCGAGGACACCATCAATCAGGTTCGCGATCGGGCCAACATCGTCCAGATCGTCGGCGAGCGGGTGAAACTCGAACGCGCCGGCCGCAGCTACAAGGGTCTGTGTCCGTTCCACCAGGAGAAGACACCGAGCTTTCACGTCAACGAGGAACGCAACTTCTACCACTGTTTCGGTTGCCACGCGCACGGCGACAGCATTCGTTTCGTCCAAGAAACCGAGGGGTTGAGCTTTGTCGAGGCGATCCGCGAGCTGGCGACGCGCCTCGGCATCGAGATCGTCGAGAGCCGATCCGACGACGAGCGACGTCAGGAGCAGGCCGCCAAGCGCCAGCAGGAAGAACTGTTCGCGGTCAACGAAGCGGCCGCCTCGTTCTTCGAGCGCTGCTTGGCGCACCACCCGCTCGGCGAGGTTGCCTGCGCCGAGCTGCTGCGGCGAGGGCTCGAGCAGGGCGACGGTACGGATTTGGTGAGCAAGACCCTGGCCGCATTTCGGATTGGCTACGCGCCACACGGCTGGGACGGTCTCGTCCAACAACTCAAGCGGATCGGCCTGAGTCACGTCGCTGCAGAGAAGGTTGGATTGCTGGCGCCACGTAAGAACGGGCCCGGTCACTACGACCGGTTTCGCCACCGCTTGATGTTCGCCATCACGGATCTGCGCGGCCGCGTCATCGGATTCAGCGGCCGCAGTTTGCCGGAGCCTTCGCCCGAGACTTGCGAGCGACTGGGCCTGACGTCGATGGGCGGCGGCGACGAGCCGGCGAAATACGTCAATTCGCCGGAAAGCCCGATCTACCGCAAGCGCGAAGTGGTGTTTGGCCTCTTTCAGGCGCGCGACGCGGTGCGACAGCAGAACGAATGCGTGCTCGTCGAGGGAAACTTCGACGTGATGAGCCTACACGCGCGGGGCATACAGAACGTGGTCGCTCCATTGGGCACGGCGTTTACACGCGAGCAGGCCAAGCTGATCAAGCGCTACTCGCAGAACGTCATCGTGCTGTTCGACGGAGACTCCGCCGGCAAGCGCGCAACGGCGGCGGCGCGGGAACCTTGCAAACAAGAAGGACTGATCGCCAAGGTGGCCTCGCTCCCCGAAGGGCAAGATCCGGACGACCTGGTACGCGATCAAGGCCCCGACGCGCTGCGGTCACGGCTCAAGGCTGCAGCAGGCATGCTCGAGTACTTGATGGAAACCATCTTGACCAGCGGCGCAGCGGCCACCGACGCGCAAAGCCGCGCCCAGAAACTGCAAGAGGTGTTGCAGCTGATCAAGAGCGAAGAGGATCCGACGGTCCGCGCCCTGGCGCAAAGCCACGCCGACACCATCGCGGCGCGTCTGGGCATCACCGACTTGAGGAGCATGGGCGCAGTGCGACGCGCCGTCGCCGCGGCGACGAGTGACGGACAGCAGCCCGCCAACCAGAACTCACAACCGACGCGGCTGCGCGTCGCCGCGCCCGAACAAGCGCGCTCGCTCACCCAACGAGAGGCGGTCGACCGCCAAGTACTCGGAGTCGTCGTCGAGTGGCCGCAATTGCTCGAGCACCCGAGCGTCACCCCTCAGCTGGCGTACACCAGCGGCGACGTGGCACTTGCAATCGCGGTCTTGGCTCGCAGCCCCGCGGACGCGGCGGAGCGACTCGACAGCTTCCCGACCTCCTGCAAGGATCTCGTCGCGCGCCATCTCGCAGCACCGAGCTACGACACCGAGGACGTCGCGCTGCGCGTCTTGCTCGACAACTTGAGCAAGCTCGCTGCGCGCGAACGCAAGCGGATCAAAGCACACTTGGAAGAGGAACTGCGGGAAGCTCGCAGCAGCGGCGATCAAGCGCGCGAGGACGAACTGTTGCTCGAGCTGATCGCGCTCAGCCGCAATCGTGTGGGCTGAGCTCTCCGCGCGGTCGACGCAGCGAGCGGTCAGTTCCCCTGCCACACCTGGCCCGCTGCTCGTAGAGCGCGCTTGGCGTCGCTGCGATACGGCGAATCTTCCGGACCCAGCTCGAGAAACCGCTTCCAGTGAACGAGTGCGCGGGGGGCAGAGCCCAGACTGGAAGCGGCCAGGTGATGAGCCTCCCACAACCAGGCCGGCGGGATCTTCTCGTCTTTGGCCAGTTCGATCGCCTTCTCGAGCTGGGCGGCCGCTTCGGCATTCTTGTGCTGGTTGTGCAGCACCTTGCCGTGGCGGAACAACCACGTCGGGTTCTTGCCATCCTCGGCGATCGCCAATTGCCACTCCGCGAGCGACTCACCCATGCGACCCATCTGAAAGTACGCTTGGGCCAAGTCCGCGTGCGCTTCGAAGCGCGACGGGCGGAGCTCGAGCGCCTTCTTGAAATCGATGATTGCGTCCCCCGCCCCGCCTTGGCGCAAGCTCAAGACGCCGCGTTGCCAGTATGCATCCGCGAGCCCCTGGTCGAGATCCAGCGCGGCGTTCAGCGACTGCTTCGCGAGCGCGACCTGTCCTGCCTCGTTGGCGACCCAGCCCACGTACATGCGGTACTCCGCGCGATTCGGATCGAGATCCGTCGCTTCTTGCAGACGTTTGAGCGCCTCGACGTTGCGGCCTTGGAGAAACAGGGCTCGGCCCAGGCAGTGGTGGACTTCAGCCACCCGCGAACGGACCTTCGCGACCTCTTCGAGGATCTTCTGGGCCGCCTCACCCTGACCGACCGCAACGCGACCGCAGCCGACCCGCAACTTCAGATCGGCGTCCTGGGGATCCTTGGAGAGAGCCAGTTCGTATTCCTCGAGCGCCTCGTCGCTGCGCCCGGATTGCTCGAGCAACAAGCCGCGTTCCAGCGGCAGCCCGGGCAGGTTCTTGTCCATCTTGGCAACGCGTTCGAAGGCCTTCCACGCCTCTTCGAAGCGCCGCAACCTGCGCAGCGCCGATCCTTCGTTGAACGCCGCGGTAACGTCCGTCGGGTCCAGCCGTTTGGCCGCGCGAAACTCCGTCAGAGCGGCCTCATAGCGCCCTTGGGACAACGCGACCCGACCCAGGCTGTTCTTCAGGAGCACCGATTTCGGGAACTTCTTTTGCGCTTCGTCGAGTCGTTCGTGCGCATCGTCGAGCTTGTTCACTCGACTCAACGACTGGGCCAGCGCGACGTAGGCGTCGATCACCACCGGCGCTTCTCCGCCTTCTTCGATGGCGACGCGGTAGGCGGCTTGGGCCTGCTGGCTCTCCCCCGAAGCGTCGGCCAGCTTGCCCGTCCAGTACGCGACCGACGGCAGCTTGCCGAACTGCTGCGCCAGCGGTACGAGCACTGCGCGAGCCTTCTCCACGCGGTCTAGCGAGAGCAGGCATTTGGCAACGCCGAGCTTCGCTTCCACGGGCGCATCTTCGCGCGCCGCGACGAGTTCGTAGCGAGCCAGCGCCGCGGCGTAACGACCCGAAGCATAATGGGTGTCGGCGAGGCCGACGGAAGGGCGCATGGCCTGGGCGTCGGCTTCGACAGCCAGGGTGAACTCGCCTTCGGCTTTGCTCAGACGACCGCGCGCCAAGTGGATTTCGCCGAGCAGCGTGTGCGCGAGCACACCTTCGGCGGGGCTTGCCGCCTGCGGCTTCTCCAAGGTCTGGTCGATGCTCGCCATCGCCGCCTTCTCGTCGCCTTCCCGATAGGCGATCTGAGCACTCATCAGCTTCGCCCCGACGTGTTCGGAGTTGAGCGCCAGTGCTCGAGCCAAACTGGTCTTCGCCGCGGCCAGATCATCGACGGCAAACTGCGCCCGGGCCAGGCCAAACCACGTCCACGCGCTCGGATGCGACGAGGCTACGGCTTGCCAAGCACCCACTGCCGCAACGCCGCCGCCGCTGGCCAGCGCGACCTCGGCAGCGAGAACTCGAGTCTGCAGATCATCGACGTTGACGCCGCGCTGCGCGGCCGCCCAGTCCCGCTCGAGCGCGGCTTGCGCGGCTCTGGCGGCGCCCAAGTAGGCGGTCTCGGGGTCCACCTCTTTTTGGAGCAGTTGATCGAGCAATACCTTCGCCGAGGCGCGCGTGCTGTCCAGACCACCGTAGCGCACGGCAAGCGAGAACTGCACGAAGGAACAATAGGCTTTCAACGGCGCAAAACGCGTGGCGCGCCCCCGCGTCTGTTCACACGTGGAAACGACTGTCTGGACCTGCTGGTAGTCGTCCGGGTCGAGCTGCCGCGTCACGTCTGCCACGACCGACTGCAGCAACTGTTCGTGCGCACTCCGGTTGAGTTGGTCCGAAATGAAGTGCACGCCGAACGGACCCACGTCGGGGAGTAGCGCCAACGCCCCACCGCCGAGAGCGCCAGCCAGCAGCCCCGCAAGCAACCACTTGCCCACCGAACGTTTGGGCGCTGCAGCCGCCGGAACGGGAGCCGAGGCGGCCGGTGACTTTGGAACCGACGCCGACGGACGTGCGATCGTCCCCTCGTCGCCACCAGCGACTCGCTCGACCGTCGGTGCCTGCTCTTCTTGAGGGATCGCTCCGAATTCCTCGCCGTCGTCAGCGGTATCGAACGAGGTGCCCACGTCCAGAGCGTGAGTCCCCGAGTCACCACTCAGGTTCACTTCGCCGTAGGTCTCTGGGGACGATTCGGCCGGCGACGACAGCGCCGTCGGCGACTGCCCGAAGTCGTCGTCGAAATCGTGCTCGAAACTCGAGCCAGCGCTCACCGGCCGTCCCGTCCGACTGCGCGAGGATTCTCCAGATCGGCTCGGCGCGGCAAAGTCGAACGCGCTACCGCTCGTCGCGCTGGGCGGGGACGAGTCGAGGGAGAAGACGTCATCGTCAAAACCATCCAGATCACCGTCGTCGACGACCGTCGCGGCGGCGCGCCGCGATGGCGACAGTTCGAGATCCGGAAGGTTTGGCAACACTGGTGAGGCGGTGTCTTCCGAACCGACGGGTGGCAGCGACTCGAGACCAAAGTCGGCGGCGGCGACCGGTGGCAGTTCCTGCTCCGGCCCAAAGTCGTTGGGCCCATCGTTTTGGATGCTGCGCGTGAGCTCTTTGTCGAAGTCGGCAGCTGGAGAAGGCAACTCGACGGCGTCGTCCACCGAGAAGCCCTGCGACGACGCGCCGCTGTCCACCGGCCGCAACGATCCCAGATCGGATTCGGACAGCGGGATGATCGAGTCGCTCGACATGCCGCCGAGCTCCGCCTCGGGCTCCATCGGTCTGGGCAGCTCTTCGTGCGAGTCACCCGCCGCCGCTCGCGACGGACCTGACGGTGCCCCACCGATGGCGGGCCGGCGGGGCGGAGGCGGCGGCGCATTGCGCTCGAAACCGAAATCGTCTGCCGCGCCGCCCCCACCGAGCGCAGGCGGTAACGACGAGGGCGCACCGCCGAGCGCCGGGGGCAACGACGATGCTCCCCCACCGAGTGCAGGCGGTAACGACGAGGGCGCACCGCCGAGCGCGGGTGGCAACGACGAGATCCCGGCGTCGCTCGACGGCGGCCGGCTGAACACATCCGCCGCCGGCAGCACCGACTCGAAGTCGAAGTCGTCGGTCGTGCGTCGCGCGGGCTGCTCCGAACCCGCCACGCTCGGCAAGCCAGGAGCTGGAGTGCTGGGCAGCGCCGGGGCCGGAATGCTGGGCAACGCCGGGGCTGGCACGCTCGGAAGCCCCGGTGCTGGCAAGCTAGGCAGCCCGGCAGACGAGCGCGCGGGTGATGGCAGACTCGGCAAGTCGGAAACCGGACGCGCCGGTTCGGGCAATCCCGACAGTTCCTCCGAGCGCTTGCTCGCCGGGAGCGGCACGCTCGGCCGTTCCGAACGCGATGTCGTAGACGGCAGGTCAGCAGCCTCTCCGCCGCGAACTCGTCCCAACGCCAGGCCGCCGGGTGCGGGCTTGTGACCCCCCAGCGCGCCTTTTGCACCTTGTTTGCCTGGGGCATTGCCGCCGATGGGACCCAGGCTCTTGCCGTGGGGCGGTGCCGCCGCGCCCCGGTTGCCGAGGGACGCCTTGCTCAGTGATCCCTGTGCCCCCAAGGGACCCTTGCTCAGTCCGCCCTTACCCCCCAACGCTCCGGGCCGAGGCACGGGCCGAGGGGGTGGCTTGAATCCGGCGGGCTTGGGCACCGGAACGCGAACCGTCGCCGGCGCGGCGACTCCGAGCATCGTCGTCGAATCTTCGGAACCACGGCGGTTGGGGTCACTAGAACCCGGCGCTTTGCTCGTCTTACCTTCGATACCCGGAACGTCGCCGGGTTTGTGCACGACGAACGACGTTCCGCACTTCGGGCATCGCATGTTGACGCCAGCGGTAGGAACGCGACGCTCGTCGACTTGGTAGGGGGCGGAGCACTGTGGACATTCGACTCTGAACATCGACCCTCGAAGATAGGAATACCGCTCCTCAGTGTAGTTACAGCCGTGTAGTTACAGCCGTGTAGTTACAACCGTGTAGTTACAGCCTGGTATTACACGCCTGACCCTACCGGCCAGGTTCTGAAGTAGCGACGGCACTCTAATTCAGCCGTCGCGATTTCTCGAACGGAAACCCCAGCTCGAACGGGTGAGTACGCAAAACCGACGATGTGCGTCCGAATGATCGACTGACCATCGCTCACCGTCGCTTGCACAACGCGCAGCGTCCAAAGCACAGTTCGTCGGCTTCCACCGCAATGCAGTGACCTCGATCCAGCAGAACGAGCTTTCGGTCCCCGAGCCGAGCGATGCGCGACGCTGTGGCAGAAGCGCGCACAATCAACGACGTCGGGTCGTGATGAAAAAAGAATCACCGCGTTCTGCCGCACAGCTATTTGGTCAATCTGCACAACAGGATAGGCTGCGCGTCAGTTCGCCCTCTGCCCGATCCGTCCATGCGTCTGTCCCTGCATCCCAGCTCGAGACCCCCCAGCCCGACCGAAGTAATAGAAGCGGTTCGAGCTTTGCGGTCGGAGCTCGACAGCCTACAGGACGACGAAGAGCGCGCGCTACTGCTGAACGAAATCGGCGTACTTTCCGAGCTGCACCGAGACGACCATGCTGCGGCACGTGACTTGCTGAGTGCGGTAAACGCCGCCACCGCGCTGCGTGAACCGCTGGAACGCTTGATCGCACTGGTCGAGCGCCGACACTCGTACCAAAACCTCGGCAAGCTCCTCGATCGGCTCGGGCGCGTCGCCAGTTCGCCAGAGGATGTCGTTCGGGCGCAGTTGGCTCGCGGCGACTTTCTCAGCGACCACCGCAACGACGATGACGAGGCCCTGCAGGCCTACGAAATTGCCGAGCGGGCAGGATGCGAGCTGACCGCCGTGTGGTTGAGCCTGGAGTGGCTCGCCGCCAAGACCAACAACACCGAACTGCGCGAACGCGTGCTCGAGGCGCGAGCCGCGCGGACGAACGACCCCGCCTATCGCTCGCTGTTGAAGTTGCGCGCTGCGCAAACGTCATTGGCGCACCTCGACGACCCGACCACCCTCCAGACCCTTTCGGAGCTGGCGAGTAGCAGCGGTCCCACGCGAGACCGAGCCCTTTCCCTGTTGGAGGACGAAGCGGCCAAAGCCGGCGACGACGATCGTCTCGCCGAGCTGCACGAGGCACGCGCGCTGGTTTACACCCAAGCCCTGGAACAACCGTCGGAGATTAACGATCACGCGCTAGCCCCCCAGGCCACCTCGGCGGTGGCGACGGAACTGTGGCTGCGCGCCGCTCGAACTCGTAGCGCACGGGGTGAAGTCGACCGCGCATCGGCCAATTTGGCGCGAGCAGAACGGCTGATGGGCAGTAACCCAGCGGTCTTTCACGCTCTGGTTGACATTCAGTCGGCCGCGGGCAACGGCATGGTCGTCGCCCAAGCCGTCACACGGGTTCTGTAGACTCACGACTTCAGCGGCGTCGGAAATGCGTCGCTGCTGTGGCGCGCCGCTGCAGCCGAGACCCGGCGTTGCCCGCCAGAGCTCTCGAACTGCACCTACTGATCGGAAAAGGTGATCACGTCGCCCTGGGCGAGGCGCTCGACGGCTTTGCTCAAGCGGCAACGGACGACACGACGAAGGCGCGCTTTCACTCCTTGGCGGCGCTCTCCTGGAGCCGCTCACAGGCCAACAGCGGTGCCGCGCGCGCCGCGCTCACCCAGGCCGCACACGCGGGTGTCACCCCCCGAACCAGCTCACGCTTGGCTCGGCTGTGCTCGGTTCTGGCCGGCGATCCGCACTGGCAGCGAGAAGCGATCGAGCGGCTGATCAAGACGGCCCCAGCACAGGAGCGCACCGGGGCCTGGCTCGAGCTGGCGCGTTCGGCGTGGCTGCGAGCCGATGCCGCTGCGGCAAGCGCGGCGCTGTCCAAACTCGCCGAACAACCCGAAGGCGCGTGGCTGGCGGCGATCCTCGAAGCCTACCCGCCGATGGCGCCCAGAACGGGCGACGAGACGAACTCCGACGTCGAGTCCTCGGCGGCTGCCCTGCTCCACCTCGCCGACGTCACGGAGTCGGCCATCAGCGTGGCGCTGCGCCAAGTCGTCGCGTTGCGCCACCATCGCCGAGGAAAGCTCGAAGAGGCTCAGGCAATCCTCGAAGCGCTGCACCGCGATCACCCCGAGGACGTCACTGTCGCCACGCACCTGGCTCACGTGCAACGCGAACTCGGCGACGGCGCCGCGGCCGCCGCCATATTGGGAACGACAGGCGAAGCCGTCAGTACTCCCGAGGTCGCAGCAGCCTTACAGTTGCAGGCCGGCATACTCTCTTGGCTCGCGGGCGGTCGCGCGCAGGCGGTCGGCTACTTCGAATCGGCCAACACGTTGGCGCCGTCCGCCGCTTCGGGGTTGCTGCACTGGGCGCTTCGAGCCGCGGAGCCTGATTCACCCGACGCGCGCCGTAAGGCGTTGGAAGCCGCCGTGGAGAGTAACGGCGACGTCGACGTGTACGCCTTGGAGCGCTTCGCGCTGTGTGCAGGTTCGTCGGCGACGGTTTCCGACGCCACCAAAGGCCTGGATGCCGCCGATGCCGTGTCGCTGAGCGAAAGCGGCGACGCCGTGCAGCTCGCCCGTGCGTTGTGGCAACCCAGTGCCCAGCATGGAGCTTCGTTGCGGCATTTGGCCAACGCCTCCAAAGAGGGGGCGGAAATTGCCCATGCGGTGCACTTTGCGCAGTTGCGCTCACAGTCACAACCCAAAGCGGATCAGTTGCGGACAGCGGCCATCGCATGGTCCGAAGCAGGATCGCTCTCCGGCGCTCTCGAGTGGTTCGCGACGGCAGTCAGCAACAGACAACCCAACGACGAACTGACCGCGCGTCGAGTGATCGCCGAACACCTCGACGGCCCGGCGCGCGCCGCGCTCGACGCAGGAACGGCGCTGTTCGAGTTTACGGCATTGGGTCACACGCCGACACTGCTCGAATCCCCCGAGGCACCGGCCCGACTGGCGGATCTGGAAACGTCCCCGCCCGGATGTGACCCGCGCAGGCGGAGCAAGGCGTTGGCCGGAGCCGCCGAATTGCTGGGCGACGAGCAAGAAGTGCTCGCACTGATGCTCTGCGGCTACAACGAGCTGGTCGCACAACGCTACGAAGACGCGTTGTCGACCTTTCGTGCGGTAGTCAGCAATGCCCCCGACGACGTGCCTGCCTGGGAGGGCCTACGCCTCGCTGCGCAGCATCAAGAACAGCGCCGCACCGAAGCCGACGCGTGCTCGAAATTGGGAGAGCTTTCGAACAATCCGTTGATCGCGGCTCGCTATTTCCGCGAAGCGGCGACGCTGCTACTGGACGAATTGCACGACGAACCCGCCGGAAACGCGGCACTGGGCAAAGCGACCGAGCTCGACATCTCGCACAAGGCGACTTTCAAGCGCTGGTACAAGGTCCTGCAAGCGCGCCGCGACGACCGGGCGATCATCGACTTGCTGGCGCGACGCATCGAGACGTCGAACGACGTCAACGAGCTGCTTGCTCTGTATTGGGACCGCGCCCGCGCGTACCGCAGCCTGGGGCAACTGGACGACGCGCTCACCGAACTTCAGAACCTGACCATTCTCGAATCCGATCACGTCGGCGCACACGCCATGCGCGCCGAGATCTACATCCGCCAAGAAGCCTTCGACCAGGCAGCGACGCAGCTGGCAACGTTGGCGGCGATGCCCGCGGCTCCCCAGGAGCAACGGCTGATGAGCGGCGTCGCGGCCGTCGATCTGTACGAAACCAAGCTCGACGATCTGAGCAAGGCGTTGCAGGTGCTCGATTCACTACAGCAGCTGCAAGACGTCGACACGTTGGCGGTGCGCGAACGGCTCGCTCGTGCCACAGCCAAGGCCGGGCGCTGGGAAGACGCAGCACGGCTGCTCGAGCAGTTGCTCCATCAGCGGCAGACCGCGGCGGGGCGCATCGAATCCGCGCGGCTGCTGCTGGCAATCTACAGAGACGAGCTCGACCAACCCGAGCGGGCCAAAGTCGCTTGCGACGTGCTGCTCAAAGAGGCGCCCACCGATGCCGAAGCCCTCGATTTCGTACTCGAGGACGTGTTCAACGAACGGACCACCGTGGGCCTGCTGGAGCGAGCGCGCACCGCATTGCTCGCGGCCCCCCAGGAAGATCTCAGTGAAGAACAGATCGCGCGCATCGCGCGCATCGCGGAACGCCTCGACGACTTGCCACTGAGGCAGACCTGTCTCGGGGCACTGGTCACTCTCGGCGTCAACAACCAGGCGCTGCGCGACGAACTGGACGAACTGGACGCGCGCTCGGAGCCGCATCCACAAGTCGTCCTGGGCGACCTCGACTCGTGTGGCCTGTTGCATCCCGCTGACCGGGGTCCGCTCAGTGAGCTGTTGCAGTTGCTGGCGCCACATCTGCCCGAGGCGCTCGGGCCGAGCCTCAAGACGCTCAACGTCAGCCGCGCGCAACGCCTCAAACCACCGCTGGGCGCCGCCCTGCGTTCGGAGTTGGCAGCGGTCGCCGGCGCATTCGGTTTGGGCGACTTCGAGCTGTACGTCGGTGGTAATGAACCCAACGCGATCGTCGCCGTGGCTCACCCCAAGATCCCAGCGTTCGTGTTGGGCCAGAACATCAGCTTGCCGCTGAGCGCCGAGCAGCGTATCGCGCTCATGCAACAGGTGTTCGGGTTGAGGCGAGGATCCGGGTTCTTGCTCGATCGGGACGAAGCCGAAGGGGCCGCGCTGGTCGCCGCCGCCTGCAAACTCTGCAAGACGCCACTTCCTGGCCCTTCCTTCGCGATGCAAGGAGAATTCGAACGCGCCTTGGAGCGCCACCTGCCGCGACGAGTACGCAAGGACATGACGCCCATCGCGGCAAGCGCGGCAGCGGCAAACCTGCTGCCATTGCCCTGGGTGAAAGCCGCCAAGGGTAGCTTGGACCGCGCCGGTGCACTGGCCGTCGGAGACGTCTCGTGGCTGACCTTGACGCGCCGCCAACGGGAGAGCCAGGAGCGGAGCTTCGACGCGGAAACCGAAGAGCGACTGTGGTCTCTGCTGCGCTTCGTCTTGTCGACGGCGTTTGCACGCCTGCGTGACCAGTTGGGGATGGCACCGCGATGAGCAAGCCCGACAATCCCCCGCCGCCGGTCGACCGCGACGCTTCCGACAGCGTCACGCCGCTCGGCGGCGTGGGCGCTCCAGTCGAGGCTTCGACCCAGGCGGCAGCGCTGGATGCAGACGCGCCGGCCCTGGTCGACAGCACGGAAGTGGTGGGCGTCGACGTCGAGACGCGCCCGATCGCGCCAAATGCTCCACGCTCCGAAGCGAACTCTTCGCCGCACGACGACGCGAGCCCCGTCGCGGTCGAGCAGGCGCAAGACATCGACGTCGAAGTCGAACTGACCCTGCCGCTGTCCGATTTTGCAGCGGTCGACGAAGCGCCGCTACCGAGCACTGGCCCGAACTCCGACGAACGCCCTGCAAGCGTTCACCTGAGGGAATCCGAACTGGTCGCCGATTGGGCCGCGCGCGCCGAGTGGTTCGAGCAGCAGGCCGAGGGCGACACCGATGTCAAGCGCCGCGCCAGGACGCTATGCGTCGCGAGTGAACTGTGGGCCATGGCCGGCAATTTGGAACAGGCGCGCGCCACGGCCGCACTGGCAGCCAAGGTGCACGCTCCGCTGGCTCAGCGTCAAGCGCGGCAGTTACTCGATCCACGCCAGGACAGCAGCGCGGTCACCGCAGCCCTGGCCTCGGAAACGCTCTCGGCGCCGAGTGCCGACACGCGCGCGCATGCGGCATTCTACGCGGCAGAAATCGCGAGGCATCACGACGCGGACACGAGCGCCGCCCTCCGTCATTGGGATGCCGGGGAGAAGCAAGCCCCCGGCGATCCTCGCCCGGTCCTGTTCAAGCTCGCCAAACAGCTCGGCCCGAGCGGAAAACCACCGAGCGTCCGTTGGGCAGACACCGAGAGCCTGCGGCCGTTGGCCGAAGCCACGCACACCATCGCCGCCGTGCGGGGTGTGCCCTACGACGTCGACGGTGAAGCGAGAGCCCCCGCCGTGGGAGCTTTCGTGGAGGCCGCGCGAGCGCTCCGAGTCGCAGATCTCACTCGCGCAGCGCGAGCGCTGTTGCAGGTCGCCAAGTGGCCGAGCTTCTCCCGTTCGGCGCGCTGGCTCGCCGCGTCGTTACTCGCTCAAAGCGAGGCGACCCGCAAACAATCCGTCGAGCTGCTCAGCAAGCTGCTGTCGGAGAAGGACAGTGCATCGATTCGCCGGGTATTGGTTGCCCGGGCTCTCGAGCTCGGCGATGACGTGGTCGCGGGCATGGCGCTGGCCGAGGACGTCGCCGACGACGAAGCGAACCTGGCGTTCACCGCGACGGACCACGTGGCCATCGGCGCGTTGAGCGGCGCCGACTCGACACTGATGCTGCCGTGGCTCGAGGAGCTGGCGTCCGCAGACGATCTGCAGCCGCTGATCTGGGCGGTCACCTCCGCCCTCGGGCTGCCGCGTGAGCTGCCGAAGCTCAGCGACGCTTCCGACGGAAACCTCCTCAACCTCGGCGAACAGCTCGGAAAAGGCGTCCCCTCTGCACAGTGGCTGACCCCTGCCGGCGATGGGTCCGCCGACGGAGCGCTCCTGCAGCTACTTCGGCTCGAAGACGCCATGAAGAAGGGCGACGTCCCGTACATGGCGACGGCGCTCGTCGATGGCCCTGGAACCCAAAGCGAGGAGACGAAACACCAAGCCCACTACGCTGCGGGTCTGCTTCAGGAGCGCGTTGGCAACATCGAAGCCGCCGACGAATACTACCGCCGCGCGCTCCGCTCCAAGCACTTCGGTGAAGCCGCAGCGCGCGCGCTATTAGGACGCTTGACCCCCGAACGCGCCAGCAAACTGCTCACGACTCTCGCTGCGGCCGCCAAGGACCCTGAACACAAGTCGTTGCTGTTGATCGAAGCGGCGCTCAGCGCCGGCCTCGGAACGGAGACGGCAAAACTGTGCTCCGAGGCGCTCGCCGCGGACCCCGGCTCGCTCCTGGCCGCTCACCTCGGCGAACACTGTGCAGCCGCGGACGGCACGACCGCCGAGCGCCACGAATGGATCCGCTTGCAGACTCAAACTGCGGTCGCCCCGTTCGAGATCGCGCTGATGAAATTGCGCGAGTACTTCTGCGCCCCCGGTGCCGAGTACCGCCCGCCGTCGGTGCGCGACGCGTGGCAAGCCTGGCCCAGAGATCTGGGGCTGTTGACGCTCCTCGAAGCCGAGGCCACGCCGCCGCGGTTGGAACGCGCACAGCACCGGGAACGCTTGGCCGCCGAGCAGAAGGATTCGGTGACGCAGACGCAGTTGTGGCTCGAAGCCGCCTGGCTATTCGAAGCGTCCAAGAAGCCGGCGGACGCTGCGCGCTGCGCTGAAGCGGCCGCCGCGCGTCAACCACTGGCGCTGCTCCCACTCACCCGTAATGCCCCGGGTCATCCACAGGCCAAGACCGTGCGCAGCCGCTTCGAAGAACAGTTGGCCACCACGACGAACGCCGAGGACATCGCCCGACTGTACCTGCATTGGGGTCACTTCGAGCAGCGCGACGGCAACGCCTCGACTCACATCGAGCTGCTCGCTAAGGCGGTGCGCACCGCGCCGGGATACCTACCCGCCCTGGCGGAACTCGAGACTCAGGCGATGGCCGAAGGCGACGCTGGGCAACTGTTGATGGCCGCCGTCAACCTCTCCGAAGCATTGCCCAAGGCCGACGCAATCGGCCACGTGCTGCTCGCCAGCCGCCTCGAACGCAAAGAGAACGGCTGGGCCGCGGCCTACCCGACCCTCAAGCACGCCTACGTCGGTTCGAAGACCAGCACGTACGCGGCCCGCCAATTGCTCAACCATGCGGCGGTCTTGGGTGACCACGAGGTAGCGTACGAAATGACGCGATTGCTGACCAATCGTGCCCAAGAACCTTTCGACCGTGCGATCCTGTTGTTGCGCAGCGCCGAACTCGCCTGCGCGCTGGAACAGACCAACCGAGCCATCGAACACCTGACCCAGGCCATCGAGATCCATCCGCGTTTCTTGCCGGCGTTGTCCCTTCGCGCACAGCTGCTGTGCGATACCGAGCAGTGGGCCTTGGCCGCAGGCACCTTCGAGGCGCTGGGACGCAGCTCGAACGTCAACATTCACCAGGTCGACCACTGGTATCGAGCCGCCGAATTGTGGTTGGACCGAATCGGCGACGCCGAACGTGGCTTGCGCGCACTGGAACATGCGTGCGAGGCAGATCCGACACACGCCAACGCGTTCCGACGGCTGCAAGCAGAATACGAACGACTGGGGGCATTCAAGAAGCTCGAACAGGTGCTCGACCGCCGGCTGAAGGTCACCCACGACTCGGACGAGGTGGCCAACATCCAGCTGATGAAGAGCAAAGCGCTCGTGGCGACCGGTAACAGCGAGCAAGCCCGACAAAGCTTGCTCGCTGTGATCCGCGTCAGTCCGCAGAACGTCCAAGCTCTGACCGATCTGGCGGAGCTCTCCGAAAAAGACGGCGACGCCCTGAGCGCGGAACACGCGCTACTGCAGTTGGTGAGACTCAGCAGCGACGCGCACGTCCAGGCAGACGTCTACACGCGGCTCGCGCAACTCTATCAGGGAGCGCTCAACAATCCCAAACGGGCGCTGCGCTGCTACCAGGAGGTTCTGCGGCGACGCCCGGAAGATCCCGCGGCGTTCGATGCCATGTTGTCCGCCTACGTCGACAGCGGACAGACGGCACGCGCAATCGAGCTGCTGGAAGCCAAGCGCGCGGACCTCCAGGATGACAGCCAGGACGTCGGTCTACGTTTGCGCATGGCCGATCTCCAGGCGCGCGACCCGGCCTACCAGAACGCCGCTGAAGAGACCTACGCGCAATTGTTGACGGGTTGGCCCAACAACAACGAGGTCGTCAAAGCGTCGGCCAACTACTACGTGCAGACCGGTCGTCGTCAATTCGTCGTCGATTGGCGCCGGCGCTCGTTCAGCCAACAAAAGGATGCCCTGGCCGCCGGCAACGTCGATGCGTCCGCGCTGCAAACTGCGATCGATTTGGCGGCCGTGCTCGGTGATTCTGCCGCCCAAGAGTTGGCTGCGACGGTGCGCGACTTGCTCTCGGGCAAGCCGCATCGCTTCGACCCGGCGACGGGGCGCGCCATGTCGCGGCACCTGGACGATTCCCTGGCGCCCAACGAGGTCACGAGCGCACTGCGCATTCTACTGGTTCAGACACGAGGCATCCTCGACCAGGCCCTCGAATTGAACCTGGCTCCGCTCGCCCCGAAGAAAGTCTCTTCCGAACGCGTTCGCACCGCATTCGAAGTCAAGGCCCGCGCCATGGGCATCCCCGTACCCGATTTGTTCTCGACCAGCACGGAACCGACGTTGGCGCTGGTGACTGGTAACCCATCACGTGTGGTACTGGGTTCTTACTGGCTCGAAGAAGCCAGTCCCGGCGCGCTCGATTTCGTCGCGTGGCGTTGCTTGAAGATCGACCAGGCGCGAGTGGGGCTGTTCACCCAGCTCGATGCCGACCGTCTGCAAACGGTACTGCTGGCCTTCCTCAGCTGCTTCGTGGAAGTGCGCATGGCAATCCCCAATCCCGCCTTGTACGAAACCACTCGCCAGCGCGTCGCACAACGCCTGTCGAAGACTCTCGACGACGACCTGCCCGTGTTGGCGCTGGAGGTATTGACTCAGCTGCGCGAAGCCGAACCCGACTTGCCAGACGCGGTCTGCAAATGGGTCAATCGCAGCGCGATGCTGGCGGGGGGTGACCCGAAGGCTGCATTGATCGCACTGCGAACGCTCGAACACGGCGTGCGCATTGGCGACGCGAACGTCGACGTGCGAAGTCTGCTCAAGACTCCCCAGTCCATCGACCTACTCACCAGTCTGTTGGACGACGGCTTCATCAAGGCCTACCACGAGAGTCGGAGCACGAGCTGATCCGGGCGCGCGGGGGATCCTCGCTCCGGTAAGTGCCCACGCGACGCAGCGTCGACTGGCCGAGCGCGGCTCAGTTTCGCCCGACGAAGACCTTCGAGTCCTGGGGCGCATGCCAGCTCGCCCCATAGTCGTCGGATACCAAGACCGGGTATGCTTGGCCGGCTTCACTCTGACCGTGCAGCAACAACGTGCGCCCGAGTGTCAGCAACCTGCTGGGTACACTTCGTGCTCGCGCCCCGTGCCAATCGTAGGCAACCGTTGCCGGAGTCCACGTCGCACCGTTGTCGCGCGACGACCGCACACGCACGACCCCGCGGTCCGCAGTCGCGACGACACTGACGCCGTCGATGCGGGCCAGGTCGAACGCGCCGCTGAGCCAGCCGGCGTTGACGGGCAGTTGCCCGCAGCCTCCCGCATGCCGACACAACACGACCGCTCGCTGCCCCCCGGACAACTCCAGCGCCAGCAACGCCGTGTTCTGGTCACAGGCCGCGCTGAGGATCCCCGGATCGTCGTCGAGACGCGTCGTCCGCTGGATCTGATCGCCGTTCCACGAATGGATCGACAATTGACCATCAGTCGACTCGAAGGTGAACGCGTCGCGCGACTCGAAGCTGCCGCAGCGTCCGGCGTGCAGCCCGAGCCCTGGTTGATTGATGCTCACCGAGTGCCAAGACGTGCCCTCATCTGAGCTTTCGTAGACGCTCAACTGCCTCGCCTGTCCCAAAGCCAGCAGCCAGCGGCCCTGGTCGAACCAGGCTGCGCGGTACAGGGGCTGTCCCGCCGGTAACCCCATACCCAGCGCGGCCGCGGGAAACTCGACGGGATGCGGCGCTTCTTTGGCATGGCTCGAAGGGCGAACGTGGCGCGCGAAGCCTTCTCGCTCGAAGGGCCAAGCCTTGTCGACGAGCGCGGCCAGCGGCCGAACGGAGACGTCCAGCAACCCGATGCTCTGGGGCGCGGCCCCAGGCGACCTCTGCTCTGCTGGGGTCGCTCCCGCGTACTCGACGAAGTCGCGGGCGAGCGCGTGATGGACCTCGACGGCTGCAGGGGATTCGGTCAGCCCTTCGGCAAGGGGGGCGCACGCCGCGAATGGGGTCGACTTCGGCGTCGAAACGACGAGTCGACGGCGCACGAGTTCCCAGAAATCGGCAGGACTGTCCCGCAACAGCGCCGGCGCCGTGGGTCCAGCCATGCATAGCGCATAGTTGGCGAGTTGGTTGGCCTTTTCGCGAAGCGTCCAGGCCGCCTGTGCTCGGGGCGCCAGCTGCCAAACGATCACGCCGATCACCGCGAAAAACAGAACGTGCCTCAGGCGAAACCTGTCGTCCGACTCGATGGCTGGAGTGTGCGCGAGCTCGGACTGGGGTGACACACGCCGGTTGCCCATGATCCGAAAGGCTACTCAGCGCCGCGCCCCGCTGCCAAATTCCCAACCAAGACGCCGTCCCAAACCAACACGACGAGCGGCCGGCAACCGAACCCGTTATGCTCGCCTCCGTGATCGACCACCGCCCCCAAGCACTGCGCGCCCCCCACGGCGCCAATTGGATCGAAATCGACTGGCCCGACGCCAAGGCGCGGCGCATCCCGACGGTAATCCTCCGAGGGTACTGCCCGTGCGCCCATTGCCAAGGGCACGGCGGCCCGATCGAGTTCCAGCCCGGTCGCGACTCCGATCTGATCGATCTGGGCGAGGTCGGCAACTACGCGCTTCGCTTTGGCTGGGGCGACGGGCACGACTCGGGGCTCTACAGTTTCTCCTACCTGCGAGCGCTCAGCGATCTGTACCAAGAGCATGGCGACAAACTGCCCGAAGCCATCCCCCAATTGCACCGAGGGTGATGCGCATCGCCGTCGTCACCACGTCGTACCCACGTCGGAACGGAGACTACGCCGGTCACTTCGTCCGCAGCGAAGTCGAGGTTCTGCGCAAAGCTGGACACGACGTGACGGTGTTCGCGCCGGGCCCGGGGTGGCGCGCGACCGCCTGCCGCGACGGGACCGTGTGGTTGCCGGGCGCTCGCCTGTTCCGCGCGCCGGGTGCGCTGACCCATCTCGCCCATCGGCCGTGGCTGTCGGCCGACGCCTGGCGCTTCGTTCAGGCTGCGCGACGGGCAATTCGGCAAGGCACGTGGGATCGCGTGATCGCCCATTGGCTCGTTCCCTGCGGCTGGCCTGTCGCGCAAGCGGTCCAGGCCCCGTGTGAGATCGTCGTTCACGGCAGTGACGCGCGCCTGCTGCTAGCCATGCCTCGTCCCATCTCCGGTGTGATCGTGCGGCGACTCGTGCGCCGGGAGGCGCAGTTGCGCTTCGTTTCCAGCGAGCTGAAGCAGCGCTTCGGGGAACACTTCGGACCAGCATTCGAAGGCCGTTGCCGAGTTCAGCCCTGCGCCATCGACGTACCTCGATACGCGCGCGACGAGTCACGCCAACTGCTCGGAATGAACACCAACCGTCCGATTGCAATCGTGGTCGGGCGGCTCGTCGCGAGCAAACGGATCGACTCCGCCTTGATGTATCGCAAGTACCTGCCCGATCACCAGTGGCTCGTCGTCGGCGACGGGCCCGCGCGTCCGCGGCTTCAACACTCCTTTCCTGCAGTGCGTTTCTTGGGAGAGCTCGAACGCGAGCAGACGCTGCGCTGGATCAGCGCGGCCGACGTCTTGGTGTGCGCCTCACTGGCAGAAGGAGCGCCAACCGTCGTTCGCGAGGCTCGCGCCCTGGGGACACGGGTGATCGCTGCCGCGGTGGGTGATCTCGTCGCTTGGGCCCAAACCGATGATGGCATCACCATCGATCGCCGGCTCGAGGCCTGACTCCCCAATGGGCGAGCACGATTGTCGGGCGGCGACTTCACTTCTGTGTTGCATCGAACGAGAGTTCGCGAACGACAAGGTGAGCCGACGGTGGCCCCGAAAAAAACGCCCTCAACGATCCTAGGGCGATATTTCGGGGCAATTCCGTGCCCTGGCAAGCGGGTCGGTGCTCTAGGCAGCGAGGGAACCTGGATTGCGGTGTGGAGCGTGGTGTGGGTGATCGGAAACCAACCAGAGGCATAGCCGAGCGGGTAGAGATTGATTGAAACCAAACCGATCGCGCTGCTGGGCGCGCGCTCGACGTTCGAGTGGAGTCGCAGTTCGCTCGGGAGCGCCTGAGGAGAAATTCGAAACCAACAGTGGTCGGTGTCGAGCGGGTTGGATTGATTTGAAACCAACGAGGAGCGCTGTCGAGCGGGTAGAGATTGATTGAAACCAAACCGATCGCGCTGCTGGGCGCGTGCTCGACGTTCGAGTGGAGTCGCAGGTCGCTCGGGAGCGCCTGAGGAGAAATTCGAAACCAACAGTGGTCGGCGGCGAGCGGGTTGGATTGATTTGAAACCGAGAGCTGTCGGATGTCAGCAAACCAAGCGCCGTGGCGCCCCCGTTCTTTGCGATCACGCGTGTGTCTGACCAACTCTCGTTCAGCCCGTCACTGGACCGATCGCCGCGTCGATCACAGGCGCGGAAGTAGCTTGGCGAAGTTGCAGGGCATCGTGCGAGAATCGAGCTGCGGCACGATGATCTGGTCCATGGCCAGGCGCACCGCGCCGGTCGACCCCGGCAAGAGAAACACGAGCGTGCGCCCGCAAATGGCCGCCGTCGCGCGCGATTGAATGGTGCTCGCACCGATGTCGGCGTAACTCAAACTGCGAAACAGCTCGCCAAATCCGGGGATCGGTTTGGTGATCAGCGGCTCGAGTGCCTCAGGCGTGACGTCGCGACGAGTCACCCCGGTTCCTCCGGTGGCGATCACGACGGCGATGTCATCGGCGTGCACCCAGGTACGAAACTGGTTGGTCAGCTCCGTCTTGTCGTCCTGGAGCAACAGACGCGCGGCCACTTCGTGCCCAGCTGACTGCAAACTCTCGACGACCGCAGCGCCACTGCTGTCGTTTTCCAGCGTACGCGTGTCGCTGATCGTGAGGACGGCAACGCTGAGCGGGATGAATTCGATGTCGGCCATACGCCGAGGTTAGACGACTCGGGCCCGCGACGCGCGCAAGTTCACGACCGGCCACCGCAGGCCGTCCCTGACGCCTGTCGGCGAGACGGCGACGTGCACGCTGGCCGGACGAGTCTCTCGGGGGCATGGAGGTACATGCCCAATAATTTCAGACACTTGTAACCAGCTACCAACGACGTAGCCGCCGCAGCGCCTGATCGCACGGAAGCGCGCAAGTCGCAACGGTGGGCCGAAGATCTCGGGCTGGCGTCCCGGTCGCGGCGGTCGACGTAATCCCAGGACGGGTGCCCAACACGCTTGCCGACTTGACGACGGGGCAACGACCAGAAACGCTGAACCCATGGCACCCTTTGCTGCGGCGCGACGACGCGCCGGACCGTGGCTGTTGCTTGCCGTGTCGTTCACTGCGGGTTGCAAGCGCCCCACCGAAGCGGCCGCCGACAAGGCGCCAGAAGTGAACACTTCCGTGCGCAGTTCCGCCACGACGCCCCCAAAGCCGCGCGCTGCTGAGACGACTGCCGTAACCACGACACCAGCCGACTCGCAGCAACCCCCGACCCACTCACTGCCGAACCCGTTGACCGCGGGAGGAAAACACGTGGCCGTCAGCCGCTTCGGAATGGTGAGTTCGGTCGAACCGAACGCCACACGGGCCGGCGTTCAGATGCTGGAGCAAGGCGGCAACGCCGTCGACGCCGCTGTCGCCGTGGGCTATGCTCTGGCAGTCACTCATCCGAGCGCCGGGAACATCGGCGGCGGTGGCTTCATGCTCGTACACGTGGGCGGCGCACCGACGGTCGCCATCGACTTTCGCGAACAGGCACCACGCGCACTGACCCAACGCGGGTTCGGCGAGATGATCAAGAACCGAGCGCGTGAACCCCGAGCGACGGGCGTTCCTGGGAGTGTCGCGGGCTACAACCTGGCGTTATCGCGCTTCGGTCGCCTGCGCCGAGCGCTGGTCATGGCGCCGGCGATCGCTTTGGCCAAAGACGGGCACGAACTCGGTGAACGGCAGGCCCGAGTGCTCGGCTGGTCATGGCCGCTGTTGCGTCGCGACACCGCGTCGGTCGCCCAATTCGGACGTGGCCGAGCGCCTCTCGAAAAAGGCCAACGGCTGATCCAACCGCAACTGGCCCGCACGCTCCAGCGCATCGCCAACCAAGGCGACGCTGGTTTCTACGCGGGCAGCACTGCCACGGCGATTGCCGACTATCAACGCGCCCACGGCGGTTGGATCGACGAGCAGGACTTGGCGAACTACCGCGCCCTCGTTCGACAGCCCCTGCGAACCGAATACGGCCCCGTGCAGGTCGAAGTGATGTCTCCGCCGTCGGCCGGCGGCGTCGCGGTCGTCTCGATGCTCGCCATGCTGCAAGCACTGGACGCCAAACGCTACCCCGTCGATTCGGTCGCCGGGCTGCATCTGTTTGCCGAAGTCGCCAAGCGCGCGCACGCCGAACGCCGTTTCGGTGTCGTCGACCCCGACAGCTCGACCGAGTTCGACGTGGCAAGCCTGCTCGAACGTTGGAAAGATCCCAAGACTTGGCTCGAGCCGTTTCCGATCTCGCCGACAGCGGCGACGCCAGCCAAGACGCTGCACCCGCTGTACGAATCGGCGATGCGCGAGCTCGATCATACGACGCACTTCTCCGTCATGGACGCGGAGGGAAACGCCGTGAGCTGTACGACGACACTGTCGGGCGGTTTCGGCGCCAAGTACACCATCGGCGACATCGGGGTGGTGATGAACAATTCGGTTGCCGCTTTCGGTACCAGTGGTCTCGATGTACCAAAACCCGGCCGGCGCATGACGAGTTCCATGTCCCCGACCCTGCTGTTGCTCGGCGACGAGGTGATCGGTGTACTGGGTTCACCTGGTGGCGACACGATCCCCAACACCGTCGTGCAAGTGCTTCGCAATCTCGTCGATGGGCACTTGACGCTGGACGCTGCCATCGACGCACCGCGCATCCATCACGGCTTCGTGCCCGACGCAATTCGCTACGAATCCAAGCGTCCACCGAGCAAGACACAACTCGAAGGGCTCCGCAAGCTCGGGCACGCGTTCACGGACGCCCGTCTCACGATCGGCGACGCCAACGACATCATCCAGATCGACGGCAACTTGTACGGGTACGCCGACATGCGCGAAGGCGGCTTGGCGCTCGGTCCGTCGAGCAAGCCCCCCGTCGCGCCGTTCGACAACGCCGACGACGAGACACCCCGAGGCACCACCCCTCCCTGACCGGTTCGGCGCAGGCGTGTGGCACCAAGACCGCGGCGCCCGAGGGGCGCCGCGTTTCACTTCACGAGGGCAAGAAGGCGAGTATCTCAGCCAATCGTCCGTCGCTGATAGGCCGGGACATCCCAATCCGCCTCGGTCCGCTTGGGAAAGCGGATGTCGTCGCGAATCGGTAGGGCACCTTGCGCCATCGCGGGTTGACGCGACACTGGAGGCGGCGGTGGCGGCGCCTGATGCACGACCTCGGGGATACTCTGCGGCGCCGGAGCCGGCGCAGGACGACGTGCTGGCGGCGGCACATTTCGGTTGGACGCGCGCGGCGGCTGACTGGCGGCTTGCGCCGCGACTTCGATCGATTCGTCACTCTCGTGATCGAAACCCGTCGCGATCACCGTCACCTTGATCATGTCGTTCATCGACTCGTCGGCGCTGGCCCCGAAGATGATGTCGGCGTCCTCGTGAGCCAACTCACGGACGTAGGACGCGGCCTCTTCGATCTCGCGCAGGCTCACGTCCAAGCCACCGACGATGTTGAGCAGCACGCCGGTCGCGCCGTCGACGGAGATGTTGTCGAGCAACGGCGACGAGACGGCTTGCTCCGCAGCCAGCCGCGCGCGCCCTTCACCCTTGGCGCAAGCGGAGCCCATGAGCGCCCGGCCCTGGTGCTCTTCCATGATGCGCCGGGCGTCGGCAAAGTCGACGTTGATGTATCCGGCCTTGGTGATCAAGTCGCTGATGCCTTGAACGGCCTGGAACAACACCTCGTCAGCCTTGCGAAAGGCGTCCATCAGAGCCAAGTCCGAGTCGAGGGCCAGCAGCTTCTGGTTGGGGATGGTGATCAGGGTCTCGACGTTCTCAGCCAAAGTCATCAGCCCGTGCTCGGCGCGGCGAGCGCGCGTGCGTCCCTCGAACACGAAAGGCTTGGTGACGACGCCGACGGTCAGTGCACCCTCTTCTCGGGCAAGCTGAGCCACCACGGGGGCTGCGCCAGTTCCGGTACCACCGCCCATACCGGCGGTGATGAAGACCATGTCCGCTCCAGAGATGGCATCCTTGACGCGGTTGACGTCTTCGAGCGCGGCCTTGCGCCCCTTTTCGGGGTCCGCGCCGGCGCCGAGCCCTTTGGTCACGTTCTGACCGATCGCAATCTTGACGGGCGCCAGACTGTCGTTGAGCGACTGGGCGTCGGTGTTGATGGCGACGAACTCGACGCCCTCCAGACCACACTGGATCATGGTGTTGACGGCATTGCTGCCGGCACCACCGCACCCGATCACCTTGATACGGGCCTGGTATTGCTGAACGTCATCTGCGAACTCGATCGAGAAGCTCATGGTTTTCCTCCAGCGCTCAACGCGCCACGTCGTCCGACCCCGCGGGCGGGAATTGCCTCTTCCCGGAACCTGCGGATGCTCTTCTTGAAGCGCATCCGGGAGTGTTCGGCCAAATAAGTGGATCGAATTTGTGCGCCCCTCGGCGACACTTGCGACACCGGGAAGCCTTCAGGCCGCCCGCCCATGGGCGCCGACGACACCCCGAACTTCGACCGAGAGCGACGAACGTCGCTTCACGGCACTCGGACGGCGCCAATCCTGCGTCCCGATCGATGGACCGGACGACGTGCCATCCAAGAGCAATCGACGAACCAATCCGTTCTGCTCCCCCCACCCACAGACCGCCGAAGGCGGTGGGACTGTCCAGCTCCCTCAGAACGCGTCGCGCAGCCAGCCCCAGAACTTGCGACCGCGAGCCGGTGTTTCAGGGGCGAAACGCGGCGGCACCTGGTCGTCATCGACGGCGAAGTCGACGTCTTGCAGTCGCTGCGCCCCGTAGCGAACCAACCCGACGCCGGCGGCGTGCTGGGGACCTTGGATGAGTTGCACCAAGCCCTTGACGCCGACGGGGAAGCCCAGGCGAACCGGCATGCCGAGGATGTCCTCTGCCGCTTCGACCATGCCCTCCATCAGCACGCCGCCGCCGGTGAGCACGACACCCGAGCTGATCTGGTCGACCACACCCGTCTCTTCCATGCGCCGACGCACCTCGGCGAAGATCTCCTCCACCCGCGGTTCGATGATGTCAGAGAGTACCCGCCTCGCGACCTTGCGCGGCGCGTGACCGCCAACACCGGGAACTTCGATCTCCTCGGCATCCGACACCATGCGTCCCAGCGCGCAACCGTAGTTGCGCTTGAGGCGCTCAGCCTCGCCCATCGGCGTGCGCAGGCCTGCCGCGACGTCGTTGGTGACGTTGTTTCCGCCTGCGGGGATCACGCTGATGTGGCCGACACCGCCTTCGATGAACTGCACCAAATCGGTCGTGCCGCCACCGATGTCGACGACCGCAACGCCGATCTCCTTCTCGTCGTCGCTGAGCACGGCATCCGCACTCGCGAGCGACGCCAACGCCACCTCGGCGACTTCGAGGTCACAGCGCTCGGCGCAGCGCTCCGCATTCTGCACACAGGACTTGGCCGCGGTGACCAAGTGCACCCGCGCCTGCAGGCGAACACCGCTCATGCCGACCGGGTCGCGGACGCCATCTTGATTGTCGACGATGTATTCACGAGCCAGCGCGTGGAGGATCATACGATCGGCATCGACGGGGATCGCTCGCGCACCTTCGAGCACGCGGTCCAAGTCAGCTCGTGTCACTTCGCGACCGGCGATCGCCGCAACGCCATCCGACGTCAGACTGCGAATGTGGCTCCCGCCCACGCCCAGGAACACGGTGCCGATCTCGACACCGGCCATGGCCTGAGCCGCGTCGATCGCTTCGTGTATGGCACGCACGGTCCACTCGATGTTGCTGACGACACCCTTGCGCAACCCGCGGCAGGGCACGTTGCCCACGCCGAGGATGGTGATGCCTTCAACGTCCACCTCTCCGACGACCGCCGATACCTTGGTGCTACCGACGTCCAAACCAACGACAATTTCCGATGTGTTGAACTCACTCATGATGACTTGCGCCGAGGCGGGGATTCGCGGCACCCAGCAACTCGACGCCCACGCTGCCATCACAATCCAACCACGGCCAAGTTTGTGAGGCGCTCTGCGTCGTTCGTTGGCTCGGGTCGAATGGTCGAAACCGCAACGTAAAAGACAGATGAATAACTGGGTGAGGAAGCGCCCGAGCGCACCGCGCCGACGTCGATGTCCACGCCGGAGCGTCGCATGGCGACCCACGCAGCCACACCTCTGCAGACCGCCACGTAGACCGCTGAGCGCGGGCGAAACCGCCGTTCGCGTCGCCCGGCGTGCGCCACGGTATGCGAGGTGTTCGACTATCGCAGTCGAACGACGACCCGCTCCGGGTGCGCTTGATTGTCCAAGAACACGATGCTCGGCGTCTGCCGCTTCGCGCGCAACTTGCCGAGGACCCGCCCCGCCATGAGCAGCTTCTGTCGAAACGGGCCCTGGCCCAAGTTGAAGGTGATCCCCGACGTGCCAACGACCATTTGCACGGCACCATCGGATGCCAAGTTGATCTCTTGCGCGCCATAGCTCTCTGCCATGGGCAACCGTTCGTAGCGCCGCAGGATGGCAATGCCGCCGGCGATGCGCTCCAGAGCTCGGTCGCGATCGACCTGCAAGTCCTCGGCGCTGACGCCGGAGACGATGGGAAAGTCGCTCGAGTCCCCCTCTTCGAGTGGCTTGATCGGGTAGCCGTCTTCCGTGACCAGGTACAGCGAGTTGTCGATGGCCGCGAGTGCCACCGCCACGTGCTCGGTGACGGACACCGTGATCGTGTCGGGGATGCGACGAGTCAAACGCGCACTGGCAATCCACGGGTTGGAGGAGAGTTCCTGCTCCGCCGTCGCCAGGTCGATGCTGAACAGATTGTCGCCGCGCGTGATCCCGGCGAGCGACAGCAACTGGTCTTCCCCGAACCGCCGACTCCCTTCGGCTTCGACGTGGCGGATGGCAAACCGGGACGTCGAAACGAAGAAGCGGTTGGCGCCATAGGCAAAACCGCCGATCGCACTGCCGAGCAGCACGATGAACGCAATCACCTTCAACACGGAAACCAAACCGCGAGTGACGCGCGGACGGGCCTGGGGTGCTTCGGGCTCCACCTCTTCGACGGGCGCCTTGACGGTGTTGCTTCGTTTTCGGCCCCGGCGTTTTTGGGGCTCGTCCTCGCTCATGGCCGAGTGTTTGGCTCGTCGCCGCAACTGGGCCAAGTTTCCGGAGCCGCAGTCGATCGCGACGCGACGTCACTCGCCCGATGTCACGTACCGCTCTCGATGTACTGCGCCACCAGCGGCAAGACCTTGTTGATGTCGCCCGCACCCAGCGAGATCACGACGTCGCCCGGTTTGGCGGTTTTTGCCAAGGTTTGCGCCAATTGCTGCCGATCGGATACGTAGCTGACGGCTTGGTGACCGTGACCCGCAATCGCGTCGACCAAGCGCTGCGAATCGATGCCTTCGATGGGCGCTTCGCCGGCCGCGTAGATATCCGTGACGAACAACGCGTCCGAAAGGTTGAAAGCCCGCGTGAACTCGTCGAACAACTGCTGGGTCCGGGTGTACCGATGTGGTTGAAAGGCGACGATGATCCGACCGTTGTACGAGTTTCGAGCAGCCGACAAGGTCGCCTCGATTTCGGCCGGGTGATGGCCGTAGTCGTCCACGAGAGTCACCTGATTCGGCGTTCCGACGATGGTGAAGCGGCGCGCCACGCCGCCGAAGGTCGACAGAGCGTCTTTCATCACGTCGAGGGGCACCTCGAGCTCGTCACAAATGGCAATCACCGCAAGGGCGTTGAGCACGTTGTGGTTGCCGGGCATGCGCAGCACGAACTCCCCCAACGGCCGGCCGCGGGCGAAAGCCTCGAATGTCGTCATCAAGCCGTGAAACGCCACGTTGCGCGCGGAGTAGTCAGCCTGGGGATTGATGCCATAGGTGACGTGGCGGCGCTTGATGCGCGGCAGGATCTCTTGGACCGTCGGGTGATCGAGACACAGCACCGCCAACCCGTAGAACGGCACGCGTTCGGCGAAATCGACGAAGGCGTCTTTGAGCGCCTCGTAGGTCTGGTAGAAGTCCAAGTGCTCGGGGTCGATGTTGGTGATCGCCGCGATCGTGGGCGTCAGGCGCAAGAACGACCCGTCGCTCTCATCCGCTTCGGCGACGAGCAGATCCCCCCCACCCAGCGCGGCGTTGCTGCCCAAGGCAGCCATTCGCCCGCCGACGACGACCGTCGGGTCGAACCCCGCGGCACGCAGCACCGTGGCAACCAACGACGTCGTGGTGGTCTTGCCGTGAGAGCCGGCCAGGGCCACGCCGTACTTGACCCGCATCAGCTCAGCGAGCATTTCGGCGCGTGAGATCACCGGAACACCCGTGCGACGAGCCGCGACGACCTCGGGGTTCTTCGGGTCGATGGCGCTCGAATAGACGATGACGTCTGCCCCTTCGATGTTCTCTTCGCGATGTCCGACGAAGATCTGCGCGCCGAGGCGAGCCAAGCGGCGCGTGTTTTCGCCTTCACGCAGGTCGGAACCCGAAACGTCGAAATCGAGCGTGCGAAGGATTTCTGCGAGGCCGCTCATCCCGATCCCGCCGACGCCGATGAAGTGGACGTGGCGAACACGACCTCGAAACATCAGTGAACCTCCGACGGGACGGGCGAGCAGTCTCCGGGTGACGAATCGAACTCGTCGTCGCCGTCCCCATCGGGGTGGACCTGCACGTTACCGAGCTCGATCAAGTCGAATGCTACCGTCTCGGCGGCATCAGGCCTGCCCAGTTCGGTTGCTGCCCGCGCCATGCCCTGCAACCGAGGTACGTCCGAAACCAGCGCGTCAATCTGCGACGTGAGCGCCTCCACGGTCGCATCGCTGTTGCGAATGCACACGGCCGCGCCGTGGTTCATCAGGCTCATGGCATTGTGGTATTGGTGGTCACCCGACGCGTAGGGGTACGGGACGAGCAACGACGGTCGCCCGATCGCGCAGATTTCCGAGACCGCCCCAGCGCCCGAACGCCCGATCACCAAGTGCGCTGCCGCCAACGCTGACGGCATGTCGTTGATGAACGGCACGACCTCGACGGAGTCGACACTGGCGCCAATCTTCGAATACAGCTCGCGAACCTGAGCATCGTGCCCCTTGCCCGCCTGGTGCACGACACGCAACGGCGTGCCGCATGCTGCCAACGCCAACGGTACCGTTTCGTTCAACGACTTGGCGCCCTGGCTGCCCCCGAGGACCAAGACCTGCAACGCGCCCGCAATCGTCGGATAGTCGACGGGCTCGAAGCCGCGGCGGATCGCTACACCGGTACGAAGCACCGTGCCGCGTGGGAAATGCTTCTCGACTTCAGAAAAACAAGTGTAGGCGCGCTGAACCCACGGGGCGATCAAACGGTTTGCCAAACCGATGACGCTGTTGGGCTCCATCAAGGCGAGCGGAATCCCGAGGGTGCGTGCGGCCAGCGAGATCGGGCCCGCCGCGTAACCACCGATGGAAAAGACGACCTTGGGCTCGAGGCGGCGCAGGAGGTTTCGGGCCTCGGGAATGCACGCCGCCGCACGCCGCACGCCGCGCACGGCGCCCTTGAGGCCGCCACCCCGAATCGGTTCGACGTGCATCAGTGATAGCTCGTACCCCCGCGCCGGAACGACCTGGCTCTCGATGCCACGTTCGGTACCCACGAACACCAACCGCGCCGACGGCGCCAGCCGTGACAACTCGTCGGCCACGGCAATCATCGGAAAAACATGGCCACCCGTGCCCCCACCAACCAGCAGGATCGTGTCGCTCTTCATGGGTCTGTCATTCATCCGGACTGCGGTTGTGCCCCGAAGGACGAGCCTGTCGCAACAACGACGCTCGCCTCGACTTCCTTCCCGGAGGCCATCCGGACGTTCCGCGTGTCGCTTCTTTGTCGGGAAATGTTGAGCAATATTCCCATGGCACTGCCGTTGACCAACAAGGATGAACCGCCGTAGCTGACGAAAGGCAAGGTCAGCCCCTTGGTCGGAAGCATCGCCATCGCGACGGCCAGGTTAATCAGCGCCTGGACGCCAAACAGGCAGCTGATCCCGAACGCGATGTACGACCCGTATTCGTCGGTGGCTCGCAGCGCCGTCCGAACGCCCCGCGCGACGATCACGAGGTATGCCATGCACAGCACGAAGATGCCGATGAAACCGAGTTCCTCGCCGACGATCGCCGCGATGAAGTCGGTGTGTGCCTCGGGCAGATACAGCACCTGCAATCCCTTGCCCAGACCGAGTCCCGAGAACTGCCCGGATCCGAAGCTCATCACCGACTGAAACGGTTGGTACGCCAAGTCTTGGCGATGCTCGGCCATGTTCAACCAAGCCAGCATGCGCTCCCAGCGGTAGTTCTCGGTACGAACGAGCCAAGCTGCCGCAGCGAAGCCAATCATCGCCACCAACAGCAAGTACCCGACCCGCGCACCCGCCACGAACAGCAGCGTGAACGTCAGGAACAGCAACACGACCGCACCGCCGAAATCCGGCTGCTTGAGACACAGAAGCATCAACACGCCGGCCATGAGCAAGTGCGGCAGCATGCCGACGCTGAAGCTCTTCACTCGCCCCTTCTTCTTCGCCAGCGAATAGGCGAGCCACAGCACCAGCGACACCTTGGCCATCTCGGACGGCTGCACGTGAATCGGACCGAAGCGCAACCAGCGCGCTGCACCACCGCCGGAGTGCCCGAAGCCAACGACGCTGGCGACGAGCAGCAGCGTCACGACACCGAGGATCGGGTACGTGAAGGGACGCAGGTGGCGGTAGTCGAATCGAGATACTCCGTAAATCAGGCACAGCGCAACGCTCGCGAAGGCTGCTTGCCGGCGCAGGTAGTGATACGGATCGTCGAACGAAACGGTCGCGTCGACCGTGCTGGCACTGAAGACCATCACCACGCCGAAACCCAGGAGCGCTACGACGACCGCAGCCAACACGTTGTCCACCGGTCCGGTGCGCTCCTGCCCGCGCACCAAACCCAGCACGGAGTCCTTCATGCTCCCGATGTGTCACGATCCGCCAATCGCGGCCAAGCTATTGGCTGGGCATCAGGACGCACCAAACGGCCCCCGACACACGGGCAAACCGCGTCACTGACTCGAAGGCCGAGTCCTGGCCCGGACACCCGACGGCGCTACTACGCCATTTGCGTCACGGCACTGGCAAACACGCGACCGCGTTCGGCGTAGCCGGAGAACATGTCGAAGCTCGAACAGGCCGGGCTGAGCAGCACGGCATCACCGGGTTGCGCCAAACGCCGCGCCTCGAGCACGGCCTGCTGCATGGTGCCGGCAACGACGACCGGTAGCGCCGAACCGATCGCGGCTCGAATGCGCTCCTTTGCCTCGCCGATCACGACCACCGCCCTCCCCTTCTCTTTCAACGCCTCAACCAACGGTTCGTAGGAGCCGTGTTTGTCGCGCCCACCCGCGATGAGTACACAGCGTGGCTCACTCAGCCCGAGTACCGCCGTGACGCTCGCCCCCACGTTGGTCCCCTTCGAGTCGTCGTAGTAGGAAACGCCGTCGATGACCGCCACGCGCTGCATGCGGTGGGACAACGGCACGAACCGCTCCAAACCGAGAGCAAGCGCAGCAAAGTCCACCCCCAGGGCCCGCGCCGCTGCGGTCGCCGCCGCGAGGTTGGCGCGATTGTGAGCGCCGTGCAGCGGGCAATCGCTCAAATCCAGCACCTCACCGCTGGCCCGTTCGAGCAGTCGCTCCCCGTCGATTTCGTAGTCCCCGCCGGACCCGAACTCGACCAACCTGCCCCTGCCACGCGCCGCTTGTTGGTGACAGATGGCGTCGCCTCGCGGCACGATCGCAACGTCGCGCGACGTCTGATTGACGAACGCGTTGCCCTTGGCGTTGGCGTAATCTGCGAACCCCTCGTAGCGGTCGAGGTGGTCTTCGGTGATGTTGAGCAACACGCTCACCCGCGGCGCAAGCCGCGGAGCACGTTCCAGCTGAAAGCTCGACACTTCGAACACGACGATGTCGCAGTCTTGCCCGACAGCGTCGCACGCCGGTTGCCCGAGATTCCCACCGGCAAAAACACGTGCCCCGGATGCTTCGAGCATCGAAGCCAGCAAGGTCGTGGTCGTGCTCTTGCCGTTGGTGCCGCCAACACAAACGACCGGCGCGTCGATGAAACGCGCCGCCAGCTCGAGCTCACCGATCACTTCTGCGCCCGCCTGCGCCGCAGCGTCCAACACGGACAAGGGGGGCACTCCCGGAGAGACGACCACGGTATCGGCGCTGGCCAACAGTTGCGCGTCGTGCTGCCCGAGCTGCAGTTCGATGCCCAGTTCACTCACGTGAGCCGGCAGCTGATCGGCGCCGCGACTGTCCAACCCGATCACACGTGCACCCCTCGATAGGCACAGCCGAGCTGCGGCAATGCCGCTACTGCCCAGCCCCAATACGACAACCGTCGTTCCGCGCAGTTGCATCGTCTCGGTCATCGCCGGTTCACCTCAGCTTCAACGACGTCAGACTGACCAAAGCCAACAGCACGCTGATGATCCAGAAGCGCACGATGATCTTCGGCTCTGGCCAGCCCATCTTTTCGAAGTGGTGATGAATGGGCGCCATCAAGAAGATGCGCTTGCCCGTCGTCTTGAACCACGCGACTTGAATGATGACGCTCACCGTCTCGACGAAAAACACGCCGCCGATCAGCGCGCTGAGCAATTCCGTTTTCGTCAGCACGGCCATCATGCCCAGGCCCCCACCCAACGCCAGCGACCCGACGTCGCCCATGAAGACCTGCGCTGGGTACGTGTTGTACCAGAGGAAGCCGATGCCCGCGCCGATCACTGCTGCTCCGAAAACGGACAGTTCACCCATTTCCAGCACGCCGGGGATGTCGAGGTAGCTCGCCAAAGGCTGGCCGAACAGGACGGCACCCGCGGCGTACGCCCAAATCATGTACGTGCCCGCGTTGATCATCACGGGACCGATGGCCAACCCGTCGAGTCCGTCGGTGAGGTTCACCGCGTTGCTCATAGCAACCACGATGAATACGGCAAATGCGACGTACAACCATCCGGGCAACTCGAAGGGATACTTGGAGAACGCCAAGAACGGCACGCTCAGCCGGTAGCGAATGTCGCCCCAACCCGCCGGGTCGTAGTCCACCATCGCGTAGTACAACGCAGCGACGGCAATCAGCGTTTGACCCAGCAACTTGTAGCGACCGGGCAGCCCACGACTGTTCTTCGCGACGATCTTCAGCCGATCATCGACGTAGCCGATCAACCCGTAACCCGCCGTTACACCGGCGGTGGCGATCACGAACCGATTCGTCACGTCCGACCAGAGCATCGTCGGCACGAGCACGCTGAGCAGGATGAGCGCGCCGCCCATGGTGGGCGTGCCCGCCTTCTTGTAGTGCGACTCGGGACCATCGTCGCGAACGACCTGGCCGATCTGCTTCTTCTGCAGCTCGCGGATGAACCAGGGAGCGAGAAAGAACGACATCATCATTGCGGTGATCGTCGCCATGATGATGCGGAACGGGACGTAGCGCAGAACGTTGAGCGCGCCGGCCCAGCCAAAGTCTTTGCTCAACGGGTACAGCAGCTCGTAAATCACTCGGCAAGTCCTCTGGCGCGCACGAGCGCGTCTACCACCAAGTCCGCTCGGACTCCACGCGACGCTTTGACCAAGACGACGTCGTCGGGTTGTAAACGAGGCGACAACCATTCGTCGACCAACTCGGCGGCCTGAAAGAACCGCTCAGTGGCATCTCCCGAAGCGAGAAACTGCGCCGCATCTCCCGCAATTGCCGCCACGGACGCAGCGCCGACGGACTTGACGACCGGGGCTAACTTCCGGTGCTCCGATTCGGACCATGGCCCGAGTTCGCGCATCTCGCCCAGCACGAGATGCAGCCGGCCGCCCCGCACAGCCCGCAGCGAACACGCAAGATCGATGGCCGCTTTGACGCTGACGGGGTTTGCGTTGTAGCTGTCGTCGATCACCAACACGCCGTCGTGCAACGCGCGCGGCTCCAGGCGCCCATGCTGACGCGCCGCGGGCGAATCGAACGCCGCCTGCAGCTCCACCGACGTCAGCGGCCGCGCCGCGACGTGCTCGCCGACCAACAGTGCCGCCGTGCACGCCAGCGCCCCCGGCGTACCGATGAACGGGGTTTCGAAGGTCAGCTGGGTCGCGTCCGGACGCCTTACCCGGACCACTGAGCGACACTGTGCCGTCAGCTCGTAGTCGACGATCCGGTAGTCCGCAGCTTCACTGAAGCCGTAACTGAGGGACGAGCGAGCGGCGCGCTTGGCCGCCACGACGCGCATCACGCGCTCGTCGTCGGCGTTGCCGACGAGCAGCGATGCCGAGGCGTGAAAGACGTCCGACTCTTCACGTTCGATGGCGTCGATGTCTCCGAGCCCCTCGGTGTGTTCGAGGTCGATGAGTGTGAGCAGCGCGATGTCCGGCTCGCACACGTCGGCCAGAGCAGCCACTTCGCCGGTCTGATTGGTACCGAGTTCCAGCACGGCCCACTGATGCTCGGGCCGTAAACCGAACATCACCATCGGCACGCCAATGCGGTTGTTGAGATTGCCGGCGGTCACGTGAACCGCGCTGCCCAGCTGATGGCGTAGCAGCGCCGACGTCACGCTGCGCGTCGTCGTCTTGCCGGCTGAACCCGCGACCGCCACCACTTTCGTTTCGAGCGAGCGGCGGTGCGCCCGAGCCAGCTGCCCGAGCGCATCGAGGGTGGAGGCAACCTGCACGCCATTGGCGTCGGGTGGCAGCTCTTCGGCGAGGATGCCCGTTGCGCCCCTTTCGAGAGCAGTACGAAGGTACTGGTGCCCATCGAAGTTCGCGCCGCGCAACGCGACGAACAACTGCCCGGCGAGCTCTTCACGCGTGTCCGTACAGACTCCGTCGACGACGGCACCCGCCGGTCCTTGCAAGCGCCCGCCGGTCATCGCCGCGATCTGGCCCAGGGTGAAGCGAGCGCGATTGCTGGGGATCGCGGTCGCCATCAGCCGCGTTCCCGCCGCCGTCGCAGTGCCGTGCGCGCCTCGTCGCGGTCGTCGAAGTCGAGCACCTGCGAACCCATGATTTGATAGTTCTCGTGGCCTTTGCCGGCGATCAGCACGACGTCGTTTGGCGCAGCCTCGTCGACGGCACGACGGATCGCTTCTCGTCGGTCCAGACACACGGAATACGCCCCAGCCCCGTCGCTCATTCCCGCGGTGATGTCGCCGGCGATGGCGCTGGGATCCTCGGAACGCGGGTTGTCGTTGGTCACGATGGCGACGTCGGCCAGGCGCGCGGCGGCACTACCCATCTTGGGTCGTTTGGTCCGATCGCGATCGCCCCCACAGCCAAATATGCACCAAAGCCTACCCCCCCGCCGCAGCGCCAGCTCCCTGCTCGCGGCCAGTGCTCGCTCCAGTGCATCCGGCGTATGAGCGTAGTCGACCAGCACGGCGATGTCGTCACTCGCTAGCTCGCAGCGCTCCATTCGCCCCGGAGCGGCGCTCACGTGCGAACAGACGTCGCTCAGCGTCGCAGCGTCGAGCCCGAGCGATACCAGGATCCCGACACTGACCAACCAGTTGTCGACGTTGTGCTCGCCCACCAAGTCGGTGACGAAACGAACGTCGCCGACCGGCGTGTTCATGCACAGCTCGACTCCCATCGGCACGTCACGCCGCGAGCTGAGCGCCACGTCGGACAAGCCGGACGGGCCCCCTGCCGAGGGGGTCGTCGCGCGGCCGACTCGGACGACCCCGGCTCCAAGCCGTGAAGCCAGCTCGCGACCAAATGGATCGAGCACGTTGATGACGGTGTGCTTCGGTTGCAGTTCCGTAAACAGCCGCGCTTTGGCCGCGCCGTAGGCCTCCATCGAGCCGTGGTAATCCAGGTGGTCCTGAGTGAGATTGGTGAACGCAGCTACCTCGAACCGCAGTGCGTCGACCCGGCCCTGCTCCAGCGCGTGACTGGAAACCTCCATCACCGCGTGCGAAGCGCCCTTGCCCGCGACCTGCGCCAGGAAGCGACTGACCGCGTCGGCCTGGGGCGTCGTCAAACCCGACGGGGCCAAGCCGCCTTCGAATTCGAACCCCAGTGTCCCCAGTTGCGCACAACGACGCCCGGCGTGCGCCAGTGCTTGGCGCACGAGGCTGGCGATCGTGGTCTTTCCGTTGGTGCCGGTGATGCCGACGAGACTGAGGGCATGCGACGGCCTGCCCTGAACGCACTCGGCGGCAAAGCCGATGGCGCGCTCGATGCCTTCGACCGCGACGACGGGCACGGGCAATTCGAGGTCGCGGCGACTCGACTCCGTCATCACGGCCACCGCGCCTCGTTCGATCGCCCGCGGAGCGAACTGCATGCCGTCGACACGTCCGCCCACACGCGCAACGAATAGGGCACCGGGACCAACATCCCGAGAGTCCTGGCAAACGTCGAGCACGACCGGGCCCGCCTCCGCGAGCGCGCTACCAGAGACCAAACGGGGAGCAAACGCTTCGAGCGCGTCGAGTAAGTCCGATAAGGCAACACCAACCGTCATGAAGCGGGCTCGAACTCGACGACCAGTGTTGCCCCCTTGTCCAGAGCTTGGCCGGGCGCCGGCGTTTGGCGCGCGACGAGACCACTGCCGGTCACGCGCGGTTTGACCCCCAGTTCGATGCTCTTCTGAATGACTCGACGCATGGGCCAGCCAGTCATGTCCGGAACGCGAACCTGGTGGGCGCCGGGACGAGTGGTGACGGCGACCTCCTGCACTGCTGGAGTCTTGCCTTGCGCTTGGCGAAGCAGCGCATAGGCAGCGTTCGCCGGATCCGCTGCGCTGGCCAGTTCACCGATGTCGGCGTGCTTGGCGCCACTGGGCGTCAGGCCCTTGTACTTCAGCGCCATCTCCGCAACTCGACGAAAGACCGGCGCGGCAACCTCGCCACCGGCGTGGGCGACCATCGGCTCGTCGACCATCACGCTGATGGCGACGACCGGGTCGTTCGCCGGAACGAACCCCACGAACGAGGCGGTGTACTTGTCGAGGGAGTATTGCCCGGTCGCGGGATCGGTCTTCTGGGCGGTGGCCGTCTTACCGGCGACCTGAAAGCCGTTGAGCGCAGCGTGCGTCCCGGTGCCGTCGCCTTCGGTCACGGCCACCATCATTTCGCCGACGAGACGCGCCACCGACGCCGGCACGGCACGGCGCCGCACTCGAGGCTGCGCCTCACGCACGACTTCGCCGCTGGCAGCGACCACGCGCTTGATCAGAATGGGCTCCATCAGCTTGCCCTCGTTGGCCAACGCGGCAGTGGCCATGGCCATCTGCAGGTTGGTAACGCTAATACCCTGCCCGAAGGAGGCCGACGCGGTCTCGACCTGCACCCACGGCCGGGCACGGGGCAACAACACACCGGCGGACTCACCGGGCAGCGGCAAGTCGGAAGAGTGTCCAAAGCCGAAGCGCAGCAACGCCTCGTAGAGCTTGTCACCCCCCAAGCTCAGACCGATCTTCGCCGAACAGATGTTGGAAGATACCGCAAGCACCTGAGAAATCGTGAGCCACTCGGCGGGATGCGTGTCACGGATGACCACGTTGTCCACCGGCATGCTGCCGTTTTCGCAGTACAGCCGCTCGGTGGGCGTGACGACCTTGTTGGCCAACCCCGCCGCGACCGTGAAGATCTTCATGGTCGACCCCGGTTCGAAACGATCGGAAACGGCGCGATTGCGGCGCTGCCCCGGGTCGCTCTCACGGTAGTCGTTGGGATTGTAGCCAGGCCAACTCGCCATCGCGAGTAGCTCGCCGGTCTTGGGATCGACCACGACGACCGAGCCCGCCGACGCTTCGTAGGTACGAGCTGCCAGCGCCAGTTCGCGCTCCGCCGCGAACTGAATGCCCTGATCGATCGACAGCTCGATGTTGTGCCCCGTGAAGGCTCGGTCTTCGTCCATACCCTCGCTGAAGATCAGCCGTCCGTTGCGGTCACGCAAGCCGCGCACCCGCTCCATCTGGCCCTTCAACTCGTCGTTGAGCGCGTACTCGACGCCGTCTTTGCCCTCGCCGTCCGGCGCGACGAAGCCGAGCAGTGGCGCGGCCAGCTCGCGCCGCGGGTAGTAGCGGTGCCCCTCCCCTTCGACGATCAAACCGCGGATGGTATCTTGGGTCTCCGTGCCGCGCATGAGTTGGCGGACCGCTTCGGCCTCCTCGCGCGAGATGCGTCGTTTGAGCCAAGTGAAGCGTCGTTTGCGCAAGATCTTTCGCTCCACGGTCGCGACGTCCAACGACAGAGCCGCCGCGATGCGCGTCGCCGCGTCGCGAGCCACGCGCGGCTGGTCTTGAGCGTTGGTGCCGCGAAGCAACTCGTAGGCGTCCATGCTCACGCTCGGCACGTCGACGCTGACCGCCAGCGCACTGCCGTTGCGGTCGTAGAGCGTGCCGCGCTTCGGGACGACGTGCAGGCGGCGTTCACGCTGCTTCTCCGCCAGTTCACGCCAGTACGTGCCGTCGGTGATCGTCAACCGATAACCCGCCGAAACGACCACACCGAGACCGACGGCCAACACCCCACACAGCACGGCCATGCGGATGCGGATCCACTTGCCTTCGGGTGTGCGAATGCGGTTCACGCCGCCCCCTGGGCTGTGCGCTCGACCAGCGCGTCTGCTTCGAGCTCGTCACGCGGACCAGCTGAACGGTGATGGGTCACAGGCCCCCCTGAGCGACCGCAGGGTCGTCGAGCGCGTCGGGTTCGGCTTCTTCGACGGTCGGCATCGCGCCCCCCGAGAAGATGCGGTCTTCGGTCGGTTCTCCCATGCCCAACAGCGACCGAGCCACGAAGTCCACCCGCTCCGGAGTCTTGTGACTGGCGCTCTCGAGCTCCAATACCCGCCGGACCTCACGCAAGCGGCCGACGTGGGCGTGAGCACGCCCGAGTTCGTAGCCCAACTCGATGGCTTGAACCCGAATCGCCAAGTGGACGCAGAAGGCGGCCGTCGCGGCGGCGACCGCGAGGGTCCACAGCACCAAGAACGGGCGTTTCGAGGCTTTCAGCGTGAGGATTCCCATGGGTCGACCCACTCCGGAACCGGAGTTGGTACCTGCATTAGCCCGGTACGAGCCGCAACGCGAAGTTTTGCGCTACGCGAGCGCGGGTTGTCGTCCTGCTCGGACGCCGAAGGCAGCAGCGGCTTGGTCGACAGGCGCTTCCACAGCGCGCGTTCCTGGAAGCAGCGCTTGACCAGGCGGTCTTCGAGGGAGTGGAAGCTGATGATCGCCGCGACCCCGGACGGCCTCACGATTTCGTGCAGTTGGCCGAGCAGGCTCGCGATCTCCTCGAGTTCGCGGTTCACCGCGATACGCAGCGCTTGGAACGTGCGCGTCGCCGGATCGATACCGCCGGGGCGCCGCACACCAGTGGCTTTGACGACCGCGCGACGCAAATCGAGGGTATTGTTCATCTCACCCGCCGCGACCGCTTGCTTGATACAGGCCGCAATTCGCCGCGAGCTACGCTCCTCACCGAGCTGGTAGATCACGTCGGCCAGGTCGTCTTGACCGAGCCGCTCGATGAGCTCCTTGGCAGTCTCGCCGCGGCTCGGGTCCATGCGCATGTCCAGCGGGCCCTCGAAGCGAAAACTCAAACCGCGGTCGCCCTGGTCGAGCTGGGGCGAACTCACGCCCAAGTCGGCGATCACCGCATCGACCTGGGAGATGCCGTTTTTGTACAGCCACGGCTTGAGCTGACTGAATTCGGCGTGAACGACCGTCGCCCGTTCGCCGAAGCAGGCGAGGCGCTCGCGACTCGCTGCCACCGCCTGCGGATCGCGATCGAAAGCGACGACGCACATGCCGGGGTAGGTCCGCAGTACGGCTTCGGTGTGCCCACCGTAACCGGCGGTGACGTCGATGCACAGCCCGCTGTCGACCGAGCGCAGGGCTTGGACCACTTCGTCTTTCATGACGGTACGGTGCATCGGTGGGTTCGACTCCATGTTGAAAGCTGCCAGCGTCATACTCGAATCAACTCCTCGACCTTGTCCCGGAAAACGTTGAACTGCTCGTCAGTCATGGTCGTCGCGGCGTCGTAGTGATGCTTCGACCACAATTCCACGTGAGTCCCCATACCGACCCACAACACTTCTTGTGAAAGCCCCGCGTGCTCGCGGAGTTCTGGTGCGACGCGGACACGTCCGGAGCCGTCCAGCTCCATGTCCAGAGCCCGCGAGATGTGCAGCCGGCGGAACTGATTGATCGCTCGGTCCATGCGCGGCAGCGCAGCGATCTTGGCCTCGAACTCCTCCCAGGCGGGCAGCGGGTGCAGTTGCAGGCACGGCTCGAAAGGCCACGGAGCCAGCACCACCCGGTTGTCCCCCGCCAAGGCATCGCGAAACCGCGAGGGCAAGGAGACCCGCCCTTTTTGGTCGACGCTGTGGAGGAACTGCCCTCGGAACATTGGGTCCTGAACTGGGTGCTTGATCCATTACGCGCCACTTCATGCCACCTGACGCCCCCGGAAAGTACGGGGATGGCGATCCCGTGTCAACACAGTTCGATAAGAATAAATCTAACCATTTCAAACAGTTAGATCTCTTACGGAAGAGCACATGCAAAGGCGTTCAGTGGAACATACCTGAACGCACCCGCAGAATTTCCAGTAACGCGGCAACGAATCCACGCGGGCCCCTCGGGTCCCAAACGTTACTCCTCTCGTCGCGGCCGAAGCGCTCGGGACCCAGGAGCGGGCGAAACCCGGCGCCCCCTCAGGACGCGAGCATCGGGCGGACGTGGTTCTTCACCCAGGCCACGATGTCGGGCAGCGCCGTGCCGGGACCGAACACTTCGGCGACGCCCATCGCCTTGAGACGCTGCACGTCGGCCTCGGGCACGATGCCCCCACCGAACACCACGATGTCGGCCGCCCCCGCGTCTTTCAACGCGTTCATCACAGCCGGAAACAACGTGTTGTGCGACCCGCTCATGATCGACAGCCCCACGGCATCGACGTCCTCATCCACGGCTGCACGAGCGATCATTTCGGGCGTTTGGTGCAACCCGGTGTAGATCACCTCGATGCCACCGTCGCGCAACGCACGCGCTACGACCTTCGCTCCGCGGTCGTGGCCGTCCAAACCGGGCTTGGCGACGAGGACTCGGATCTTGGCGTCGGGTTGCATCCTTGCAAACCTAACAGCGAGCTCGGCGGCTAGCCAACTTGCTCGCCGCCAGCCCGCTGCTGATCCGCTCGCACACTCCCGTCGAGCAGCGCCGCTCCCGCGACGGCCAACACTGCCGTGGCGGCCGTTTCCGTTCGGAGCACCAGCTCGCCGAGATGACAGCGCTGCGCGCCCGACGAGCGCAACGCTTCGAGTTCGGCGTCACTGAAGCCGCCCTCGGGACCGACCCACAGCTGAAGCACCTGGCGGACGTCCAAGCCGAGCCGAGCCGTGGCTCGCCGCTGGCGGTCGAGCAACGTCAGCAAGGGCAACGCATCGGCATCGGGGTGTAGCACGACGCGTAGCGCCGCTTCGTGGCTGAGCGCTTCGACGACGCTCATCGGCCCGTGCAATTGCGGGATGTCAGAACGCAAGCACTGCCGAGCGGCGTCGGCGGCGACCGACGTCCACCGCTCGCGCTTGGTGTCGATGCGGTCACTGCCGCGGGCGACGCTGCGCTCGCTCTGCACGACGACGAGCGACGCAGCACCGAACACGACACAATCGCGCAGCACGCGTTCGAGCTTGTCGCCCTTGCCCAGCGCTTGAACCAGTTGCAGCCCCGGCCAACCGCGGCGGAGCCCGTATCGCGGCGACGCCACGTCGACGGCGACGTGGCGTCCGAGCGCGACGATCCGAGCATCAGCCTCGAGACCAGAAGTGGGATCGACGGCGAGGAACTCGTCCCCGACCTTCAGACGATGCACCCGCGTCGCGTAGTTGCTGGCCGCAGCGTCGAGCTGTGTGGACCCTTCGACTAGCTTGTCTACGACGACCCGGATTCTTTTCGCCACGGCAGTGCTGGGTCATACTACCGGCCGTTGGCAACAAGCAAACGAGGTCCGTGGTTGGCGCTGTCCGGCATCGTGCTGGTCGTGGGCGGGCTTTGGATCGCCAAACGCGAGCGCTCCTCAGCAACGTCCACTGGCGGCCCTGTGTCCACATCCGCGTCTCCGTCCGGCCATGCACGCTCCACGACGCCCCCCTCCGACACGCCGAGTTCCATGCCCGAGAGAACGGACCTGGCAGTCGGCAGCGACGACATCGCCCGAATCGACCGCGAAGTGCAGCGCCTCGAAGCGCAACTGCGGGGTGCGACCACCAGCGATCCCCTCGCGCCACTGGCCATCGTCGAGGGGCTCGGGCCGCACGCTCCGGCCCAAACCAAAGCATGGGTACGAGAGCTGGCGCTGCAGCCGCCGAGCGATCTGCCCCTCGAAATTCAAGGGCGCGCGTTGCTCGCATCTTTGTTGTCGGGCACTCCCACACCAGAGATCGCCGCGGCCCGAAAGGCGGCGACACGTGGGGCAGCCCCCAGCTCCGACGGATCCGCAAACGGAGCGGCGGAAGCGACGTGGTTGGAGTTGCTCGGCGCACTCGAGCTGCGTTCACCCCCGAGCGCCCCGCACGACCGCAACGATGACGACCTGGCGCAGCGGGCCGCCTTTGCCCTGCAACGGCTCGAGTTCGACGTGCGTACGCCCGGCGACATGACGGGGGATGAGTGGCAACTGGCGCGCGCCGTGTTCCGCACGTTGCCGCAAGTGCAGGACGACAACCTACGACTTCGGGCCCTGAGGCTGTTCGACAAGCTCCGAGGGATCGCCGACGACTCGAACGTGCCGTCACATCGTCGCCTCGAGACGCTCACCGCCGGCGTCATGGCGCTTTCGCCTGGCAGTTCGGCCGCGCGGCAGCTCGTCCTGCAACAGTCCACGAAGTTGCTGCACGACCCCGATCAGTCCGGGGTGGCGTCGGGGTCGGGTCACGCTGTCAACGCCGAAACGCTATCGGCGTGGGGCGCCGCCCTGCGCGCGCTGAGGGCGACCCGAACCATACTCACCCAGACACCCCCCGCGCCCACCGACAACCCGCTCTTCGACATTCCCCCACGTTGAACAGCCCGCCGATTGCGAGAGGTCGGTATCCCGTGGGGCGCCCTGATGGCCAGTAACTCCAACGCTTCTCTCCGAAGCGTGATTTTCCGTGAGTAGCGGACGTCTCCAACCGGCGATGCCAGTTGCACAGCCATCCCACACTGAGGCCGCACCCAGTGCAGACCCGGTAGCGCCGCGCGATGGTGACACGCGGCGCCGAAGCTCTTGCGGCAGCCCGGAGTTTAGTGATAGCGGTGCCTTCCGATCAAAGGGAGCTGAATCATGCATAGCCAGTTCGTTCGTCACCTGCTCAGCTTGGGCCTCATCGGGCTCACCTCTACGCTCGTTGCCTGCGGCAACGACGAAGCGAAGTATGAGCCAAGGCCAGCCTACACCGGAGAGAGCCCTGGCTTGCCCGCCGTGCCGAACGTCCCCTCGGATCCCATCATGGCGGGCGACGCCTACACCGTGTGGGGAGCCAGCTATCACCTGCGCAGCCGCGTGCACCACTCGAGTATCGCGGGCAAGGACATCAAGCTCACCGGTTACGTCGTCAAGACGAACCTCGAAAGCGCGCCGAAGTGTGCCGTGCACGAGACCGGCAAAGAGGATCCGGAGGATTGCAAGCCGCCGATACCGACCTTCTGGGTTGCGGACAAGGCAGGCGCCGACGTGAAGGACGCGATCAAGGTGATGGGCTGGGCGTCGAACTACGCGCAGATCTACGACGCGATCAAAGAGTACAAGAAGCGCGAGAAGTCCAAGTCGGACAAGGAGCAAGAGCCGCTCATGGACGGCTTCTGGGGCGTGGCGCTGCCCGATCCCCTGCCAGTCAAGGGCGCCAAGGTCACCGTCAAGGGTGAGTACAAGACGACCTTCACCAAAGCTACGACGGGTGCCGAAGCCGACCCGATCATGGGCATCGTGACGTACGAGAGCGTCGAGTACCTGGAGAAGCCAGAAGAAAAGGCAACCCTGCCTGGCATGAAAATCTGAGCAATTCGGCCACCGGCCAAACGAACGCGGGCGCGCCGATCCTGGTCGATCGGGGTGCCCGTCGCGCTTTGTGCGGGCACCCCGTCGCAACCCACGCAGAAACTCCTGCATCGAAGCCCCAATGGGCGAGCACGATTGTCGGGGGGTTTCGACCCCCGGGTTGGGTGAGGGTCCGGAAAACCGCCCCGTGCAGTCGTTTTCTCGACTGCATCCTCGGTTACATCGAATGGGGTTCGCGAATCGCAGACTCCCGTCTGGCGCGCCTCGTTGTGCGAGGTGATGGGCACCGCGGCCAGCGTAGTGCTGTATTGTTCTCATGATCCGTTCTTCGTGTAGTCTGAACTGGTCTACGTGAACCGCCTTGCAACCGCGCCCCGTTCGCCCAAGCGCTTTGGCTTCGCCGATCTGGGCCGCAGCCTGACGTGGCTCGTGTGCTGCTGCGCGCTGACCAGCGCGTGCGTCCGCAAGGCCTACCCTCCGCAACCCGTCGTCGCCGAAGTCAGCGTCGAAACCGAATCGGTCGATCCGGACCCGTTGCTGGCTGGTCTGGCCACCACCGCCAGCGAGCGCTTCTTGGGGATCTGGGACGGCGTGGCGTTCGAGTACGAGGTGTACGACCCCGACTCCTTGCGCAAGGACTTGACCCGCGTGGAGCGCTACCTCGCGCGCAAGGGCTACTACGAAGCGAAGGTGGTCGCGGCGCGCGTGATCGCCGTGGACGAACACCGGGTGCGGGTCGAAATCCGCGTAACCGAAGGCGCCCCGGTGATGCTTACCAGCATCACCCCACGAGGCCTCGAACACCTGCCAATCGAGGTTGCCGCACGCGTCCTGCGCAACAACCCCCTGCGCCCAGGCCAGCCCCTGGACGAAGACGAATACGAAGCCTCCAAGGTCGCGCTACTCAGAACCCTCAAGAACTCCGGCTACGCTTTCGCAACCGTTCAGGGCACTGTCCGCGTCGACATCGCCCGACACGAGGCGTCGGTGCAGTACGATGTCGACCCGGGTGCGGTCGCGTACTACGGCCCCATCGAGGTCGAAGGCCTGGAGGAAATCCCTCGAGAGACGGTTCTCGACAACATGGGTTTGCAACGCGGAGCGCCGTACTCTCAGCGGGAATTGGACGATGCCAGCCGTGCGTTGATCAACCTCAACGTGTTCACCAGCGTCCAAGTCAAAGCCGACAAGGAGCGCGCCCGAGGCACCGAGATCCCAGTTACGGTCACGGTTCGTGAGGCAGACCTGCGCGCACTCAAGGTGGGCGCTGGCGTTCAGCTCGACTCGCTTCAGGCTTCCAACCACGTGACCCTGGGCTGGGAGGACAAGAACTTCCTCGGCGGACTTCGTCGCTTGAGCATCGATACCAAGCCTGGCCTCGTCTACAACCCCACGCGACTGAGCAATCTCACGGTGCCGAAGCGCGCGCTGTACCAGCAACAGATTCGTGCCGAGCTGAGACAACCGTCACTGTTCGAAGGACGCACGACCGGATACTTGTCGGGGACGTTCAGCGTATCGCCGCTGCTGTATCCGGATACGCGCGAAGACGAAGGAGTGATTGGCTTCTCCGAGATCCGCGCGGGTGGTGGACTCGAACGAGCGTTCTGGGCGCACCGGGTCTTCATCAGCCCCTCGTACAACTGGCAGCTCGCTCAGCCCGTCGACTACGCCAAGTTGACCATCGGCCCCGAGGTGCCAGCTGCGGACGAACTGCTTGCGGATCTCATCATCGCCTACCCCGAATTGGTGTTGGGCTTCGACTTGCGCGACGACCGTTTGGTTCCGCGGCGCGGCATATTCCTCAACACCAGCGTACAGGTCGCAAACCCCATCTTCGGCAGTGACGTCAGTGACGTGCGGATCAAACCCGACGCTCGCTTCTACGTGCCGATATCGGGCAACGTCGTCTTCGCCACGCGCTTCACTACGGGGTTACTCCTGGCTGGCAACTATGGCGAAACTTTGTCAGACGGCGATGCGTTCAGCGACGCCCAAACCGCACAAGACCAGCAGAAGTTGCTCTTCCGTGGTTTCTTCTCCGGCGGGCCGAACTCCAACCGGGGGTACCCATTGCGCGGCGTGGGACCACACGGCGACGTCAAGTTCCTCACGCGCAACGTGGACTGCGACGCACAACCGGATCTGCGGGCCTGCAATCGTCCACTGGGCGGTGTGACGCTCTGGGAAGCGTCGCTCGAAGTCCGGTTTGGCCTGTTCGGTCCTTTGAGCGCCGTAGTGTTCGTCGATGCCAGCGACGTTTCGCGCGAACTGACCTTGCGCTTCTCTGCTCCGCATTTGTCTGCCGGGTTGGGGTTTCGCTACGGCACTCCCATCGGCCCGGTTCGGTTCGACATCGGCTACCGCGTGCCGGGAGCTCAGGACTTTCGCAACGACGTCCCCGAGGGTGACCCGCGCGACACGCTCGGCTTGCCAATCGCAATGCACCTCACCTTGGGAGAAGCGTTCTGATGCTGCGCACCGTGGCCAAGCACGTGCTAGCTCGACTGCCCACGCTGTGGCGAGGGTTGGCGCTGGTATCGTGCTTCGTCGTGGCATTGCTGGCGTCGGTGGCCGTTCACATTGGGGTCCCCGCAGTGCGGTCCAGCATCTCCACCGTCGCCAACGCTGCCCTGGCCGACGTGCTCTACGGACAGATCAGAATTGGGAAGTTGCAGAGCCTGAGCTGGAACAGCCTGCGGGTGGAACGGGCCGAACTGCTCGATCCCGAGGGACGACGAGTCATCTTCATCGAGGGTGTGCAAATCAACACGGCTCTGCCGCGGCTAGTGTACGACGTCCTCGCCGGCGGCCCCCACTTGAACGTCGTCGTCCCCCACGTTCGCATCGAGCGCGGCCGGGTCGGCCTCTACGAAACGTCAGACTCCCAGACCCTGACGATCGAAACGGCGGTGACGCCGCGGCCCTCGAAAAAAAAACCTAGCACGGCGCCATCCGTCTCGCGGCACGTGCGCGTTCACCTTCCCCGCTTCGAGGTGGGAGTCGTACGCGGCGACTTCGGGTTGCCGGGATGGGAAGAGATCAAGCCGGCGCTATTTCGCGTTCGAGGCGGGGTATTGTTCAGCCCACAAGGTATCGTCCTCGACATCGAGCGCTTCGCGGCGCGCTCTCGGGACGTGTTCGGACGACGAGTGCGCGGCACCGGGTCATTCGCGCTGCGCTCGCCTGGGCCGCTACGCCTGGACTTCGCAGGCTTCGCGGACGACGCGGAGGTCCAAGCCAACCTCGGGTACGAAGGCGACCAACTGACGCTGACCGCGATCCTGCCGCGTGTACATCCGGCGACACTGCGACGTTGGTTCGGAACCTGGCCCGGACAAACTGACGCCGGTGTCCAGCTCACGGCGAGCGGTGTTCTCCCACACTTGAATGCGAACGCGACGATCAGCCTGGCTGACGGAACGCTCGAGGCGCGAGGGCCCATCGATCTGAGCGAGGGCGTGCGTGGACAACTCGACGTCTCCGCCACGCAAGTGCAACTTCGAGACGTGGTTGCCGAAGCACCCCACGCGCTGCTGAACGCCGATGGCCAGTTGGACCTGACGGTTGCAGGCGACGACTACGACATCGGTGTGATCGGTAGCAGCAAAGCCACGACGCTCGACGACTTGCTGGTCCCTCCACTGCTGTTCGATCTGCACGTCAAACCCGCTGGCATCGAGGGACAGGTCGAAGTGCTCGAACCTGGTGCGCGTTCACTCGTGCGAGGCAGCGTTCGCGACGGCAAGCTCGATGCGACGGTCGACATCGACCGGCTAGCTCTGTCCAACCGGCGCCTTCCTCGGGGTCTTGGAGGCGTTTCGAGCCTACGCGGGTCGGTCAAACTCGACGACCAGCGGTTCGAGGTGACTGCACGAGGCAGCGTTGGCCAGTTCGACTACGCGGGCGTCGAAGTCGGTCACGCACGCTTCGACGTCGACGCAAGGGGCGTTCGGGCTCATCCCCAAAACGCCGATCTGAAGCTGAACGTCACCGCCAAGCAAGTCGCACTCGGGCAACTGCGTTTCGACGATGCAAAGGTGGAAGCGACGGGCAATCGCGGCGGAGCGCGTGTCAGTGGGGTGTTCGAAGGGTCCGACGGTCGCCGTGTGACCGCCAAAGGTCGCGTCCAGGCGAACGGCGTCGTCACCGACGCCCAGCTGACCATCGACAAGCCGGGGCTGGCCATCTCGTCGGAAGTGCGGCGCTTCGATTGGAACCGCCGTCACTTCGACGTGCCTCGCTTATCCATCAAGGGTACCAAGGGACAGCTGGAAGCCCGTCTGCTTTACCAACCTGGCGTGGCCGAAGGAGCCATCTCCGCGCGCACACTGCAGCTGCGGCGAGTAGTCTCTGAACTCGGATTGCCACCACTACCCGTGCGCGCCACAATCAGCTTGGACACGGAGTTCAGCATCGGCAGTGATCTGCAGCGCGGCCAGTTGCACGGCGCCATCGAGGACCTGGCGGTGCAAGATTGGGGCAACAGCGACGTGTCGCTCAGCGCACGCATCGATGGCCAGGCGTTCTCGGGGACGCTCGAGGGAACGGATGAATTGGGTTTCGGTATCAAAGGCAATTGGGACACGCAGTTGAGCGGCCACGCGCTCGATCCTGCGTCGTACCGCGGAATCACTGGAACTGGACAAGTCGCACTGTTCGGGATCCCGCTCGGGCCGTTGACCTATCTGGTGCCCGATGAGCTCATCAAAGGCATCGAAGGCAAGCTGGGTGTCAAGGCGCTCGTACAGCGCACAGGCACCGAAGGCTATCCCAACGCGTTCGTCGAAGTGGGGTGTTCGGTGGACCGAGCGCAGCTGCATTGGGATGGTAGCGATTACGACCTGCAAACCATCGGCACGTACTTGAGCCTGGCATTCGACGCCCAGCAACGTGGACTCAGCGCCACGGGTACCCTCAGTGACGAACACGGGTTGCTGTTGACGGCACAAGCCAACACTCGCTTCGACCCCGACGACTGGCTGCATTCCTCGGTACGCGGGTTGGAACGGCTGCGCAAGGCTCCATTGTTTGCGCAATTCAACGTGCCAGAGCGGGCGCTGTCGCAGTTGCCGGTGGTGAAGTTGCCGTCGGTGGACGGTACGGTGTCCGCACGCATGAGCGTCAATGGTAGCGTCGACGATCCGCAGTTGGTGCTGAACGCAGATGCGCGGGAGCTGACGCCCCCCGGCGTGAGAGCGGACACGCCAGTGTCGCTGAACGTCCAGGGTGTGCTGACTCCCGGCGATGGACAGGTCAACCTGGGTTTCAATGGGTCCTCACGAGGACGACGCTTGCTCACCGGGATCGTTCAAGGCACGGTGCCCTGGTACGAGTCGCCACAAAGCACGACGCCCTTGTTCGCCACGGCGACTTTCGAGCACATGCCGCTCGCAGTGCTCAACGCGCTGGACGAACTGGAGGTCGGTGGCGACCTGAACGGACAGTTGCTGCTACAACGCGGCGACTCGCCCACGCTAATCGCGGACCTGGAACTGGACAAGCTCAGCTCGGGACGGGCGGTGTTGGGCAAGGGCTCGCTACGCCTACGCGGAACCTCGGGCAGCGTGCTGGCCAACTTCGCCACCACCCGCGACGACCGCTCGCTGACCGTCCGCCTCAGCGCCCAGGGTGCAACCAAGCAAGTGCCTCTGCCCAACCAGTTGGAGCAGATTGACGTCGGTCTTTCAGCGCAGGGGCTCGATGCTGGCGCCCTCGGACCCGCGCTGGAATCGATCGTGGCGCGGCTGGGCGGGAGGTTGGACGCCAACCTGACGCTTTCTGCCATCCGGCACACCTCCACCAAACCTGGCGTGCCACACTCGTGGACCACTCACCTCGACGGTGAAGCACGGTTGCGTGACGGAATTGGCTACATCGAAGGGGTCGGCATGGAGCTGCGCTCGGTGGAGCTGACTCTGCGGGCTGCCGAGAAGGGCGACGGTAGCGTGTTGACGATCGACCCGCTGCAGGCCAAGGTGCGGTCGAAGACCGTAAACTTGGAAGGGCAAGCCGAACTCGTACTCGACGGGCTGAAGCTTTCTCACGGCACGGCGGCGCTGCGCCTGCGCTCGGTCCCGCTGACGTTGCAGGGGCACAACCTGGGCAAGGCCCGCGGCCAGGCTCTGGCGCGGCTCGAGCGTCGCCCCGAATGGGACGTCCGCGACCGCTGGTTCAACAAACCGTACCTGTACGTCGGCGTCGATCTGAAAGACTGGCAGGTGACCGCCGCACCGTCGGCATCCCGCGAATTGATCGACCCGAGCCCCAACCCGGACGTCGTGATCGTGCAGAGCAAGGCCGATGAAACCTCCGACACTGACACCATGCCCTACCGCATCGTGATTCGTCTCGACCATCGCGCCAGTTTCAGCCTCTCCGACCTTCAAGTACCGTTGAGCGGAACGGTCATCGTCGACTACACGGACACGGCGAGCATGCGTGGGACGATTGATCTGAAGCGCGGTGGGCGCATTCCGATCTTTGGCCGCGTCTTCCGCGTCGTCGATGGACGCCTCCAACTCAATCCCAAAGATCCGAGCAACCCGCTGATCGACATCACTCTGAGTGGGCGAACGAGCGCCGACGAACCGGTCGTCGTGACCATCGCCGGAACACTGCAAGATCCTACGACCCAGCCGAGCCCAGCCGAACTGCAGGCCATCCTCGGCGGCGGCGCGGCCAGCGTCCTAGGCAGTGGGGTTCAGGCGTTGGGGGTCAATCAGCTGCTCGGAAGCTCGGTACAGGTCAACGTCAGTTCCACGACGGAAGACGAGAACGACGCCAGCTACGGCGCGAGCGTACAACTCGACGAGAACCTGTGGTTCGAAGCGAACTACGAGCGCAACCAGGATGCGACCATCAACCAAGAGACGACGTCCATCGTCTCCGGAACCCTCGATTATCGCTTTCGCAACAATTGGTCTCTACGAACCAAGGTGGGAAACACCGGAGGCAGCGTCGACGTGCTGTGGGAGTACCGCTACTGAGTGCTCTCGCTTGCAGCCTGCGTCGGCTCAGGGCCGGCGGGCACTGGCGCAACCGATCTTCACGCTCAACGAAAAGTCGCTCTCCGCGAAGTAGCCATCGACGGCGTCACAGACGTAGCTCATCGGCAAGCTGAGATCGAAGCTTCCGAGGGTCGTCTGCAATTCCGGGATGATCAGCAACCGCGTCGTCGGATCCTCGATGAAAGCTCGTCCGCCCGCGAACGTGAGCTCCGTCGAGACGACTTCGACGTCGACGTCCTCCAAACCGACGCTCTCGAGCTCTTCCGAAAGCGTCTCGATGCTAGGGCGGCTCGCCATCGCTAGTTCCACTGCCTGGGAGAACTCGCCTTGGTCGTACTTGAGAGCAAACTCCCGCAGCAAGTCGCCGAGTTCCTGGAACGAACCACGCAGCGGCATCGAGACGAGCACCTGCCCTTCGCTGTACACCAGGCGCATCATCTCCGAGAACAACTGCGTGCGCTCGTACGCCGTCCCGATCGGGTGAAGCGTCAACGCGTGGGAAAAGGCGCCGGGGGGCAGATGTGTCGGATAGCCTTCGGTCAGCACGTACTCCAGCCCGCCGGACGCGAGGGTCGCCGCCTTGTTGCGCGCCAACTCGATGGCATGCACCGAGCTGTCGACACCGACGACGTGGCAACTCGGCACCTTCTGCAGTAGCTGCCGATCGGGATAGCCGGTTCGGCACCCCAAGTGCACGACGTTGGCGCCCTCACCGACGAGCATCATGTCCAAAGCGACAGCCCCGAACGCCGACAGGTAGCGGGGGACCACGAAGGTTTCGAGCACGGCCACCTCAGCCGGGGTCAGGATCTCGCTCCGCACCTGCATACAGCTATCAGGGGTCCGGTCACGACGCCAACATTTCAAGCCCAAATGACCCGACCGCGAACACGACCCGACACGGCGGGTCACTCATCGCCACGCACATCTGCGCTGCACGACGGGGGGTCGGAGGCAAGGGGACCCCTCTACGTTTCCCTACCGTTCCTGTATGCTCCGGGAGTGAGGATAGCCTTGGCGACCGCGAGTGTGGTGCTGCTGCTGATCGCGGGCATGCTGCTGTCCCGGCGCCCCGAACCTCGGACGGTACTGACTGCCCCGACGATGCCCGTGACGCAATCGGCGCGCTGCCCCAAGGGAGCGCTGGAGGAGCACGGCGTCTGCCTCCCGGTGCCCGCCCCCGCTGCGCCGAGCGGCGACTTCGTCTCCGTCGACCCACGCCGCTCGAAAGATCTGGCCGATTACTTCGCGCCTGTCCCCGGCCCGAGCGAGATCACCACGAGCGGCGTGCTCCCACTGCCCGACACCTTTCGTCGGGACGGCCCCGCGCTGGTCGTCAGCGTCGCCGGGGCCGAGACCCTATCGCTCCAAGTGCTCGACTTGCCCGGTGCACGGGTGGCAAGCTCGAACGAAGAGCAGGGCTGGCTGCTGCTGAGCAGCCAAACCGGGTCGAGCCCGATGCGACTGGTGTTGCTCGCCGGCCTGTCGGCGCTTGGCGAACCCGGACCCGAAGGCGCCGTCGCTGGCGACGCTCGCCTCGGTGTCGTCGAGGAAACGCTGTATCTCGCCGTACGTCAGGTTACTGGCACGCCTGGCGGCCTGTCCGAGGTGGAGCTGTGGGGGTCGGCATCGAGCGTCGCAGTCGACCCGCGGAACGTGCTCCGACCCCGCGGCGCCTCGGCCCCCGCAGCCGCCGCCCCGGCAGTCACAGAATGAGCTTGTAGCCGTGACCGTACACCGTGACGATGTGCTCGGGCACGTCGGGACGACGCTCGATCTTCTTGCGCAGCTTGAGAATGAAGTTGTCGACGGTGCGATTCGTCGGATTCGCGGCGCCCCAAACGCGAGTCAGGATCTCGTCCCTCCCCACGGCGTGTCCCGAACGTTCGTACAGAAACCGCAACAGCTCGACCTCGTACGACGATAGCGCGTGCACCTCTCCGTCGACTTCGAGCTGATGGGCGCTGAGGTTGACCGTTGCCCGACCAACCTCGAACACTTCCGCAGACGGCCGGCGCTCCATGCGACGAAACAGCGCCCGCAATCGGGCGACCAGCTCACCCACTCCAAACGGCTTGGTGACGTAGTCGTCCGCGCCGGCATCGAAGCCACGGATCTTGTCCGACTCTTGGCTGCGCGCCGTCAGCATCACGATGATCACGTTTGGATCGAAACGGCGAATGTCCTCACACACCTGATAGCCATTCTTGCCGGGAAGCATCAGGTCCAACACGATGGCGTCGGGCTGCGTCTGCTTGGCCAACTGACAGCCAGCCTCGCCATCGTTTGCTGTAACGACGTTGTACCCCTCGAACTGCAGCGCGTCGGTCAACCCGAGCACGATGTGCGGTTCGTCCTCGATCAGCAGAATCGTCTTGCTGGCGAGCATCGCACGCAACTATAGGCCTCGAACAACGGGGCGTGGAGTGAAAACGCGGATGGGAAGGGCGCCGCCAGCGGGTAGGTCGTACCGCTGAAAAATGCGATCGTCCCCCATCGCGGCCCTGGAACACCGCTCAAAACGCAGCAAGGCGGCCCACCAGGACCGCCTTGCCGTCGTTCTACCCGGGTTCAGTGCTCACCCGGGGTTCAGTTCGTCGTGTGTCCGCTCACTCCGAGAACGCAGCACCGGCGCACGCGACGAACGTCACCGTGCCGGACTTCGGCGTCCCAGTACCGATGAAGCGCAGCTTGCGCTTGGCGGTGTTGGGACACTTCTCGACGAGTTCGTCAGAGCCGAGACCCTTGGCGGGGTCGACGTAGCACCAGCCGTTGCCGGATGCGACTTCGTTGTTCAAGCACGTGTCGTACCCGCTGCGATCCACGTCGGCGGTCAGCTGGGTGATCTCACACAGCTGGAAGCTCGCGCAGTCGGCCTCGTTGTCGCACTGGAACGTCGCCTCGAGCTGCTGCCGCACGACGGGGTCCACCGCGGCAGAGACGGGGCCGCGAGCCTGATCGCTGCAGTCGGGGGATTCACCCGGCAACAGACGCTTGGCTTCGACGATCACGCAAGCCGCCTCGGGCTGGTCAGCCTCGTTCTGGCGCACCGACAACTCACGGTTGAGGCACTTGTCGGCCAGCTGCTCCTTGAGGCGGTCGACGATCGCGCCGACTGCAGGGCGGTAACCGAAGTCCTTGGCGTTCGTGTTCTCCGTCTCCTTGGGACAGATCGAAGCAACGATCGAGTTGGTTCCGTAGTCGTACAGCACCTGCAACTGACGCAAGCTGGGATAGGCCTTCGCGTAGCGCTGTGTGGTGTCGAACTGACCGTTCGGCGCCTGACAGAGCGGGTTCTGGAAGGTATCGCCACCGAAGTCCGTGCAATCGCAGTTCGGAACCGCTTCACCCGCTTCGCGGCGGTTGCGGAACTCCTCCTGGCTGATGCAGGGCTGCCGGTCACCACTGAGCGGGAAGATGCACGCGTACTGCAAGTCGCTGTTGTCTGCGACGGTCCACTCGTGGCCGTTGATCGAGTTGGCGAGGAAGCCACCGGTTGGGCCGGCGAGCGCTTCGCCCGTGGCGGGGTTGCTGCCGTTACGCGGCGTGATGGACTCGACCATCAGCGGATCCTGTGGCGCGGGGATACCCGTTGCCGGCTCACGTTCACCGATCAGCCACTCCCAATTGATGAGGCGGTCAGCCTCGGCTTCGGGATTGTTGACGCGATAGACCAACGACTCGTTCGCGTTCGGCGAAACGGCCACGTCTTGCCAGGGCACGCCGACGATACCGGCGAGGAAGATCAAGCTCTTGGGACGCGGAAGCGCTTCGACCCGCTCGGTGTCCATGTTCATCGCCTTCTCCGCCTCGTAGGGCAAGTCGGAGTACAGCGGGTTCTGAACGACGCCCGCGCCGTCGGGGCATGCGGTAGTGTCGGTGGGGTCCAACGTATCGGAGAACGGGCAAATCGTCTGCTGCACCAGCGCGTTCGAGTACCGTTCGACGGGATAGAGGTAGTCGACACCGAAGCGACGCTTCTGCTGGAAGCAACGCAAGTTCGGGTGATCCTCGACACCATCGGAGGCGTAGCGCCGGCTTTCTTCACAACCGACGCCGACCGTCGCGCCATCCGAGTTGGTCGCAGCGGGACAATTGCCGGGCGGGGGGTTCGCTTGACCGCAGGAGTGACAGCACTCGTGATTCGGCCCGTACATCGGATCGTTGCATGCCGCGGTGCCCTTGAACGCCGGATTGAAGCCGCCATCTGGATTGACCGTCTGAGACAGACGCCACGTCTGGCCGCTGGCGCGGAACGAGCAATCGTTCTCGTCGCTGAGCATGATGATCGCGACGAGTGAGTCGGGGCGCAGGAACTGGGTGCGCTGATTGAGAATCACCTGGTCGACGAGCAGATTGCCGGCTTGATCCGTCTCCGGACCGGCGCACAGGTCGTTCATGTCCGACGCATTGCACGGCTGGCGCGTGACCTTGGTGTAGGGGTACGGGTCGATCAAGAAGCGATACCAGGACTCCAGCGTCGCTTCCCAGCCACACCCGAACTCGCCGGCCTCTCGAACCAGGTTCGAGAACTCGTCGACGAATGCGCCACGTTGGCTCGAGGCCGTCCAGGCGAGGAACCCGGAGGCAGCACCGGTCGGCGCCGCGTCGGCACCGCGGGGGAGCGACGCGAGCAAGTGCGCCATGTCGACCGTCTGCTCGGACTTTTGAGTCTGACTCTGAACGCAGTCTGCAACCGCGCCGTAGCCGCCCAAACTGCTCGTGATCACGCCGATGTGGATGTCGCTGATCGGGTTGAACTCACGTGCCGACCCAGGCGGGCAGTTCTCATTTGCCGTCTGAGGCGTGTTACCGACGTCGTTGCCCATGGCGTCGACGCAGATCGGGCTGACGAGGCGTCCCACCAAGTCGGGAAGAGCCAGCGCGAGGATCTCCTGCTTGTCAGCCATCGAGATCGAGTTGTCGATCACGAACAACAAGTCGATCTTGTCGACCGCGGACTGCACCAGCTGATCGACGATCACGTTCGTGGTTCTCGGCTGCTCACGCCCGACGGGTCTGTCGAGACAGCCGGAAGTACTGGCAGCGGCGCCCAGTGCGAACATCCCCACGGTCAGTGCTCTGACCAGCTTGAGGAGAGAAAAGGGAGTTTTCGATTTCATTGCAGCTCGGGAACTCGTTGGAGTGGGGTTTTCAGGCTGTTTGCTTGGCTATTGCCAGAGTCTTGGGGGCGCCTGTTCGAGACGCACGCCGCCTGGCGGCAGTGTCGCGGATACTGTTGCGGATTACGGTGGGCCAGGATTGACCCAACCCACCGGTGACCCTGAAGGAGCCATCCGTCCCGGTTGAAAAGCCGGGCGCTGGCGGAGACTAGAGGGCCGCCGCTGGGCCGTCAATGGGCCCCCCCGCGCGAGCAGCCCTTTCCACGCGATCACGGGTAAGAGTCGCTCATTACAGGAAATTCCGACGGTGGCTGTACTGCCAGGTTTCATGGTCACCCCATTGAACGCAAGATACGAGCCACCGCGCCACCGCACTACTTCGCGAAGCGCTCACCAAAGAAAGTCAACTGCGTTGACTTTCTTCCGATGCTGACGGCAACTCAGTTGTCGGTGGTTGCTCGCGACCGTTGGTCTCGCTCTCCGGCTCCTCGGCCTCCCAGAAGCTCCTCAGCGCTTTGACGTGACGTCGATCGATGCCGCTCAGGGCCAGGAGCTCCGCATCAGTGGCGGTGCGGATGTTCTGTACGGAGCCGAAATGGCGCAACAAGATCCCCTTGGCCTTGGGCCCTACGCCCGGCACCCGGTCGAGCAACGACTCCATTCGACGCTGCTTGCCCGCCTTGCTTCGTCCGCGATTGGCAAACCGGTGGGCCTCGTCGCGCAGCATCGCCAACAGGAACAGCTCCGGACTGTTCGGTTTGAGCGCGATGGGGTTCTTCTGGTCCGGCAAGTACACGCGATCGACCAGCTTCTCGCCCGTGGCGTTTTCCCGTTCCTTGGCGAGACCGGCAAGTTGGAGGTCGAACAACCCCAGGTCGCGCGCCGCAGCCAGCGCTACGGCGAGTTGACCTCGGCCCCCGTCGACCACGAACAAGTCCGGCAAGTCCCACTCGCCCTGCCCTTCTGTCGCGTCTTTGCCGCGCCGGAAGCGGCGGCTGAGTACTTCGTACATCGCAGCGTAGTCGTCACCCTGGGTCGCCGTCCGCACCCGGTACGTGCGATAGCGAGACTTGTCCAACGCCGCGTCCTGCAGCGCCACGACCGAACCGACCGTGTCTTGACCGCCGAGGTGGGAGATGTCCGTGCACTCGATGCGCCGGGGTAACGTGGGCAGCCGCAATCGCGCCTGCAGCTTCGCCAACCGCTCGTCGACGTTCTCGGCGGCCCGTCGCTTCTCGACGAAGGCGTGACGAGCGTTGTCCAATGCCAGCTGCAGCAACTGTCGCCGGGCGCCCCGCGCCGGCGCCACCAGACGCACGCGCTTGGCCCCGCGCGACGCCGTTGCCCGGGCCGCGCGCTGCTCCGTCAACCACTCGGCAACGCCGTCGGCGCCTTCGGGCAGCACTGGCACGAGGATTTGGTCCGGCACGCTGCGGTCGGACTGCTCGGCATCGTACGTGTCCCGAAGGTAGGCGGAGATCAGTTCGTCGTCCGGAACCTCCACCCCCACGTGAGAGTCGCTGAGCGCTTCGACCACCCGCCCCTCGCGAACAATCAACGTGGAGACCTCGAGCAAATCGCCTTCGCGGTAAATGCCCAGGACGTCTTGGTCGAGTGTCTCCACGGACACGACACTCTGCGCCTGCCGGACACTCTGCACCGCAGCGAGCTGATCGCGGTAGGTCGCGGCCAACTCGTAGCGCATCTCCGCGCTCGCACCGTTCATGAGCTGCCGCAAGGTGGCGCTGAGTTTGTCGTGTCGGCCGCGCAAGAAAAGATCGACGGCCTCGACCTGCTGTGAGTAGGTGCGGACGTCGACCTCGAACACGCACGGCGCCGGACAGCGTTTGATTTGGTACTGCAGGCAGGGACGCTTGCGCGACGACAACTCGCGGTCCGAACATGTGCGCAGCTGGAAGTGCTTCTGCACCAAATGCAGCGTCCGCCGAGCGGCGGTCGCGGAGTGGTAAGGTCCGAAGTACCTCGCGCCGTCGGGTTTCGGCCGACGCACGAGATCCAGTCGCGGCCACAGCACTTTCGGATCCAACCGGAGGGTCAGGTACTCCTTGTCGTCGCGTAGCTTCACGTTGAAGCGCGGTTGATGCTCTTTGATCAGGTTGTTCTCGAGGATCGCCGCTTCTTTCTCCGTCTGCGTGACCACAGTCGTGCAATCGGCGATCAAGCTGACCATCGCGGGCAGGTAGACCCGTTCGTCGCTGTTGCTGGCCGCGAAGTAGCTGCGTACGCGGGAGCGCAGGCTCTTGGCCTTGCCGATGTACAGAACCGTCCCCTCGACGTCCCGAAACATGTAGACTCCCGGGCTCGCTGGCAGGCCCGCAAGCTTCTGCGTCAGAGCCGAATCACCTTCGGTCGTCACGCGCAGCCCCCCCGTCCAGCCCCTTCGAGACGTGTCAGATCCCACGCCCCCGCCCCTGCCCTCCGAACGTCGAGCCGTCGCCTCCAGCGGCGAGGCGGATCCCCAGTCGACCGAACCGTCGATTGTTTCGCCCTCGTCGGGCGGGGCGTCGCGCCAGCCGCCTCCAGCGGCGAAGTCGGACGCCCCGGAAGGTGGCTCCTCGAAGCGCAACCCGGGCCAGTCGGTGGAAGTGGGGTCGACGGCAGGCGACGCGGGCACCCCGACCGATCCCCATGGCTCAGCGACGGGAGCGAAACAGCGATTTCTACCGAACTCATCGTGGATCTGGATAGCGGTGGCGGTCGTCATCGGGGCGACCGCAGGCGTCGCCTTGCTGTACCGGTTCGCCGAACCCGCCACGCCTGAGCGAGGCTTGCCGCAACTGAGCCTGCTTGGCAAGCCGCTGGAGCTGGACGCCAATGCGCCCCAGCGCGCGCTCAATCGCCTGCGCCGGCGGGTCAACGGCGTGTTCGTGCTGAAGCTCGACCCGGGCGATGAGCAGCGCATCAGCTACGGTGATCTCGGCGTGCAGATAGACAAGGCGCGCCTGGCTCAGTTGCTCCGCGACACCGTCGACCAAACCAGTCCGCTGTCTCGTTGGCGCCGCCGATCGGCAGTCGCCCCGGGGGCGCCTCTGGCTCTGCCCGTCCCTTTCGACATCGACGTCGAGCGCGCGGCTCGCATGCTGATGCGGCTCAAGGACGAGTTCGACCGGCCGGCGGTGGATGCCCGTCTGGACCTGGAGCATCGCCGTGTGGTTCCGAGCTCCCAGGGTCGGATCCTCGACGTCGACGCTACCTTGCAGCGGATCCAAAGCGCACTGCAGCAGGGAGAGCACGAAGCCGAGCTCGCTTTCGAACTCGTTTCACCGCGCCGCACCACCGAACAGCTCGCGGACGTGCGCTTCGACCACGTCTTGTCGTATTTCGAGACCAACTACGACGTCTCGATGCGCGCGGAAGCTCGGACGTTCAACCTGCGCCTGGCAGCCTCCAAGCTGGACGGTACGGTGCTTCTGCCTGGCGAGGTGTTCGACTTCAACCAGACGGTCGGAGCGCGCGACGAGGCGAACGGCTACAAGGTCGCGCCAGTGATCGCCCAAGGCGAGTTGGTGGACGGCATCGGCGGAGGCACCTGCCAAGTCTCTGGCACGCTACACGGGGCGGCATTTTTCGCGGGTCTGGAGGTCGTGGAACGCTACCCCCACACGCGGCCGAGCTCGTACATCAAGCTCGGCCTCGACGCGACGGTCGTCTACCCGACCATCAACTTCGGATTCCGCAATCCCTACGACTTCCCGGTCGTGCTCCACGAAACCGTCAAAGATGGCGTCGTGCGTGCCGAGATCCTCGGCCCCCAATCCGATGGCAGCGTCACCTTGATCCGCCGTATCCTTTCGGCCCGACCCTACGACGAAGTCGAACGCCCCGACGATCGGCTACGGCGCGGACAGCGGGTGCTGGCGCAACGCGGTGTGCCCGGCTTCACCGTGCAGATGTATCGAATCCTCCGCGACGGGCCACACGCCCGGCGCGAGGTGTGGAAGGGTGTTTATCCGCCAACCACCCAGATCGTGCGGGTTGGCACGGCGACTGACGATGGCAAGGCAGCGGGCAAGGACGATCCCCACGGCGAGTACCTGGCTGACGAGCTGCTGGTGGTGACGATGGCCCGGGACGAGGACAGCGCCGAGCCGAAGCTGACCGAGCGCCGAGAAGAGGGTCGCTTCGGCGTCGAGGGCTGGACGAACCAGGCGGGGATGCCCGTATTCAGGCGGAACTGACGGGCGCGGAGCACGGCAGAACCCAAAAATCTTCCCCATCGAAACAGCCCCGCGGCGCGCACTCGGCGCCGTTCCAATGAGCGACTACCCTATTAAAAACCAACAGATAGATACAGTCCTACCGGACGGCCAACAGGCTGTAGGACAAAGGCCCTTCCTTTTCGTCACGCAATGGTTGTATTAGGGCCCGCAAAGACCGGCACCGGCCGGCCGTTACCGAAGCTGACGGCGTGCCGCCCCGACGGGAGCCCCCCGCGCCGGTCGACTGACCCGAGACGAGTTTGAACATGACGCAAGACCTCGCTGTACCCCAGCACTACCAACCGGAAACCCACCTCGAAGAAACCGATCCGACGCCGCGTACCGTCGATTGGAACAACCCTCGCGTGGCAGCGATCCTCGAAGCGGCAGCCAAGTGCTTCTCGCGCAAGGGGTTCAGCGCCACGACGCTGGCCGAGATCGGCAAAGAGCTGGGACTGCGCAAGAGCATCGTCCACTACTACTTCGCCAGCAAAGCGGCGTTGATCCACGAAGTGCAGAGCTACACGTACCACAAGTACCTGGAGCGCGTGCGGGCCTCGGTTCGCCACGACCTGCCCCCTGGAGAGCGCTCAGCACAGGGGTTCCATGCGCTTTGGGAGGCCGCTGGGGACGGCAACGTGGGCCTGAACATCGAGGTCTGGAGTGCTTCGCGCAACGACGAGGAGCTCAAGCGCCGAGCGGCCGCTCTGCAAAAAGAAAAGCGCAAGCTGGTCGCCCGCAGCATCGCGGACATGATCGGTGCCGACCCCTCTCGCATTCGGGAGTCGCTGTGCACGCTGGTGCTGAGCGTGCTCAACGGTTTGACGGTGTGCGAGTACGTCGAGGGCGAGCAGGCCAAGGCTCAGGAAGCATTCGACATCTTCGTCTCGCTGCTGCGCGCCGGGTTGTCCAATCTCGACACCCCGCAGCCCCAAGCGACGCCACAGGCCCCGCAGCCCGCCGCCCCGCAGCCCCAGCCGCAGCCGATGGCCCAACCGACGGCGGGTTTCCCCACCCACCACGGCTGAGGCACACCGCCGCGTCGACGCGACCGTTCCACGGTCCGCGTCGTGCAGGGCGCCGTGAGGAGTCCCCTCGCGGCGTTTTTGCTTGGTGGCGGCTTGAAATCGAATCTGCAGCTCGACTACTGCTGACGGGCCGCGGCAAATCGCCCGGCATTCGACCGAGAGCGCTGATGGTTTTCGACAGCATCGTCGGGCAGCAGGCCGCCAAACAGGTGCTCCTCGGGGCGCTACGGCGCGGGCACGTCCATCACGCCTACCGTTTCGAAGGCCCAGCCGGGGTCGGCAAGGAGCTGACGGCTTTCGCCCTCGCCCAGTCGCTCGTCTGCCAAACCCACGACGACGGCGGCTGCGGCGAATGCTCCGGCTGCCGTCGCGCGGTGACCCTCTCGGGCGACGAACCCTGCGTGCCCCTGCATCCCGACGTCGTATTGGTCGGCAGAGGGGTCTACCCGAAGGCGTTGATCGGCGCGCGTGAGGCGACGGGGATCAGCGTGGAGCAAATCCGGCGCGTCATCCTCAGCCGGGTCGGCTACGCCCCGCACGAGGCACGGTCGCTGGTATTCATCGTCCGCGCCGCCGACGAGCTGACACAATCCGCCGCCAACGCGCTGCTCAAGACGCTCGAGGAGCCACAACCCAACGTCCACTTCGTGCTGCTCACCGATCGACCCCACCGCCTGCTGGACACCATCCGCTCGCGCTCGCTCGCGGTGCGGTTCGGGCCGCTGCCGGACGAAGCCATTTCCGGCATCTTGGCCGCGCGGGGTCTCAGCACCGATCTGGTGTCGTTGGCCGGAGGCAGCGCCGGGGCGGCAATCGAGTACGCCGACGAACAGCGAAGGCAGACACTTCAGCAATTCGCGCAGGGCGTCGATGCTGCGGTGGCAGAAGCAACCCTCGACGCGTCCCTCGAACTGGCCAGCAAACTGCCCAACGACCGCCACGAACTGCGCACGCGACTGCTGACTTACGGCGATCAGCTCGCAAACGCCGCACGGCGATGCGCCGAGACCGACCCGTCGGGAGCCGAGCGAAAGGCTCGACAGTATGCGGCGATCACCAACGCCCTGAGCACGCTCGAACGCAACGTGTCGCCGACGCTCGCCGTCGAAGCGCTGTTGATCGAGTTGAGGGGTTGAGCTTTCCGCAACCGCGACGAGCGCACACCCGAAGTCGAGCCGGCTCAATCCCCGCGGATCGGCGTGGTCTGGATCTGACGGCTCAACGCCGCGGCGCGCCGTTCAATCCCTGCGCAGCTATCGGCCACGACCGCTCCAATCACCGCCACCAGATCCGCGTGTCGGGCTACGACGGCTACCGACGTCTCGTCGATGCCGCCGATCGCGACCAGCGGTACGGCCGCCGCGCGACAGGCAGCCCCCGCCATCGCCAGTCCGTCGAGCCCGACCGTGGCCTCGGCGTCGAGCTTGCTCCGCGTCGAGAAGACGGGACCGAAGGCGACGTAGTCGGGCTGCGCCGACAGCGCGGCGCTCAGTTGCTGCGAGTCGTGGGTGGAAACCCCGACGGCGAGGCGTGGGTAGCACCGGCGCACTTCATGCACCGGCAGATCGCCCTGCCCTACGTGCACGTAGCCACAGCCCGCCATCAACGCGAGATCGGGTCGGTCGTTGACGACCAGCGACGTGGCAGCGCCATCCATCGCCGCGGCGAGGCGGTCGAGCATGTGCAACGTGTCGCGCGGCAGCATCGCCTTGGCACGCAATTGCAACAGCGGCGGGTACGATGGCAGCAGCGCCTTGGCCACGTCGACGACGTCCAAACCGCGGCGCGCACACTGCTCGGCGTCGACGATGGGATACAGTCCGCGCATCGCGCTACTATACCCGACGCGCCCCTCCGGTGAGGCACGGCTGGGCACGTTCCCTCAGGCGCCGGAGAATCGACGGGAGCCAACGGCGTTCGGACCGCAGCGAACGCCAAACCGGCGCGGCGCTGCACGGTTTCGACGGGGTTCGCGGCAACCTCGGCGATCCGAGACAGAACCGGGGCTGAGCGCTATAAGGCGCCCATGGCCACAGCACTTGCGATTGCTGCGCTTTGGGTTGCGAGCTCGTTGGGCGCCGAATCACAACCGAAACTCGTCCCCAGCGTTCACACCGTCGCGGAACCTACTGCGAGTGAGGAAAGCCAGAGTCGGGTGGACGCGCCGCCCTCACCCACCGCACTGTTGGCCACACCGCTGGCGGGCGATGGACCCTCATCCGCCTTGGCGGAAGGCGTCGAGGGCAGCGAAGACGCAAAGCGAGCGAAGAAGCAACGCGCCCTTCAGAAGCGTAAGGAACGGCGGCGGGCGGCACAGCTGCGCGCCGAACGAAAACGCAAGCAGAAGGCAACGGCCAAGAGCAAGGCCAAGGCAACCAAGACGAAAGCGAACAAGGCGAACAGCGCCGAGGCAGCCCCAACGCCTCCGGGCGAGCCAGCCCGCTCCAAGGCCGGCGCGTCGCCGAGCAAGAGCAAACCAAAGCGAGACCGAGCCGCTACCACGTCCGCGCGCACGGAACCCACCGGCGCTGGCAATGGCGCAACGGCGGGCAAACGCAAACGCCGCATCCATTTCCACGACGTTGAGCCCACGGAACTCGAGAAGGCGCTGACGTCATCGCTCGTACTCGACGTCTCGACTCCCGGTCCCTACCGGTTGTGGGGGATCACCTTGCACAATGCCGGGGCGAGCCCCGTCGTGCTGTACGACGACCCACGGCTGTTGTGGTTCGAGGTCACTCCACCCGGCGCGAAGAAGTCCAAGATCTGTCGACTACCAAAGGAGATGATCCCCAGCTACGTCACGGACACGTCGCGAGTCGCGTTGGCACCCGGCCAGAACCTCACGCACTGGATCGAACCGCGCTTCTATTGCTTCGACAGCTCGGGCGTCACCGATCTCGTCGCGGGCACACAGGTGCAAGCGCACTACGGCTGGGAGACCAACCAACGCCTGGTGTGGGAGGGAGGCAAGCAGCGCAATCTGCGCTTGGAACAGCACGCTCCCTACGTCGTCAAGGCTGCCCGCGGTGACGAACAGGGGTTGAGAGAGACCGTCGGATTGCCGGTAACTCTAGGCGCTGGGTACGACGAGTGGAAGGCCAACGCGCCGCCGGCGAAGCCTGGCCTTCAACTGATGATCTCCAAGAGCGCGGACGCGCCACACGCGCGCGACGTGACCGTCGACGTCACCGTTCGCAACGCGACTCAGTTGAGCCAAACCGTGTACTGGCGCGCAGACCAGCTCGAGTTTTCGATCGTCGGTGCCAATGGCACGGTGGTTTGCGAAGCCGACTCAGGTTATCGCGCAGAAGATCCCCAAAGCCTGCTCAGGCTCCGTGCGGGCAAGACCTCCAATTTGCGGGTTCGGCTGCGGGAGTTCTGCGCCACCGAAGACTTCGACGCGCCCGGCCTGTACTACATCGGCGCGCGGCTGGCGCTTCGCGGCGGACGATGGGAGGGCGATCCCGTCAAGGGTGGCAACGCCGACGAGGAAGACGACTCCAACGACGACACGGTCAACGAGCTGGTGACCGACATGGTCCCGTTGCGTATTCGCCGGGGCGAGGATCGCTTCTCGCACTGGGAGCCCGACCCCGAGATCACGGCGCCGCGCGGGTCAGCTCCTGCAAATCCTGCAGATTCGCCTTAGGACGCGGATCGCTGGGATCCAAAGCTTGGGCTCGCAAGAAGGCCTGTTTTGCGCCGGGATAATCTCCGCGTCGAGCCTTGACCAGTCCGAGATTGATCCACGCCGAACCGAGTTTCGGATCCGCTTCGATGGCGGCAGAGCACCACTGGTCCGCCAGATCCAGCTGATCGAGTTGGAGGTACGCGTAGGCCAGGTTGCTCATGAACGTGGCCCGCGTCGGAGCCAGCTCGTGAGCGCGCAGCAGGTGGGGTAGCGCTGCTTTGGGCTTCCCCGACGCCAGCAACGCCGTGCCCAAATCGCCCAACGTGCGGGGGTCGTTCGGAGACAGGGCCAAGGCTCGCTCCAACGCACCGATCGCCGCCGTGACGTCGCCGTTCATCATCAACGTCGTCCCCAAGTTCGTCAAGCGCGCCGGGTTGTTGGGATCGAGCGTTGCGGCGCGCGAGAATCCTTCGAGTGCGCCCTTCACGTCGCCCGTCGCGAGCGCCACGACGGCCAGGGCTGAATGTGCCTCGGCATCGCTTGGCTCGACTTCGACGACGCGCTGCAACGTCGTGCGAGCATCGCCTGCGCGCCCCTTGATCAACAACAGCTGGCCGCGCTCGATCAACGCCGGGGCATAACTCGAATCCAGACGCAGCGCTTGATCGAGAAGCTTCAACAACTCGTCGACCCGACGGTCCTTCGGTGCACTCGCATATTCGGTGGGCAAGCCGTGTTGACCAAATCGCGCCGAGACGACGCCGACGATCGGCGCGGGGTGTTTCGGAAGCTTTCGACGTGCATCCCGGTAGTGCTCGATGGCGCGCTCGAAGTCGCCGCGGGCCACCGCCGCGTCGCCGAGAGCCAGGAGGGTATCTGCTTCGTCGCCGACACCTCGCGTCAGTCCCGGAGGCTTGCGCACCACTTGGGCTGGTGCGGCATCTTCCGCCGGTCCGACGACGACCCCTGGCCGCTCGTGTGGCGCTGACTCGACGGCGTGGGCGCCACCACTGTCGTCAGAAGGCGCAGCTGGAGGCGGTGGCAGCACTCTCGGTGCCTCGGTCGCGCTGAGCACCGGTACAGGCGGGCCCGCGGCGGAGGTCGACTGTGCTGCGCTATCCGGGGGCGGGCCGTTTGCGGCGCCGCACCCCAGCACGACAGCCAACCCAATCGCGCCGGCGACGCCGTCGACCCATCGCTTCGCCTCGACATGCGCCCAAGCCGCGCGTGATGAGCGCCTCACAGCCGGCGACGTGTCGCGTCCTTCCCCCACGGCCACGTCCTCACGCCTCACCGTCGACGACGGAGTGTTCCTTGCCGTCGTAGCGGAACATCACGGGGCCGGATTCCTTCTTGCTCGTCAGCACCACGGGCCGCTTCCAAAGGCGGAACAGGGCTCGCATGGCTTCTTTGCAGTAGTCTGCGCGCAAGTCGATCCCGCGATGCTCGTGGTTGAGCAACAGCTCCCCGCGGTTGTCGTGGTTGGAGTTCTCGACGTAGATGAACGGGTTGCCCATGTTCGTCAGCTGGAACAGCAGCTTCTCTTTGACCTCTTTGAACTTGCGCGAATAGATCTCGTAGCGCTCGTTGCGCGCCGACCACTCGAAGGTGAACAGCTTGTGCTGGATGGCGAACTCCGGCGTCAGAAACTCGTCGATGAACGTGACGTCGTTGTACAGCGCCCGCACTTCGAACAGCTTCTGCTTGCCGAGACCCAGATGCTGGTTCCAGCTCGCTTTGCGATCGAGATTGTCGACCGACTCCCACTCCTTGCCGAACTGGCCGCGATCCCAACGCTCTTCCACACTGCGAAACAGCTCGACGCCCAACTTGTAGGGATTGAGCCGGCCGCCGCTGGTCGCGAGCACCGCTGCGTTGTTGTCGGCGTAGTCGAGGATCTCGTCGGCGCCGCACACCTTCTCGGTCATCATCTTCGAGTGCCAGTAGGAGGCCCAGCCCTCGTTCATGATCTTCGTCTGCATCTGAGGCAGGAAGTAGTACGCCTCGTCGCGAATGATCGACAGGATGGCGCGTTCCCATCGTTCGAGCGGGCCGTGTTCGATCAGGAAAGCCAAGACGTCTCGGGTCGGCTGAGCCGGCACCTTGCCCTTCTTGGTGGCCCTCTCGGCGGCAATGCGCTGCTTTTGCTCCTCGAGGTAAGACTCGGGGTTGATGAACGCGTCCATGTACTCTTTGGCGCGCAACTTCGGCACCTCGATCTCTCGGTGCCCGAGCTCTCCGTCTTCGCTGTCGACGGGTTGGCGCGCCACGAACGGCGACCACGGATCGATCAAGTTCTCGAGGGACAGACAGCAATCGATCAGCTCTTCGACACGTTCGATACCTTGCCGATCGATGATGCGGCGAACGACCGAGCCGTGGTTGGCCATCTTGTCCACCCATTTGCGATCGGGGTCGTAGCTCGCGCCGCCGCCGACCGGCGACAGCACTGGCCCCGTCACGTCGAGATCCGTCGCGCGGAAGCTGAAGTTGTTCTTGAAGAAGTCGACGTGCCCGTACACGTGACACATGACCAGCTTCTGATCGGTCAAGCTGTTGCCTTCGAGCAAGTAAGCGATCGCCGGATTGTTGTTGATCACCAGCTCGTAGATCTTGCTCAGCCCGTACTCGGTGCTCTTGGCGAGTTGTTCGTACTCCATCCCAAAGCGCCAATGCGGATAGCGCGTAGGGAAGCCGCCGTATGCCGCCACTTCGTTGATCTGGTCGTAAGGCAGCATTTCGAACACGGTCGGAAAAAAGTCCAAACCGAAATCCGCAGCAATGCGCTCGATCTTCTCAGCCTCGCGCGCCAGGTAGCGAGGCAAACGCGTCTTGGTCACGAACTGCGCCATGCCGTCACCTACCCTTGCCCAAGAAGTCTTTGATGCTGCCGACGATGCCTTCTCGGTCGGGGATCTCGCTGGTCACGACGCGTTCGTCAGTGCCGAGATGCTCCCGCAAGTCCTTGATGAACTGACCTGATCCATAAGGGCTTTCGACCTGTCCGTATGCGAACATGTTCACTCGAGGCAAGATGGATTCCTTGAGCAAGGTGATGCACGACAACGTATCGTCCATCGACCAGTTGTCACCGTCCGAGAAGTGGAATGGGTAGATGTTCCACTCTTCCGGCGGGTAGTGATCGTCGATCATGCGGTTGACCAATCGATAGGCACTCGAGATCATCGTGCCACCCGATTCGCGAGTGTGAAAGAACGTGTCGCGGTCCACCTCGCGAGCCACCGCGTCGTGAATGATGTAGCGACTCTCCAAGCCGGTGTACTGGCGGCGAAGCCAGGTATCGATCCAGAAGCTTTCGATGCGCACGATTTCTTTCTGATCCTCGCCCATCGACCCCGACACGTCCATCATGTAGATGATCACGGCGTTGGCGACGGGTTCGCTCTGATCCTTCCAAGAACGGAACCGCTTGTCTTCGTGCTGCGGTAGGATCATCGGACGCCGTACGTCGTAGGTTCCCGACGCGATCGCGCGTTTGAGGGCCTCTCGATAGGTCCGTTTGAAGTGCTTCAGCGACTCTGGCCCGACGCGTCGAATACCCGTATAGCGTTCTTTCTTCGCTCGGATCCGGCTCTGACCCTTGTTCTCGATCGCGGGGAGCTCGAGCTCTTCGCCGAGGATGTCCGCGAGTTCGTCGAGCGAGACGTCGACCTCGATCGCGTGCTGCCCCTCACCCTGACCCGCTTGCCCGGGACCACCAGGTTGCTGCTCGCCGCTGCCGACCGAATCACCGACGTTGCCGTCGCCCTGCCCAACTCCTCCGCGCTGCTGATCTCCGTAGACGAAACGCGGAATGTCGATTTGTGGGATGGGGATGGACACGACATCCTTCCCCTTTCGCCCCAGCATTTCCCCTTGGGTGATGTACTGGCGCAGATTCTTGCGGATCTTGCCTCGAACGATTTGTCGAAAGCGCGAATGGTCCCGGTCGATCTTCAGCGACATGCAGTGGTTCCGTGCAACATCGACTGCGCATCGACAGCCGATGAACAAATATAGTCCTCCATGGGTAGCAATTGACGCAAAAGAGACAACCTCGGGGCGCATGCGATGTGCACGATGCGAACGCCGCCAGCAGGGCTGCGCCGAATGCGCGCTGACACGGCGCGGGGATGGGCTTCAGCGACTGCCGGCCACCGGACTGAATCGCCGCCAGGAGACGCGATGCGCACCAAACGACAAAGAAAACCGCTCCAAGTCACAGCCCCCGCGCCTGCAGAGCCGTCCAAGACGGAATCGCCGGATGGTGGCCGCGGCGTTGGTAGGTGCAAGTGGTTCGGCGCGGCGTGCCCACGAGATGGACGACGAGGCCAGAAGAAGAGACGCAACGCGTGGATGTCACCGGACACGCTCCGCGCCAAAGCGTCGCCCACCCGACGACCTCCCCTCGAGCCTGTGGAGAATCGCCGACTCTGAATCAGCCGACCCAGTGCCGCGCGTTGCGAAACAGCCTCATCCAGGGCGCGTCTTCACCCCACTCGCTCGGCGCCCAGGACATTTGCACCGTCCGGAACACACGCTCGGGGTGAGGCATCATCGCCAACACGCGGCCCGTCGCCGAGCTGACTCCAGCAAGGCCCCGCGGTGTCCCGTTGGGGTTGTGTGGGTAGCGCTCGGCAATCTCGCCGCGATTGTCGATGAACCGCAAGGCGACGTGTTGCGGCTCCGACCCGAAGTATTCCGCGCGGCCTTCGCCGTGCGCAACGGCGATCGGCAGACGGGCCCCTTGCATTCCGCGCAGAAACAAACTCGGACCTTCTTCGACACCGAGCACGCTCAGTCGAGCCTCGAACTGCTCCGACGCATTGCGAACGAAACGGGGCCAGTCTGCGGCACCGGGGATCAAGTCTTTGATGCCACTGAGGAACTGGCAGCCATTGCACACGCCCAGGGCGAACGTATCCTGCCGCTCGAAAAAACGGCGAAACTGCTCGCGCGCGCCCGCATGGTAGAGCACGGATTTTGCCCAACCGCCTCCGGCGCCAAGCACGTCGCCGTACGAGAACCCGCCACAGGCCGCCAATCCCTTGAAGCTGTCGAGCTCGACGCGCCCCGTCAGTACATCCGTCATGTGAACATCGATGCAGCGAAAGCCAGCGCGTTCGAACGCCGCTGCCATTTCGATTTGTCCGTTCACGCCTTGCTCGCGCAAAATGGCCACCAATGGTCGCTCGGAGGCGGTGCACGGCGGCGGCGCTGGCTCGCTGGGGTCGAAGTTCAACAGCGGGGTGATCCCTGGCTCCTCTGCGTCGCAGTTGGTTTCGAACTCTTGCCGGGCACAGCCGGGGTCGTCCCGGAGCGTCTGCATACGCAGTGTCACGTCCGAGTACCAGGCGCGCAGCTGCATCAGGTCCTCTGCAAGGACCAGCGAACCTCGATGCACGAACTCGACCCGCAACTCCGAGCGTGGAGAACCGATGACGTGAACGTGGGTGCCGGCGTGCAGCCCGTGCATCTGCAAGACACCCATGACCCGTTCCAAGCTCTCGCGACGGATCTGCACGACCGCGCCGAGTTCCTCTGCGAACAGCGCCGCGATGGGATCTTCGTCCAACTCGTCCAGTTCGATTGACAACCCACGCTTGCCGGCAAAAGCCATCTCGCACAACGTGACGAACAAGCCGCCGTCGGAACGGTCGTGGTAGGCCAGCAGTTCGCCGTGAGAATTGAGTTCGGAGACGGCTTCGAAGAAGCCCCGCAGCAACGCCGCATCGTCCAGATCGGGCACTTCGTCGCCCACTTGGTTGTAAACCTGCAACAGACAGGAGCCACCGAGGCGGTTCTTCCCTTCGCCGAGATCCAGACACAGCAGCACGGTGTCTTCGACGTTGGCCAGTTGCGGGGTCAACACCTTGCGCACGTCGTGCACTCTCGCAAAAGCGGTAATCACGACGGAGAGCGGTGACACCACTTCACGAGCGTCGCCATCATCGGATTGCCAGCGCGTCTGCATGCTCATCGAGTCTTTGCCAACCGGAATGACCAGCTCCAGCTCGGGGCACAGCTCGAGACCAATGGCGGAAACGGCATCGAACAGCGCCTGGTCTTCACCCGGATAGCCCGCGGCTGCCATCCAGTTCGCAGATAGCTTCACTTCTTTCAGCGTGGCGATGGCGACACCGCTTATGTTCGTGATGGCTTCGGCCACGGCCATGCGGGCAGAAGCGGCAGGGTTGAGCAGTGCCAGCGGCGCCCGTTCACCGATGGCCATGGCCTCGCCCGTGAACCCGTCGTAGTCGGTGAGCGTGACGCCCGCGTCAGCCACCGGCACCTGCCACGGGCCCACCATTTGATCTCGGGCAATGAGTCCCGTGACGGTCCGGTCACCAATGGTAACCAGGAACGTCTTGTCGGCAACGGTGGGGTTGAGCAGCACACGCCGAGCAGCGTCGCGCAGCTCGACGTCCACCAGGTCCGGTGCCCGCCCCTGCCGAGCCATGCGGCGAAAGCGGCGAGTCATCTTCGGCGGTTTGCCCAACAGCACGGATATGGGCAGGTCGATGGGCAGTTCCTCCGACGTACCGTCGACCAGTTGCAACAGTTCGGTGCCCAACACGTCGCCGACCACCGCGTATGGACAGCGCTCGCGCTCGCACAATTCTTCGAGCACGCTCAGCCGCTCCTTGGATACGGCTAGCACGTAGCGCTCTTGCGCTTCGTTGCACCAGACCTGCATCGGACTCATGCTGGGCTCGGCATTGGGAATGTCGCGTAAGCGGAATCGCGCTCCACGTCCCGCATCGTGGACGAGTTCGGGAAAGGCGTTGGACAGACCACCGGCGCCAACGTCGTGAATTGCTTCGATGGGCGAGTCCGCGCCGAGTGCACAGCAACGGTCGATGACCTCTTGGCAACGCCGCTGGATCTCGGGATTGCCGCGCTGAACGCTGGCAAAATCGAGCTCCTCGCTGCTCTTGCCCTGTTCCATCGAGGAAGCAGCGCCACCGCCGAGGCCGATCAGCATTGCTGGCCCGCCCAACACCACGAGCACGCAGTTCTCGTCGAAGATGCGCTTGTGAACGAGTTCGGGACGAATGTTTCCGAGCCCACCAGCGAGCATGATCGGCTTGTGGTAACCTCGAACCGCGAGCCCAGCTGCACCGTCGAACTCCTGCTCGAAACTTCGAAAGTATCCGACGATGCTGGGCCGTCCGAATTCGTTGTTGAACGCAGCGCCACCAATCGGGCCCTCGAGCATGATGTCCAGAGCGCTCTGGATGCGGGTGGGGCGTCCGTGATCCTTCTCCCAGGCGCGCTCGTGCCCTGGGATCCGGAGGTTGGACACGGAGAACCCGACCAGGCCGGCCTTGGGCTTGCTACCACGCCCCGTTGCGCCCTCGTCGCGGATCTCGCCACCCGACCCCGTTGCCGCACCGGGGAACGGCGAAATCGCGGTCGGATGATTGTGGGTCTCCACCTTCATCAGAATCGGCGCATCCTCGTAGGTGCGTTGATACTCGCCGTCTTGATCCGGCCAAAAGCGCGCGCTGGCGTACCCCCGCATGATCGCAGCGTTGTCGCTGTACGCGGAAATGATCCCCTCGGGTGTACAGCGGTACGTGTTGCGGATGCGATCGAACAGTGACATCGAGTCGACGTTTCCGTCGACGACCCAATCGGCCCGAAAGATCTTGTGCCGGCAATGCTCGCTGTTGGCTTGTGCGAACATCATCAGCTCGGCATCCGTCGGATCCCGACCGAGTTTGGCGAAGTTCTCTGCCAGGTAGTCGATTTCGTCGGGCGCGAGCGCCAAGCCCCATTGCCGATTCGCCCGTTCCAGAGCCGAGCGCCCCTCGTCCGCCAGTGCTACACGCCGCAGCGGCGACGCCGAAGGCTCCTCGAAGAGTCTTGCCAAATCGCCAGCCGAGAACAGAAGCGACTGCGTCATGCGGTCGTACAAGAGTTTGCACAGGGCATCGCGCGCGGCGCCGTCGAGCGGCTCGGTCGTCACGACACGATAGCGCGTCACCCGCTCGATGCGGCGCACCCAGGGCAAGCCGCACACTCGCAAAATGTCCGTGGCCTTCGACGACCAGGGCGAAATCGTTCCCAGCCGCGGCGCGATGTACACCTCCAGAACCGCCCCGTCGGGTTCCTCTTGCTCCGATTGGGAAGGCCCGTAGTCGAGCAGCTGTTCGAGATGCGCCCGCGCCTCGTCGCCCTCTCCACTCAGTGCAGCCTCCTCGGCGTCCAGTACGTGAACGAACCGCGCCCCGACGAAGCTCACATCTGGCCGCAGGTTTCGTAGTACTTCCGACAGCTTCTGGGTTCGACTATCAGACAGGGCCAGCGGACCGAGCAGCGAAAGCATGACCGGCGTTTGTCGCAGTCGAGGCCCCCTGTCCACCGCAAAGGGCCGCGACCGGCGGCTCGTCCAGTGACGGCGTGCAACGGGCGAGCGCCAGGACGGGAAGGTTCTGCCGCGTTGCATTGCCGTTTGCCCCCTGCCCGCGGAGCTGTAGTGTCCCGCAACCCATGCGATTTCTCTGTATTTCCGATGTCCACGGACATGCTGCGGCGCTCCGCCAGGTTCTCGACGAAGGACTCGCCCGCGGTTTCGATCAGCTCATCGTCTGCGGCGACCTGCTGTTCCCTGGGCCCGACCCCCTGGAGACGTGGCGACTGTTGGTGCAGCACAACGCGTTGTGCATCCAAGGTCTGACCGATCGCGCGGTCGCGACGGTCGAACCCGAAAGCCTGAAGGCGGACAACGAAGAGCAGCGCCAACGCATCGAACGGCTGCTGAGCTTCCACGACGAACTCGGGGAGCTCATCGTCGCACGCCTGTCGCGACTGAAGGACACGGCCCGGCTCCCTCTCGAGTCCGGGCACGAAATGCTCATCGTCCATGGCTCACCGATGGACCCGACGGAACCGTTGACCGCCGACATGGATGACGACGAGATCGATGCGCTGATCGGTGACGACCCCGCCGACGTGATTGTGTGTGGAGGAAGCCACGTGCCGTTCGTCAGGGAGTTGGGCGACATCCGCATCGTCAACGTCGGATCGGTGGGCGAAAGCCCCACCCCTGGTGTCGCCAACGCCGTGCGCATCGAAACCAGTGCTCTCGGCGTGGAGATAAGGCCCTTTGACGTAGAGCTGCGTTGATACGAACGCAAGCCTCTCCGGAAAGGCTTTCACCGAAACGCGGCCACGAACGACACGTCCGCGGAAACCAAGAGGTAACCAGCGAGCCGACTCCTGGACAACGCGGATCGGCGATGGTACACGCGAACGACTGATCGACTTGGCTTGAATCGCTCGAATGGACCGTTCGCAGCCGTCGTGGTAGCGAATTCTCGCTGCCTGCGCTTTCACCGCCTCAAAGCGCTCGAAGTCAATGCGGGGCTCGCCCCAGCCGCAAGAAGGAGGACAACGTGACCAACCACGCCGTGGATTCGTTCGGGACGAAAACCCAACTTCGATTGTCCGACAAGACGCTCGAGTACTTCAGCTTGCCGAAGTTTGCCGCGGTCAGCGGCATCGACATCGCTCGGCTACCGTACGCACTGCGGATCCTGTTGGAGAACTTGCTGCGTTCGGAGAACGGCGCCAGCGTCACCCGCAATGACGTGTTGGCGTTGGCCAAGTGGGACCCCGGCGCGACCCCAACTCAGGAAATCGCCTTTCATCCGGCGCGGGTGGTGTTGCAAGACTTCACGGGCGTGCCCGCGGTCGTCGATCTCGCCGCGATGCGAGACGCGATGGCGGATATGGGCGGCGACCCCAGCAAGATCAACCCACTGTTTCCTTCCGAGCTCGTCATCGACCACTCGGTACAAGTCGACGAGTACGGCACGGCCGAGGCATTGGTGCGCAACACTTCGCTGGAGTTCGAACGCAACAAGGAGCGCTATCAGCTGTTGCGCTGGGGGCAGCAAGCTCTCGACAACTTCGCGGCCGTTCCTCCCGGCACCGGCATCGTGCACCAAGTGAACTTGGAGTACCTGGCGCGTGTCGTGTTCGATCAGGACGGGCAAGCGTACCCCGACACGCTGGTCGGCACCGACAGTCACACGACGATGATCAACGGAATCGGCGTGCTGGGTTGGGGCGTGGGTGGAATCGAAGCCGAGGCAGCGATGCTGGGCCAGCCCATCAACTTGCTCATACCGCAAGTCGTCGGCTTTCGACTGCATGGATCGTTGCCGAGTGGAGCCACCGCTACCGACCTCGTGCTGACGATCACCCAGATGCTGCGCGCCAAGGGCGTGGTCGGCAAGTTCGTCGAATTCTTCGGCAGCGGCTTGGACCACTTGCCGCTCGCGGACCGCGCAACCATCGCGAACATGTCGCCGGAGTTCGGATCGACGTGCGGTATCTTCCCCATCGACGCCGAGACGATCCGCTACCTGAAGTTCTCGGGACGAGACGACCAGCGCGCCGAACTCGTCGAGAACTACGCCAAGGCACAGGGCCTGTTTCGGACCTCGGCGACACGGGATCCGGACTACAGCGACACGCTCGAGCTCGACTTGTCCACGGTCGTGCCTTGCCTCGCCGGGCCCCGTCGCCCCCAGGATCGGGTGGCCTTGTCCGACGTTCCGGCGAGCTGGCAGCCGGCGCTGGGCCAATTGATGACCCCCAACAAGAACACCAGCCGCGGCGCCAAGGTCGCCGCGGAGCTGGCAGGGCAACATTTCGAGCTGAGCCACGGCGCCGTGGTCATCGCCGCGATCACCTCCTGCACCAACACCAGCAACCCGAGCGTGATGATGGGCGCCGGTCTGTTGGCGAAGAACGCCGTAGCGCGGGGCTTGAGCAGCAAGCCATGGGTGAAGACCAGCCTCGCCCCGGGCTCCCAGGTGGTCACTGAATACCTACGGGCCGCGGAGGTGTTACCCACGCTGGAAGCTCTGGGTTTTCACGTGGTGGGTTATGGGTGCACTACTTGCATCGGCAACAGCGGGCCGCTCCCGCCGAGCGTCGCAGGAGCCGTCGAGCAAGGTGACCTGGTCGTCGCGTCCGTGCTCAGCGGCAATCGCAACTTCGAGGGGCGCATCAACCCACTGGTGCGCGCCAACTACTTGGCGAGCCCCCCGCTGGTCGTCGCCTACGCCCTTGCCGGGCGGATCGACTTCGACTTCGACTCCGAACCCCTGGGGACGGATCGAGAGGGCACCCCGGTTTACCTGCGCGACATTTGGCCCGCTCCGACCGACGTGGCCAAAGCGCTCACCAAGGCCGTATCGAGTGAGCTGTACCGCAGCAAATACGCGGACGTTTACCAGGGCCCGCCCCAGTGGCGACAACTCGACGTCCCCGAAGGCAAACGCTTCGCCTGGGATCCGAACAGCACGTACGTGCGCCGCCCCACCTTCTTCGAGGGCATCCCGAAAGTACCGAGTCAGCCGCAGGACTTCGACGGGCTTCGCGTCCTGGCACTGCTCGGCGATTCCGTGACGACCGACCACATCTCACCTGCAGGGTCCATCTCCAAGACGTCACCGGCTGCCAAGTACCTGCTGGACAACGGGGTCGCCATCAAAGACTTCAACTCCTACGGCGCGCGACGCGGCAACCACGAAGTGATGATGCGAGGCACCTTCGCCAACGTTCGCCTGCGCAACTTGCTCGCGCCGGGCACCGAAGGCGGCGTCACCCGACACATACCCAGCGGGGAAACGCTCAGCATTTTCGATGCGGCAATGCGTTACAAGTCCGACGGCGTCGGGTTGCTGGTGATCGCCGGCAAGGAATACGGCACCGGCTCGTCGCGAGATTGGGCCGCCAAAGGAACGTTCATGCTCGGTGTGCGAGCCGTGCTCGCCGAGTCGTTCGAGCGCATCCACCGCAGCAACTTGATCGGTATGGGTGTTCTACCGCTGCAGTTCGCCGAGGAGCAAACTGCGACGTCACTGGGTCTCACTGGCGAAGAGCAGTATGCCATCGGCGGCATTGCCGACGGGCTGAAGCCGGGTCAGGCGTTGACCGTGACGGCAACCAATACCGACGGCACGACGCGCTCGTTCGAGGCCATCGCGCGCATCGATACCGGTACCGAGCTCGAGTACTTCCGCCACGGCGGGATCCTGCAGTACGTGCTGCGCCAATTGCTCGCGAACGCGTAGCGACGGCGATTGCAGAGACACGAGAAACGTCGAGAGAGGCCCGCGCCCCACGAGTGATGGCGACGGCCAGGTCGATCAGCCCGTGTTGCGCATGCCTGCGGCGATGCCGTTGACCGTCACGACGAACGCTTCCCACAACTTCGGATCGGGGCTTTGATCGTCGGGAACGCTTCGCAGGCGACGCAGCAACTCGACCTGCAGCATGTTGATCGGATCCATGTAGCGGTCCCGCAACTTCACGCCAGTCTGCCCCTTGCCGTAGTCTTCGAGCAGGCGCTTGTGCCCCGCCACTTCGAGCACGGCGGCCACGGTCGACGCCAACATCGCGCGCAACTCGTCGCCGAAGGGTTGTAGCTCTTCGGGCACCAGTGCACGATCGTAGAATACCGACGGCTCGGGATCGGCTTTGGCAACCACCATCTCGATCAAGTCGATGGTGGATCGGAAGAAGGGCCAGTCCCTGTACATCTCTTGCAGCTCGCTGATCTGCCCATTCTCGATGGCCTTGGAGAGCGCGTGTCCGACGCCCAACCAAGAGGGCAGACACAGGCGATTCTGGGTCCAAGCGAAAATCCAAGGGATCGCGCGCAGCGTTTCGATACCACCGCCCGCGCGACGCCGCGCCGGACGACTGCCGATGTTCAGCGCGCCCAGCTCCACTTCTGGAGTAGCGCGGCGGAAGTACTCGACGAAACGCGGCTCACCGCGCACCACGCCGCGGTAGCTGTCGCAAGCGATGTCCGCCAGCTCTGCCATGCGCGATCGCCACGCGGGATCGGGTTGCCGCGGGGTAGCCAACGTCGCGTTGACCGTCGCGGCCGTGTACGTCTCGAGCGTGCGCACGGCGATTCTGGGATTACCGAACTTGGCTTGGATCATCTCGCCCTGCTCGGTGACGCGGAGCGTGCCCTTGATCGAACCGGCCGGTTGCGACTGGATTGCCAAATGGGTGGGGCCACCGCCGCGGGCGACGGTGCCGCCCCTGCCGTGGAAGAGCGTGGGGTGCACGTGGTACTCCTCACACACCCGCACGACGTCTTCTTGGGCTTTGTACAGCTCCCAGTTCGCCGTCAGGCGACCGCCGTCCTTGGCCGAATCGGAATACCCGACCATGATCTCCTGGTGCCCTGCAATGCGACGGCGATACCACGGGATGCTGAACAGCCGCCGCATGGTCTCCCCCGCCGACTGCAAGTCGGAAACCGTTTCGAACAGCGGCACGACGCGTTGCGGGCTCGTGTTACCTACAGCCTTTTGCAGCAGTTCCACTGCGAGGACGTCCGAAGCGTTGTGCGCCATGGAAATGATGTAGGCACCCAGGGATTGAGACCCGATGCGGCGAGCCACCCGGAACGTCTCGATCACGTCCATGACCGCTGGCGAGCCTTCCAGATCCCAGGGGATGAGCGGCCTGCGGTTTTCGAGCTCGGCGATTAGGAATTCCTGGCGCTTGGCCTCGTCCCACTCGGAGTAGTCGCCCAAACCGAGGTGCTTGGTGATCGCCGCCAGTGCCTCGGTGTGCTTGTCACTCTCCTGACGAATGTCGATGCGCACCATCGTCAGCCCGAAACACGACAGCCGGCGAATCGCGTCGAGCAGCCGCCCGCGCGCCACGACCTCTTGCCCCACCGAGCACAGCGAATGGTAGCAGAGCAACAACTCCTCGCGCAGTTGCTCGACGTCGGTGTAGTGCGCCTCGTCGCTCACCGACGTCCCCGCGAGCAACGAGTGCATACGGGTGCGCGTTGCCACGAGGCGGTCTTTCACTCCACGCAACAACTCGCGATACGGCTCGGGCACATCGCCCACGCGAGAGCGCAGCTCGGGACTGCACGAGCGCGACGACAGCTCGGCGCGCAGCGTCTCGATCTCGCCCACGAACAGATCCGCCGCCATCCAACGACCCAACCACGAAGCGCGCAACGTGGTTTGGGGGCTGACGTTCGGGTTTCCGTCGCGATCCCCACCCATCCACGACCCGAAGCGAACCGGCGCCACTTCGAGCGGCAAACCTCGCCCGGTGTGGCGACGAAGAGCCTCGTCGACGTGACGCAACCACACCGGCAGCGCGTGCCAGACAACCTGCTCGAGCACGTTCAGCCCACCGCGTGCTTCGTCGAGGGCCGTGGGGCGTTCACGCATCACTTCATCCGTGTCCCAAATGGACGTGATGGCGCGTTCCAACGCCTCTTCCACGCCACTGACGTCGAGCAGCGGATCGCGCGGCAGATCGCGACGAGCGAGTAGATCCGCCAGGGCGTTGTATTTCTGAAGCAGCGTGCGGCGGACGACTTGCGTCGGGTGCGCTGTCAAAACCAACTCGACGCGCAGTCGCGAGACGGTGTCGTGCAGCTGGTCCGTCGAAACCCCCTGGGCCAGCAGTTCGGCGAAGGTCGAGTCACAGTTGCCGATGGTCCCAGCAACGTCGTCGCCGTTCTCACGCAAACCGTGGTGTGCCTCGGCGATGTTCGTCAGTGTCAGAAAGAGCGAAAACGCGCGCGCGACGGGTAGCGCCTCGGAAAGGGGCAGCGACGCCAGAGTCATGGCGAGTGTTTCCGCCGCACCTTGGTCACCAGTTCGGGCCCGTTTGGCCAAGGCGCGCACCTGTTCGACGCGTTCGAAGATCGCCACACCCGCTTGATCCTTGAGGATCTCCCCAAGCATCCCGCCCAAGATGCGAACGTCGTTGCGTAGCGGTTCAGGTATTTTCGACATCGGCTTTCCTATTGCAGAGCGTATTGACTGGTGATTGCGGCGCCCGGACGGGGCATTTCGTCTCGGCTGAGTCAGCTTCACGCCGAAGAGCCGTCTGCGTTGCAACGTGAATCAGTCGTCCATGTTTCGGAGCTCTTCGTCCAGACGGGCGTCGAGGTCCTGGGGGTTGGTCGCCGGCTCTCCGGCCTTTCGAGAGGAGCCTTCGGCGACTGGCGTGGGTTTGACCAGCTTGCGCAACAGCAGCACGAGCAGCACCAACGCGGCAAGCGTGACGATGAACGGCAGGACCGAGTCCAGGGCCGTGCTCGGTGAACCCGTGAGATCTTGCTCCGTCCGCTGATAGAGCCGCCGGCGGATCTCGTCACTGCTGAGCCCCTGGGCGACCCATTCTCGAATGTCGTCCCGCCACTGCTTCGCGCTGGGGCTGGGACAGCCTTCGAGCGTCCGGCCGGGGCAGAACGGACTCATCACCGTTCGGTTGAGGTCTTGGGCGCGCTTGGCCTGCTCGTCGGGTGTTTCCGCCTGGTCCGCAAAAACCGGCGCTTCTCCAACGAGCCCGCCCAGCACGCAGACCAAGACGACGAGTTGCAATGCGATCCGCAGAAACTCAGCCGAGCGACGCCACATGGACGCGAGCATAGCCGCCGCGCGGAACGATGCGCACGCCTTTTCGGCAACAACCGAGCTCGGCTCCCACGCGCTTGGCGGTGCGAGCGGCGTTGCAGTAAGGGATGAGGCGTGCGCGAACTGAAAACGATCGACGTCGCCGAACGCAGGCGTCTGCGCGGCCTGCTCTTCGACCTCGATGACACGCTGCTGGAACACGGCAAGCTCACGAAAGAAGCATTCGAAACGCTGTGCTGGCTGCGGGATGCGGGTGTGTCGTTGATCGGTGTCACCGGCAGACCCGTGGCTTGGGCTCGGGTGCTGACACCGATGTGGCCGGTGGATGCCCTAGTCGCCGAAAACGGCGCGCTGAGCGTGATCCGGGAGGGCGGGCGGCCCGTGGTCGACGACCGGCTCGACGGACCGACCCGCGCCGCGCGGCGCTCGCGTCTGCTGGAGATCATCGATCGCCTCCGCGCGCGGTGCCCGGGACTCGAGCGCAGCGACGATTGCGATGGCCGCGTCTCCGACTACACGTTCGACATCGGCGAGTTCCGCAGCGCGGGCAAGGACCTGGTCGCTCAGGCGCTGGCGGCGGCGGCCGCGTTGGGTGCGCGAACCACGGTCTCGAGCGTGCACCTGCACGTGACCTTGGACCACGACGACAAGTCCACTGGGACGCTGCGGCTACTCGCGAAGCGCTTCGGCGTCGACCCAGGCCGAGCGCGCTTCGAGTTCGCTTACGTCGGTGATAGCAGCAACGACGCGCCATGCTTTGGCGCATTTCGCACCAGCGTCGGCGTCAGCAATCTACGCGGCCGCTTCTCGTTGCCTCCGCGATTCGTCACCGAAGGGGCGAGGTCGACGGGCTTCGTCGAGACCGCCCACTGTTTGTTCGGCGACCGCTACTGACGTTTGGGCGGCCAATCGTCGTTTGACAACGCTCCAAGTCGCCTCGGAGCCGGCGCTCAACGCGCGAGGGTCGGTGGCACCATGTTCGTCGCGCAACCGAGCACGATGTCGATCCGTGACATGGCATCGCGCTGAACTGCATCGCAGGTCGCCGGGCAAAGCTGAATGCGCGTCGGCGTATTGTTGTTGTTGTAGTACCAACCTGCGACGTCCTCACAGTCGTCGGCGCCGGCCACTTGCGCCAGCGACACAGCGCCGCCCGACAGCGTCAACTCGACGTTCACCTTGGCCGGGTCGACGACGCCACTCGCTGGCTTCGGCATCTGCAGGTCGCACGAAGCGACATCGCCGCGAATCTGCCCCAGAGCGTCGAGCAATTGTTGACCAGCATCTCCACCGCCACCGATGAAGATACCCTCGCCCGTGCCACCCGCTGCGGCGATCTGATCAATCTGATTCTCGCTCGAACCTTCGAGGCCAATCACGTAAGTGCGGACCCCCGCGCTGGCCAGGGAATCGGCTGCCAACCCCGCGATGGACCCAGTGTCGGTGGTGCTGCAACCCGTCGCCTCGCCGTCCGTGACGAGGACGACGACTGCCGCGCTGCTGGGGTTCTGGGCCTGATAGCCTTCCGCCCATTGCAACGAGCCTGCGAGGGCCGGATACGTCGGGGTTCTGCCGGACCCATCACCGGGCTGGTCGTTGTCAATCGCCGCCACGAGTGCGGCCTCCTGCGCATCGTTCGGTGCGGCTTCAGCGGTGAGCTTGCCGATCGCGACCACCGGAGCCGCACAGGCGCCCACGTCGCATACAGGATCGTTGCAGCCGTTGACTTCCGACGGGAACACCGCATGAGCGATGTTCAAGTCCGCACTCGCAGGGTCTTGGTAGAACGCTCGCAGGGCCGTCGTCGCCTGCATCCACTTCTGACCTTCCATCGAGGAGGACCGGTCGAACATCACATACAACGCGACCGGGGTGAGCTGCCCGCTTGCCGAGTCGGTTGCACAGCCTTCGAACGACGTGCCGTCGCCACCGCTGATCGGCGCGCTGGTGTCGTCGTCGCCCACGAGCAGCGGCCCGTTGTCCGAGTTGTTCGGGCCATCGACGACGATTTGCCGCTCCCCCGCGCAGCGCCCGTTCGCCATGCATTCGCCCATGCAGCCGACGTCCTCCGTGCATTCCGCGTAGCATTTGCCGTCGTCGTCGCAGAACTGCCCGGAGGGGCAGCTCGTGTCTGCCACACAGACGTCTCCACAAGTGAGCTGCGCCCCGCAGACCTCGACGACCTTGGTGCCCGCGCTGTCGACGGTCCCCTCGTCCTTCTTCTCGTCTCCACACGACGTGGCGGCAAATGCGGCGACCAGCGCACCGACCAGCAGGGCGGAGGGAAAACGTTGGATTGAGGGGGACTCGACGGAAGCCATGGGCATGGGGATACCACCTGTGAGAAGAGAGACTGAAATTCAGTAGGGCTGGCGCGAAACAGCGTTCTTCATGTTAGCGCCCAGCTCGCTTAGTGGCCGGCGCGTTGAGATTGTAGGCGGCGACACATCTCGTTTCCTGACGCGAACCTGGAGTGCACCTTCGCAACCAGCTCGTAACATACCGAAATAACGCAAGTATCTGATTCTCGCGGGACGACCCACACAACTCCGCCTCCAGTGCATCTTTCGCGACTACGGGGAAACCTCAATCAGGCCCGCCGAATTGATGATCGATCTGGGACGGAAGCGGCTTCCGCTTCCTCCGTCCGCGCGCTGCGCCAAACGTCACCCTAGTCATGACCCCGATCGTCCGCCAGGCGGCTCACGGGTGTTGGCTTCGAACGAAGTCATGGGCGCGTTCTCTCGGCGCCATCGGGCTTCGACGCGAGGTCGATCCGAGGTTGGATCTCCGTCAGAGTGTGGTAATGACCCCGAAGCTTGGCGAACGTGTCGAGAGCGGCGTCCAACCTACTGAAATAACAAAGCAAGCCCCCGTAGCTCAGTCGGATAGAGCAGTGCTTTCCTAAAGCAAAGGTCGGACGTTCGAATCGTCTCGGGGGTACCGGCCGCTCCGCGGCCGTTTCCCCCAAGCGCTTCGGTCTGTCGCTCCGCTCTTCGAGCCTCGCTCCGCAGAGCGAATCGTCGCAGGCGCACCGCGCACTTCTCAGCCGTTTCCCCCAAGCGCTTCGGTCTGTCGCTCCGCTCTTCGAGCCTCGCTCCGCAGTGCGAATCGTCGCAGGCGCACCGCGCACTTCTCGCCCGTTTCCCCCAAGCGCTTCCGTCTCTCGCTCGGCGGCGACATGCCGCTCCGCGGCCGTTTCCAGCGAGCCCTTGGCGGCAGTCGTCAAAGGTGTGGTCAGCCGGCGGCGGCGTTGCTCGGACGGGGGGAGAATAGCCGGCGAGCTCGACGGATGGCACGAACGAGTTCCCGTGACGAAAAGGGCTT
>QJWJ01000045.1 GCA_003235365.1 Deltaproteobacteria bacterium
GGGCAACGACCTCAGCGGGCAGGCGAGCCCCCCCGCGGGCTCGCGATTCATCGACATCGCTGCCGGCAACTTCATGGCGTGCGGGATCCACTCCGACGATGGCCGGATCGAGTGTTGGGGCGCGCCAACTTTTGACACCGACGCCCTGCCAGAGGGCGTTGCTTTCACCCAGCTGTCGATGAACCAATACGACGCGTGCGGCCTCGTTGACGATGGATCCATCCAGTGCTGGGCGGGAAACACCCTGAAGATCCCGGAAGACTGGGCCGGCACTGCCTTCAGCTCGCTCTCCCTCGGAAGTTCACACCTGTGCGCTATCCGCGAGGCAGATGGACGAGTACAATGCGTCGGATTGGAGCTCGACGACTGGGGACAGACCATCCCCGACGTAGAGTTCGACAGCCTCGCGTCGGGGCTCGGGTTCACCTGCGGCATTGAAACCGAAACGAAGAGGCTGCGCTGCTGGGGCAGTATCCTGCTCTAGCGAAGCAGCGCTTCGCGTCCCGCTCGCGCGTGGGAAGAGGAAGGGAGTGGCCGTGGGGTCGTGACCAATCCTCGAGGGCGTGGCTCGAGTCGGCGTCTCAACGACCGGGCGCGAGATGTGGGGATCGCATACTTGCACGTTTGGCTTGATACATCGCCTCGTCTGCTCGATGGAGTCGGGTTCCGGGGGGCGCGGTGCAACGCAGTCGAATGCACGTGGCGTGGACGCTGCTCACGCTGGTTGGGCTTTGTGGTCAACCACTAGCCCCAGCCGGATGGTGCGTAGACGGTGCGTGACCGCCGCCGGTGTCAAACGACGGCGGCCACAGGCGTTTGGCGATGCAGCTGTTGCGCGCGGCGCTGCCAGAATGGCGTTTTGAAGCGCGTTTGGGCCGAGTAGTAGTCGGTGCGTTCGAACAAGTAGGCTGTGCACGCGTCGTCACATCGTTGTTCGTAAGCTCGCAGCGTCGCTTCGGCTTCGAGGGGCCGCTCCGCGATCGCCAGCAGAGTGTCGCCGGCATCCTTCGCCATGCGCAATGCGCGACACACGCCACTGCCGGAAATTGGGTCGACCGCGAGCGCCGCGTCGCCGACGGCCAACCAGGACCGAGCCGACGGCGCCGCGACGTTGGGCCGGCGGAGGCGTTGGCTCTGTGCACACACCACCCGCACGCCGTCGACGTGCTCGGCGTCGAGCCGTTCACGACTGAAGGGAGCGCGCGCCAACTGGGATTGCCAAGCCTCCACGCGGTTCAGCCCCAAGCGCGAACACACGTCGCCGTCTGTCATGAACAGCGCGACCATGTTGCCTCCGCAACTCGCCGGCAACGGCGCCGAATACCAGTAGCCGTCGGGTGTGGCCTCGACCAGCAGGTGGGTGCGTTCCTCGGCGCTCGATTCCGTGCAATGAACCGCCGCACCGACGAGGCGATCGAACAGCACCCGGGTCGCCCCCAACTTGCGCGCGGGCGCCGCCGAGCGCCCGGTAGCATCGACCAGCAGTCGACTGGTCACGATGGTGTCGGTCTGTCCGAGTTTCGACGATAGGCAGAGTTGCCAGCGATCGCCTCGCCAAGTGAACATTTTCAGTTCCGTGCGCAATAGCAGGCGTGCGCCGGCTCGCTCAGCCGCAGCGGCAAACATTGCGTCGAGCCCAGCGCGGTCCACGTGCCAACCGCTGCCGTAGGGGTTCATCAGGTGAGAGTGAGTGTCGAGTTCAGCGCTTTCCCAACAGCTCTTGGTTCCGAAGCAGGGTAGTGGCCCCAGATCGAGGAACTCTTGCCACAACTCCAGCTCTGCGAGGAGAGGCTGAACGGCAGGGGCCAGTGATTCCCCCACCCGAGAAGCGTCGAAGGCAGAACGTTCGACGAGCAGTACACGCAGGCCCGCCTGAGCCAGACGACGCGCCGTCACGGCGCCCGCTGGCCCGGCTCCCACCACGGTGACGTCGAAGTGAGGGTTCGACATCACGGTTCCCTTCGCGTCGAAGTTTCGTCGCGGCACGTACGTTCGAGGCACTTGCGCGCGTAGTCCAGATCGATACCGATCGCTTGCAACAACTTCTCGAGTCGCTCGTCTACTACGCCCCCTCGCTTGAGCAGACATTTGAGCAGCTGGCAGCAGTCGCCGTGGGACGCCACTCCATCGCTGGGCCCATCAGGGGCCTCGTTGCCGGTTGGGCGTACGCTGCCTGGCGGCTTCTGCGCATCGTGATCCCCACCGCGCCACACCGAAGCGGTCAGAGACCGCTCGCGGGTGAACGGTAGGCCATCACGCGTCTCACCGCGGGCCCGTACGCGGATCTTGTAGGTCCCGGTACGGTTTGCGGCGAACTGTCCTTCGTAGTCGCCGTCAGCGGCGCGCTGAAGCGTGAGTCGGGCCTCGCTGCCGTCTGGACGCACCACGTCAGCCCACACCGTCGCTGCCGCCACCGGCAAGCCCGACTGGGTGAGCGCCGCGAGCAGGCGGATCTTCGCTCCGGGATCGAAACTGTCCTGCAGCGCCTCGGCGCGCAACGTGACGCTCGAGTAGGTGTGGACGATCAGGCTGTATGGCACGCGTACGCCTTGCGGTCGGGTCACGTGAGTCTCCACGGCCGCGGACAGTCCCGAGTCGCGCGCCACCAAGAAACGCCGCTGCTCTTCGCTTTGTACCAACCTGGTCTGTACCAGCCGGCTTTGCGCCCAGCGTTGTTGGACGGCGCGGCTCGCGTGCAGACCTCGCGCGATGCTCGTGTCCACTCCGCCTTCGTTGTCCGGACTGGGCTCGAGCTGGGGAGAGCCCAGGCGCAGCAGCGCGTGCCAGGTTCCCGCTTGGTCGTATCTGCCTGGCAGCAGCTGAGTCGGCAATGCCAAGCGGAAGTAGGTCACGCCTCGACCCAAAGAGTACTGCATCGTGTTCTCTTGCAGCGCACGCCAGGGCTCCAAGATGCGACCGCTGGGCGTCTGCAGACGGAAGTCGATGATCTTCGTCGCAGGCGACAACACGATCACCTCCAGCCCGAAGTCCGCGTCGCTGACGGTGAACGGAATGCGTTCGACGACATCGGGGACCAGCAGCCCGTCTGGATCGAGCACGACCTCTGCATTGGTGACGCCAGCCAGGATCTGTACGAAGTACTTCTGAAGCAGGAAACGGTTGGTGGCGTCGATGGCTCCGGTCACCAGCAAGAACCCCCCGGTGTTGCCTGAAATGTTCTGCAACGCGGGAGCGCTCGTATTCTGTGGCGTCCCAAAACCGATGGAATAGGTGCGCGTGTCGATCTGAGCGGCGACGTCTGCGATGTACTGCGGTGTGTTTTCGACGCCGTCGGTGAGCACCACCAACGCCTTGCTGTCGTAAGTGGAGCCGGTTGCATCGAGGATCTGACGGCCCTGATAGATGCCATCGCCGATCGAGGTTGCACCCTGAGGGTCGAAACTGTTGCCGCGGATGGCGTCTTCGATGGAGTTGCGATTGGTGTCGCTGATCCCTCCGTCGCCCAGGGTCTTGATGGGTTCGACCACCTGAGCATCGTGGTTGTAACGAACCAACCCCACGCCGTCGCCCTCGCGCATCAGTTCGACGAAGATCTCGGCAGAGTCCTGCAGCGAGGCGTGCTTGCTCACGCCATCCCCGCGATCCTCGATCATACTCCCAGATCGATCCAACACCAGCGCTACCGCGGCGGTCGTGTGTGCAACCGTATTGCCGTCGACCAAGATATCCCAGGTCTGGCCGCTGCTCGGCTCACGCACTGTGATCGTCTGCTGCGGCAACACAGAACCGACGGCTCCAGTTCTGTAGATGACCCACAGACGTGCCGTCTCGACGCCAGACGTCGTCGGGCCGACGGTGACGCCAGTTGGATTGCCCGCCACCAACTGCGGGTGGCTGAATTCGTTTGCCGTCGCGTACTCCAACGTGACGCTGCTGGATGGAGAAATGACTTCGAAAGCGATGGCTAACGGGATTTCGCGTACCGTTCCGAGCGGGCCCTGTGGAATGTCCACGAAATCCAGATGCGGCGTGAGCAGGTTGATGCTCGCGGTATCACAGCGTTCCACTTCCTCGTTGCGCGTGGCCTGTTTGACGACGAACCCGAGCGTGTCCCACTTGTCTACCATGTCTTGGTATGACGAAACGCCTCGCGCCCAGTTCTGACGGGTGTTGCTGCCCTGGGGGTAGACCGAATTCGGTCGTGGTACGGGCCACCAACTGCTCGCGCAGTCCCGGAAATCCGCTTGCCACGGCAGCGCCATGGACGCACCGATGTCTCCGGGTTGCACCGTGGCATGGTTGAGGCGGAACGCCTCGGTATAGTCCGCTTCGAGAATCGGTCGTTGCCCGGCCCAGCGTCCCCCGGCCTCGATACCGGGATAGAAGGCCGCGCCCACCCCAGCATCCAAAGCCGCCTGGTCGAGGCCTGAAGGAGTGAGATTCGGATCGGGCGTTGGCTCGTTCACCCAGTCGTCGTTGAAGGTGCCGTCTTTCCAGCGCTGAAGGTGAGCGTATTGCACCGGAGTCACGGTCGAATCCGAACCGAGCAGGCTCGGCATGTTCTCGGTTGTCACTGTCGAACCCCCCGGCGGTTCCACGCGCGCGAAGATGGCGGTTCGCATTCCACTCGCCACGACCGGGTCCGCCCAGTTGTGAGCCGTATGGTTGTGCACCCACTTCATGTCGCGAGCGCGTTTCAGAATCGGGTAGATATCCTTCGTATACGATGTCGCCGTCGGTGCGGTTGCCAGTGAACGGTTGACCATCTCCTGAAAGACGCGGTCGTACAACGTCGTAACGCTATCCTGATGGGGCGCGAACTTCGGCGGTGCGACGATCACCCAGGCCCCAACCACGCTGTGCGTGGTGCCCGTCGCCCGAATGTGAATCGACGCGGAGACGGGGCCGTCAGCGACGTCGTCGTACCAACCGTCGTTGCCCCAGAACGAGGTGATGGCGTCTCCGCCCGGAGATGCCGACTTGCCGCTGCCGCCCAAGACGAGAAGCCGGTTCTCGGTGTCGCTGCGCATCTCCCCCAAGGGTACGGTGACCACGGGCTGTCCGGAAAAATGGATCGTGCCTGTGTCGAACTTCTGGACCTGGTTCGGGCCGTTGGTGGTTCGCGCACCGGGATAGATGTTCAAATCGCTCGCGGGCTCCGTGTTGCCGCGCCCAGTGTAGCTTGCCTTCTTGTTGGCGACGTGCACGGTCCACGTGATGTCCGCCTCGGCGTCCGTAATCTCCTCGACGCTTCCGTCGTCGTGGTGCGCGAAAATGTGAAAACGCGCTGCCTGGCGTTTGACACGACACTGCGAATCTTTGAATCCCCCGGCTGGGGTTGGATACTCCCACGGACGTTCCGGACCGATGAAGAACTCGTCTGGGCTGTTGCCGACGCGCGCGATGCCGATCGCCGGATGAATCTTGTAGACCGTTGCCATCTTTGCCTCCCTTCAACTTGCTGGAACGGGTGCGAGCCAAGCTCACTTCCCGCCCGATACTCTTCGGTAGCCAACTCCCAGCACCGATCAAACGATGTTGGACTCCCGCTCACGGGTAACAAAGGGCCAACAGTCTGAGGATTGCAAGCGATGGACTCGATTTTGGCAACGCTCCCAAAGCCAACTCCTATGCACGTAGGAGCGAAACTGCCATCGGAGACCACTTTGCACATTTTTATAATGAATCCAGAAATAGCCAGCTTTGGGACACTTCAAAACCGCACACCCAGCGAGTTCCGAAGTCGGAGTGCAGACTCAGGGCACAGGTGGCGATCCACGAGTGGACTCGCCGAGCATCGAGGGCTCGCCGCTCTTGGATGTATGGTCCGCTGGAAATTGCGCCGCGCGAGCAGGTGCGCGCACTGCTCTTCGGAAGGTTCAATCACCGTTTCAAGGCTGATTCGCGTGTCTTCCCCGAGCTGCGGCTGCGACGGACGTGGGAGTCATCGCAATGGCTACGCGGCTCTGCTACATTGTGGCTTCGATGAACCCCAGATCGATGTTTCGGTGGAGTATTCAGTGCCGCCCCGGCCTGGGCGCAACCCGGCGCTGGCGACGCGTGTGGCGGTGCGCCGAGGCTTCTGCCGTGTTGCTGAGTGTTCTGGGTTCGCAGGCTTGCTTGGGAGTTGGGCGCAACTCTGCCAACTCGGAAAATGGCAGCGCCACCAAGCCCTCGCCGGGGGGGCCTGATGCCGGGCCGTCTAGTAGCGGCGCCGAACCTGGGAATGACGACACACCGGCACCCTCCGAGCAAGCGCCGGCTGACGATGCTTCCGGCAACGACGGGACCGCTGACGACACTCTAGAAGACGACACGGCTGCGGGCGATGAGCTCGCCGTGCCGGATGGCGAGGACGGGCCCGATGACGATTCACCGATGGACGACGTGCCAGCGGACGACGCTGGCGGCGACGGGGTGACGCCAGCTCCAGTCCCCGATCCCGAAGCGGACGGTCCCCATGCGCTCGGGATCATCACGCTGGCGGAGACCCATGCCGCAACGGGAGGCTCTGCGACTCCGAGTCTGACGGCAGTGTTCGTTCCCGATGCCACTGGATCGGCTTCGCGTTGTGCCCGCGCCCTGGGCAACTGCGAGCTGACGCTCCTGCCGGCCTGCGGCGATTGCGGTCCAGATCAGGCATGCGTCTTCGATGAGCGGTGCGAGCCTCAATGCGTCGACCTGTGCACGATGAGCTGTGGGGTCGACGAGGAGTGTTACTTTGCGGAATCTGGTTCACCCACATGCCGTACGCGAGAAACGTTCGACGCTGGCGGCCTCACGTTTTCCGGGACCACCACGCCGCTGACGGTGTTTCCCCCCTATCAATTCTCCGGCATGCAGAGTGGCTCGCTGTTCGCTTCTGGCGCAACCCTGGGCGTGACCGCTGAGGGCGCGACGGCGGCGGGGTTCGGTCCCTTCGAGGAGAGCTTCCGCGCGACGAGCCTGATGCAGAGTTCCCCGTCGTTGTCCAGCCTGACTCGGGAGGTGGTCTTCGGCACGGGCGATCTGTCGTTCGGTTGGGCGAGCCGTGACGACGAGGTGTCCGTGTTGCTCTCGCTGGTGACCCGCGATGCGGCCGTGGCAACGCTAACCTGTCGTGGAACCGACGCCGAGGGCAGCTTGACCGTGCCCAGAAGCGCGTTGACCGAAGCCGTGGACGGAGCCGAGCTGTCGTCGGTATTCGTGGCTTTGACGCGCACGCGTCAGGAAGTGCGCCGCGGTTTGAGCACGACGGGACGCTTGCGCACGCAGATGGTGCAGCCCGAGGGCTGGCTGCAACTGACCACCAGCTCGACGGAGACACACTCGTTTCAGGGCTGTGGTTCAGGTCTCACCGCTTGTGGTGACACTTGTGTGGATCTGGCGCAAAGCGACGAGCACTGCGGGAGCTGCGGTAACGCTTGCGATCCTGCGAGCAACGGTTGCAATGCTGGCAGCTGTGGGAACTGTGGCCCAGGCCTCATTGGGTGCGGTGGCAGTTGTGTAGACCTCGACACGAACCTCTTGCACTGCGGTCGGTGCGACCGCGCGTGCGCCTCGGGCGCGACGTGCCAACAGGGAGAATGCGTCAGTCAGCCCGCCTGCGGCGCGGGGCTCGAGCCGTGTGGGTCGAGTTGCGTCGACACCAGCACGAACACCAGCCACTGCGGCGGATGCAATACCCCCTGCAGCGGGACCTGCTCGGGGGGCGTTTGCACGGTCGAGGTCTGCCCATCGGGATTGACGACGTGCGGCGGGTCGTGCGTCGACATCAGTTCGGACGTCGGTCACTGTGGCGGATGCAACCTTCCCTGCGACGGCAGTTGTACGAGCGGTGTCTGCACGGCCTGCGCGGTGGGTCTCACCCAATGCGGCTCGAGCTGCGTCGATCTGAATAGCGACTCGGACAACTGCGGTTTCTGTGGTTACCCCTGTGGTATCGGAACCTGTCAGAACGGCGCTTGCGTCTCCGAGAGCGAGTGGATCTGCCCCGCCGCATTCTACGGAGACGGCTATTGCGACTGTGGCTGCGGCGAACTCGATTCAGACTGTCCCAGCGCCAGCAACACGGTGTGCGATCTTTGTGTTTGCGAGACGACCGCCAATAGGTCCTGCGATCCCGTGGAGAACTGGAAGTGCGAATGAGCGCGCGCCATTGCCTCCGGTCAGGGGTGCGGGCAAAACGTGTCGAGATGACTCCCAAACAGCTCAGGGAAGAGCATCCTGGGACGCAGTGAACAAGTCACTGAACCCCGCGGCGTTCTCAGAACGCCTCGATGTCCGAAACGCAGAAATCGTAGTCCGCCGCGACCCAG